>CAZHRH010000008.1:20232-26007 GCA_964534475.1 uncultured Wenzhouxiangellaceae bacterium
TTGCCGGTGGCCAGCGCCACCGCGTCAATGCCGTTCATGATGCCCTTGTTGTGGGTGGTGGCACGATACGGATCGACCAGGGCGAGATCATTGGCCAGAATGATGCCGTCGCGCACCTGCTCGCCGCTGAAGCCCTTGCCGGCCAGCACCGCCACCGGATAGGTCACCTGTGCCGTCACCAGCGCTTGATCGGTGAGGTTGGAAAGGATGCGCAAAAACACCTTGCCACCGGTGATGCTTTCAACCAGGCTGGCGACGCCCTCGCACATGGTGTTGACCAGGTTGGCGCCCATGGCGTCACAGGTGTCCACCAGCAGATGGATCACCAGCATGTTCTTGCCGGTGGACGGCGACTGATGCAGATGCACCTCGATGTCCTTGGCGCCGCCGCCGCGGGCGACCATGTTCGGATGCAGGCTGTTGGCCAGGTTGATGATTTCGCTGCGGCGCTGCTGGATCTGGTTTTGTGCCTTGGCCGGGTGTGGCACATCAACGATCTGGATCTGGCCGATGAGCAACTGTTCCGTGCTTTGCACCCTGAAACCACCCGTGCTCATGGCCTGCTTGGCTGCCGCGCTGATGGCGGCGACAATGGACGGTTCTTCCACCGCCATCGGCACCAGGTAGGGCTTGTCGTTGACAACAAAGTTCAGCCCCACGCCCATGGGTATTCCGAGCACGCCGATGACATTCTCGATCATCTTGTCGGCAGCTTCCGGACTCAGCGTGTGGCTGCCGCTGGTAAGCTGGCGCAATTCGTCCTTGTTCAGCAGACCGCGCTGCTGTACTGCCTGAATGCGCTGTTTCAGGCTGAGTTTGTAAAAACCGGGAATACGGGATTTGTCCATGCTGGAAACTCTTCAAGTAGGCTGATCGATTGTGCTGTATGTTATCGGGACCGGATAGCACAAAACCTCTAGTCATTGCATTTTAACATTCTCGCCGTTCGCTTGCCGCTCATAGCTGGCCCAGGATGCCGTACCCGGCAGCACTACACTGGCGGGCGAATGTCGCCAGCGCTGCGGTGTCGGTCGCCGCGGCCAGGGCTATATCACCGCCGCCGGCACCGGAGGGCTTGAATGCCACCCCGGCGTTGCTGGCGAGGGCGGCGAGCCGGCGATGATCATCGGTGTAGATGGATGTCTCTGCGGCGTCACCAAAAGCCTGCATGGCATGACCGTAGGCGGCGATCGCCTGCTGCACAGCTCTGGCATCGTTTTGCTTTACTGCATCCAGACCGGCAGCGCTGATGCTGGCCAGATGTTCGATGTGCTGCCGGTGTTGTTGCGGACACTGGCGACGAAACAGCTCAATGTCTTCAATCATGTGTTCGGTTGATGCGGATTTACCCAGCCAGATCCAGATGATCTCCAGGCTCTGCGGCCAGTGCAGGCGTTGCGCGCTGGCCGCACTGAAACGCTGTTTGCCCTGACCAAGCCGGTAGCTGATGAAACCGCCGTAAAGACTGGCGGCAATGTCCACACCGCTGCCGTGGCCATGCTGCAGTTGACGGTGCAGCAGGATCAGGTTGGGCAACCATTGCTCCGCATCCAGTTTGCTGTTGGGATAGCGCAGTTGATACCAGGCCTGGAACACCGCCACGGCCAGCGCGGCGCTGGAGCCCAGCCCCAGTTTGCCGCCGCCTGGATGATAAAACGCTGTGCTGTCGAGTTCGATCTGCGCGCGCAGAGTCTTGCTCTGATGACGCCGTGTGAGCAACTCCGGCCAGCCCTCCAGCGTATCCAGCAACGGTTTGATAAACGGCAGCCGTTGTGCGTTGTCCTGATCCTGCCACAGCAAGCTGCCGTCGGCATCGAAATCGAAAGGCTGTGGCGTCGACTGCAATGGCGTCGCCAGCAGACTGTGCTGGGGCGCTGGCTGCCAGCGAATGCGGCAATGCAACTTGCGCTGCAGGGCGAGTACCGTCGCCGCATGGCCATACAATACCGCATATTCTCCCAGAATCAGCGCCTTGCCCGGCGCCGACGTGCTCAATGTGGCCAACGGTTGTGCACCAGGCATGCCGGATCAGTTGCTGCTGGCTGAGGCTGTGATTCTGGCGGCATCGCCGAGTCCGCTGTGCAGCAATGTCTGCACACCAGCAATATCCTGCAGTGCTGCAGCGACCACGGCCTCGGCTTCGGGCAGGCATACCGCCTTGATTTGCGGGCCGGCGTCATTGGTGAAAAACACCGCATGCCCCTGTGCCCGCAGCTCACGAATGGCGTGCATGCAGGCTATGGTGGCGGGCTGCCAGTACAGCAGGCCGGGCCTGGCCGCCAGTGCCGAAGCGTGCATTTTCAGACAGGAATGTTCTGCCAGCTCGGCCAGCCGCTCAAAATCGCGTTCGGCAACAGCCGCTGCCGCCTGCTGCAGATCGTCTTCCTGCTGTGCCACCCAGGCGGCAAAATAGGGCGAGGTGTGCATGGTTTGCTGCATGCCCTGGGTGGAAGAGACCTTTTTGTAACTGCTGTCGGTAATGGCGATGACCACGCGCAACGGCCAGTGCGTGGCAGCTTGCAATGGCTCGGCCACGGCATCACTGCCATCATCACGCTGTCCGCGCGGCAGCATGACAAAGCCACCGAAGATCGAGCGCGCGGCTGAACCCGAGCCCATGCGCGCAAGCTCTGACAGCCTGGTCGAGGTCAGCTTGAGGCCGGCTGCTGCGCTGGCGGCGGTGACCAGCGCGGCGAATGCGGAGGCAGAAGAAGCCAGTCCGGCGGCGGTGGGAAAATCATTCCGGCTGATGACCCTGGCAGGGCAGTCGGCAAGCTGATGCTGACCGTGCTGTCGTGCCTGCGCGCGGATCAGATCCAGCGCGGCGGTGATGCGCTGCAGTTCGCGCGCCTGCAGTTGTTGCGCGTTGATGCTGGCCTGGTCCGCCGTCAGCTCCGCATCAAACTGCACCGAGGTGGTGGTGGTGAGCGCATCCAGGGTGATGCTCAGCGAGCCCACTGCAGGCAGATTCAGCCGTTCATCGTTACCGCGACGTTTGCCCCAGTATTTGATCAGGGCGATGTTGGCATGCGCCTGCGCGGTACAAGCCTTTGCTGTGGTTGCAGAAGATGTTGTTGTTGCTGTCATGATCAGGCCGGGTGCTGTGCGCGAAGCTATCGGGTCAGGTGGCTATTATCTGCGATGTGATCAGATGGCAGCAACGCCGGCAATACCAGCAGCGTGCACAACATCATGATGAGCAGGCCGGCACCGAGCAGAATGCCCATGCTGGCACTGCCGGCATGACTGGAAAAGCCCAGGTTGCCGAAACTGACGGCAGAGGTAAGACCGGCAAACACGATCGCTCTGGCGGTGGCGGTACGCAGCACGTTGCCCTGCGGCAATGCGCCCAGTTGATGTCGCCACACCAGATGGATGCCGTTGTCCACCGCGACGCCCAGCAGCAGCGGCAGGGCGATAATGTTGGCGTAGTTCAACGGCACATCCAGCAATACCATCGCCGCCATGGTCAGCGCGCCGCCGAGCAGCAGCGGCAGCAGAATGCGCAGCGTCATCGCCACACTGCGCAGCAGTATCAGCAACAGCAGGCTGATCACCACCAGTGCTGTGACCAGCGCCTGGTAAAACGACTGACTGATGGCGCGACCGGATTCGATCTGCTTGATGGCGGCACCGGCGACGTTGCTGGTGAGCTTGCGCACATCGGCAACAAAGCTGTCCAGACGGGTAAGGTCATTGCCGTCTGCAGCAGGATAAATGCGCAGCAGCCAACTGCCATCGGCGGCGATCCACTGCGCGCGCAATCGCTGCGGCAGGTCCTCGACTGCAATCGGCTCGCTCACCGCCAGCATGCGCTGCAGTTGCTGCAACAACGGTGGCAGTTCCGCCAACAGACGCTGGTTGATCGCGGCGGCGAGCTGGCTGTCGGCACGATGGTCATCGGCGCGCAACGCCAATACTGCCGACAAGGCCTGGGCCAGTTCCGGCTGTGACTGCTGCTGCTGCAATTGTGCCTGTAAGTTCTGCATGCTGACAAACAGATCCTGCGCCGCTACCGGCTGCAGTTGCCAGTCATGCTGCAGGATATCGGTGCCAAGCAGAAAGCGCAGATCGTCCAGTTGCCAGAGTTTATCGTCCTGGTCTGCCGGCACCAGGCTGTCTGCGCTGAGCACCCGATCGACCGTTTCGAGCTGGCGCAAATCCGCAGCCAGCTCACGTGCTTTGCCGGCATTGGCGGCCGTTGTCATCAGCGCGCGAAAGTCACCGCGGCCATCGGCCAGCAGTGTGCGCATGGCGCGCACCGATTCGGCGTCTTGCTGGCGCAGGTTGAGCGGATCACTGTCAAAGCGAATCTGTGGTGCCAGCACTGCTGCTGCCAGTGCCACCACGGCGACAGACCACAGCAGGGCTGGTCGAAATCGCAGCGACAGATCCAGCCAGGCACCGCGTTGTACCGGTTGCAGCCGTCGTGCCGGGGGTTGTGGCAGCAGGCGCAGCAAGGCCGGCAGCAAAGTGTAGTGGGTCAGCAGAGTGATCGGAATCGATACACCGGCAATCAGACCGAGTTCGGCCACGCCCTGATAGCTGGTCGGGATAAAGGCAAAAAAGCCGGTCATGGTGGTGATGGCACTGAGCGCCAGCGCCGCCAGCAACAAAACACCGGCCTTGACGATGGCGCTGGATCGACTCGCCGGGGTAGAGCCAGCAGCCAGTTGCTCCTGATAGCGCAAAATAAAGTGAATGCTGTAATTGATGCCCAGACCGATATACAGCACCACAAAAGCGATCGTGATCAGATTGATATCGCCGACTGCCCAGGCGGCAAAGGCCGCGGTGATGATGAAGCCGCTGAGCAGCGTAAGCAATGCCGCGACCAGCATCCATGCTGAGCGCAGTGCCAGCCAGAGTAAACAGGTGACCATGACCAGGGCAAGCAGTCCGGCGGTGGCTGCACCGCGCATGCTGCTCAGCAGCTCTTCGTGTTTCAACGCCACATTGCCGGTGATCTGCATGCTTACAACATCGGCCGCGAGCTCAGGGTCTGCGGTGAGCCCGAGATCGTCGCGCAGTTGCTGCAGATACTGCAAGGGTTCGGTGGCCGACAGCACGCGGCTGGTGTCCAGTAGCGGCTGCAGCACGATCAGCTCGCGCTGCTGCTGTGCTTGCTGCTCGTTTTTGTCCATGTCTGCTGCCAGCAGATCCTGCCACTGCACAGTGCCATCAGCGCGGCCCGCGGCGATAGCCTGCAAGGCTGAGCTGACAGCGCTGATCATGGTCTGCATGGCGTCTGCATTTGCGCTGCGCGCGCTGTTTTGCTGCGCCAGCAGTATCAGCTCGAGCAGGCTCAGGGCATTGGTTTGTTGCTGCAACAGCGCCAGCATGGGCTGTGCTGAGCTCAGTTGGTCAGCCAGTTGCTGCAGTGCTGCCGGATTCTGATACAGCAGTGCGTGCTGCTGAAACCAGTCATCACCAGCCGGCCAGACAACGTCGCTGAACAGATCCGGTTGTTGCTGCAAATGCGCATGCAGATCTTGTGTCTGTGCACGCAAGGCGCGGGCATTGCTGCCTGTCAGCACCAGTAACACCGTGTCGTTGAACACCGGAAAGCGCGCGCTGATCTCGCGTTCGGCTTGCAGAAACGGCAGTTGCTGATCGAGCAGCGTCGAGGTGTCGGCATTGACGCCCAGCCGGCTGCTGGCAAAGTAGCCCGCCACTGCGATTAACAGCACATACAGCAGCAAGCATGGCCAAGGACGATTGACAATACATTGCAGCCAGCTTTGCAGATAGTGCTTGCTGCCCTTGTCAATAGCA
>CAZHRH010000008.1:26107-33312 GCA_964534475.1 uncultured Wenzhouxiangellaceae bacterium
CAGGCGCCGGTTGATGCGGATACGGTCGCTGGAGCTGTTGATTTCAGACTCGTTTGCATCGAGAGCTGTAAAGTGCTCCTCATCGAAGCTGGCAAAATTGGCGGCATAGCTGGCGCAGCTCAGTTCGAGCAGGGCGTTGATGAACTGCTCCTGCTGGGCGGTGGAAAACCTTTGCCAGCGCGGACCGAAAATAAAGCGGCTCATGCGCCGGAAATCAAACGTGCGCTGCAAGACCGGCTCCAGCACTGCTGCACGATCGGCAGTGTCGGCATCGGGCAATTGCATGATGTGCAAAAGCGCCTGTTCCAGCGCCGCGACGACCGCATCGGGCCTGGCGCTGGTATCCGGCAGTGCCAATTCGGTTTGCGCTGGCGATGTGCTGGCGCTGCCTGTAGTGATGCTATTGTCGGCACTGGCCAGCGTTATCCAGCCTGCCATGAGCAGGGCAGGCAGTGTTATCTGCAGTCTGACTTGCGGCTTGTGGCAGTTGTTGTTGGTCATGGCTTTGTTGCTGATGTTCAAGTCAGGCGCAGGTATCTGATGGCTGCTGGTCATATGCAGACGGCAGTGCTGCAGTCAATGGCAATGGCCAGCAGCCGGTGGTCTGACGCAGGCTGCTGGCGGCACGACTCCGACTGCGGGCCAGCGCAATGAGTTCATGCAGCAGTTGCGGTTGTCGCCAGCAGGCACGCAGTAACTGCAACGGCCGGGCTTGCCCGAATGTGTTGCAGCTTGCAGTAAGCGGTGGTGGCAGGTTTTGCCGACAGTCATCCAGTACCACGCGCAGGGCCAGAAACGGCACTGCTGCTGACGTTGCGACCTCGGCCACAGCATAACTTTCCATGTCTGCTGCCAGTGCCGCATGCTGCGCGGCCAGTTGCTGTTTGCTTGCAGTAGCGAATATCGGTGTCGATACGCTCACTAATTTTCCTACAGCAAACTGACTGCCGGCTGCCTTGCCGTGACCGGCATGCTGGCCCTGATCAGGGCTGGTGGATGGTTCTTGCAGCGGGCAAAACATTGTGGCCAGGTGGCTACGAACAATAGCCAGATGATCGCTGTCGCAGCGCACAGTCTGGCCAGTCTCGTTGCAGATCTGATCGGCCAGCACGATGTCGCCGGAGCGTAGTTGCTCGCTCAAACCGGCGCAGCAGCCCGCACTGACCAGCAAACCGGCTCCGCGCTGCAGAAGTCTTTGGGCAGCGGCAGCAGCAGCAGTGGCACCCATGCCGGACAATTCGGTCAGGCAATGGGCCGGCAGTGATCTACGCAACAGTTGCTGCTCCCAGGCCAATGCGGTAACGAAGCCAACAGTCATGACCGTGAATCAGGCCGCGGCGCGCAGTGATCGCTGTTGCAATTGCTGATAGCGGTTCAGGGTCCAGGTGGGGAAATAGGCACTGTAGCCATGGTATTTCAAATAGAATACGCGCGGGAATCCGGGCGCGTTGTGCCAGCGGTCATGCCAGAGTCCATCAGCCTGTTGCTGCTGCAACAGCCAGTCAATGCCGGCGGCCACTTCTTCGCGCTCTACTTCACCGGCAATCATCAGCGCCAGAAGTGCCCAGGAGGTATGCCAACTGGTGCTGGGAGATGATCTGTGGCGCAGTTCCGGCACGTAGCTGTCATTGCTTTCACCCCAGCCGCCATCAGCATGTTGCTGGCGCAGCAGAAAGTCGATGGCACGCTGAATATAGTCCTGCTTCGCATCTTCGCCGGCGAAAATCAGTCCGGCCATCACGCTCCAGGTGCCGTAGATGTAGTTGCTGCCCCAACGCCCCCACCAGGAGCCATCCGGTTGCTGTGTGCGGCGCAGATAATCGATGCAATCATTGATGGCCTGCTGATCCTGCAGCCGATTCTGTAGTGCCAGAGTCATGAGTACGCGCCCGGTGACATCTTCAGTGGGCGGGTCCAGCAGCGCGCCATGATCGGCAAATGGTATGCAGTTCAGATAATAGGCGGTGTTGTTGGCATCGAAGGCGGCAAAACCGCCGTCGTCGGACTGCAGCGATACCAGCCAGTTCAGTGCCTGCTGGATTTCGTTCTGATATTTCTCGCCAGCGCCGGCCACTTGCAGCAGCGCAGCCACCATGCCGGTGTCGTCCAGATCCGGATAATACGGGTTGGCGTACTGAAACGCCCAGCCGCCACATTGCGCTTTGGGTGCCTGCACCGCCCAGTCACCCTTGCAATCGGTGATCTGGCGCTGCAGCAGCCAGTCGATGGCCTGTTGCACCGATTGCCGGTAACGCTCGGCATCAGGTTCGGCCGGATTGCTGCCGGGACTGAGCAAAGCCACCGCGGCCCAGCCGGTATCCCACACCGGGGATACGCAGGGCTGGCAGTAAGCGATCTCATCATCGATCTCGATCACCAGCTTGCGCAGCGACTGTCGACACTCTATGACCAGTGGATCATCCGGCGCATAGTCCAGACAGCGCAGCGCAATGTAGGCGTTGGCCATGGCCGGAAAGATTGCGCCGAGTCCGTGTTCGCCGTTGAGCCGGGCAACAAACCAGCGCTCAGCCTTGCGCAGGGCAGTGCGCCGCATTAAGGATGGCATTACCGGCTCGATCAGGTTCAGTGCGCTGCGCTCGATGCCGAGAAACAATGTATGCAACGCAGTTGGGCGCTGGAAATAGTCCTTCTCCTCATCAGGCGCTACGGTGAATAGCTCGGCGATGTCGATGCCCTGTGGATTGGCGGCTTTCGGCTTGTACGCGTAGATGATCAGCAGAGGCACCATGACCGTGCGCGACCAGTAGGCGATGCGCTTCAGGTTAAACGGAAACCATGCCGGCAAGTGCATGATTTCCGGCGGGATATAGGGCACTGCGCGCCATGGCACCTGCTCGAACAGGGCCAGCGCGATGCGCGTGAATACGTTGGCATGGGCTGCACCGCCGGCGTTGAGAATGGCTTGTCTGGCGGCCTGCATGTGCTCGCTGTTGATGTCATCTCCAGCCAGTTTCAAGGCCAGATAGCTCTTCACCGAGCAGCTTAAATCCATTTCGCCGTCGGTGTACAGCGGCCAGCCGCCAGTAGCCAGTTGCTGGGCGCGGATGTAGTTGGCGAATCGACGCTGCAGATCTTCGTCGATTTCATCCATGAAGTGCATCAGCATGATGTATTCAGCCGGTATGGTGCAGTCGGCTTCCAGTTCAAAACACCAGTGACCATCGGCATGTTGCTGATGCAGCAGCGCCTCGCTGGCCTTGCGCGCAGCCGCCTGCACCCTGCTCAGCAGCGTTGACGACTGCTCGTCATTAGCGCGCAGCGCCGGTCTGACCTGGTCTTGTTTGCGCATGAGCGGACTGATGTTGGCCATGGCTTTGATCCTGCTCAGGCGCTCTTCACCGCTGATGCCGGTGTACGACTGGCCTGGTAATTGTCAGAAGGCAGCTCGATGCGCTCGATCGGCTGCAACGGCAGGCCCTTGCGCGCACGACCGAACAGGCCGCGTATGGCCAGATTGCTGCGGGCAAATACCTTGCTCAGGGCGATGATCTGTTTGACCCGCTTGCGCCTGACCTTGATGTCTTTGCTGTTCTGATACATTGGATTGCGATGGATATTTTGCAGCGTCAGCACCGCCAGCGCCAGCGACCACAGGCAGAAGTTGCGGATGCCGGTTTGCGATCTGGGGATCAGCAGCGTGTATTGCAGTGCATTCAGGATATGACCGTGGGCAATGCCAACCAGTTTTTCCAGTGCCGGAGTAAAACCGCTGGCTTTGCGTTGTGACTCCAGTTGTTGCAGATCAACGCCGTGCTCGGCGAACAGCTCGCGCGGCCACCAGCATACCCCGCGTTCACGATCATCCCAGACATCCTTGAGAATGTTGGTCATTTGCAGTGCCTGACCGAAGGAGGGTGCCAGTTGCATCAGCTTGCCGCGCTTGCCCTGCATGTGCTGATCGTACTGACAGAACAGATCGGTCAGCATTTCGCCGACCACGCCGGCAACAAAGTAACAATATTCATCCAGATCCTGCTGTGTCGGCAGGCCATTGAGATCGATGCCGTGCTGAAAACGGCTCATGCCGCGACTCATCACGCTGATGCAGTGATACAGTGCCTGCTGTTGACCGCGCGTGAAGCTGTGTGTCAGCGTCAATACCTGATCGGTGTTGGCGATGAGCTCATGCTCGGCTTCCAGCGTGCTGCTGCTCAGCAGCGGCAACAATTTATCGACGAATTCTCCAGTGTCACGTTTGCCCAGTATGAGGTCGCTGAAGTAGCGCTGAAAATAGGCTTTGCGCTCGCTGTCCAGCGCTGGCTCATCCTCAATCGTGTCGGCTATGCGGCACAGCAGATAAGCATTGGCGATGACATGCGACAGGCCATTCGGCAGTTGTGGAATGGTCAGGGCAAAGGTTCTGGAAACCGAACCGAGAATGTTATCCTGAAACGCAGTGGCCGCGGACAGCTTGCTGGCATTGGTCATGACTGGCATGGTATGGCTATCCTTTAACAGATATGTAGCGGTTTGTCGGCATGATCATTGTGCTGCTGCTGTATATGAATTGCTACAGTCTGCCAGCACACTGATTCTGCTGTAACAACATAGATTATACGCGGCTTGAGCATTTGCAGAAACTCGCGCTAAAAGTGACGATCTTAGCGTGATGATAATTCCTAGCAAGACCAGACCGTGATAATCGTCGGTAGCATTCATTACAGACATATTGTGCTTGAATATGATCAGTATAATGGAATATTGATGCAAATCTGACAAACTCTACAGCATGCACGAACAAGCAGATCTCAAGGTCGATACGTTTCAGGATTGGTCACAACAGCAGCGGAAGCGGGTGGAGCATAAGCTGCAACACGCCGTTAACGACTTGTCACAGCTCAACGGTGCCAGCAGCAGATTGACTGCGGCTGTGGCTCATGCATTGCTCGCCGGCGGCAAGCGCATCCGGCCGTTGCTGGTGTACGCTGCCGGTGAGCTGTGCGGCGCACAGCCGGGACCGTTGGATGCCGCCGCCACTGCAGTAGAGATGGTGCATTGCTACTCGTTGATTCATGATGACTTGCCGGCCATGGACAACGATGAACTCAGGCGCGGCAAGCCGACGCTGCACATTGCCTTTGATGAGGCCACCGCCATTCTGGCCGGGGACGCCTTGCTGACCGAGGCCTTTGCGCGACTGGCAGACCAGCCGGATGCCGATGCCGACAACATTCGGCAAAGCATTGCCCTGTTGGCACAAGCCAGCGGCGGCCGCGGCATGGTCGCCGGGCAGATGCTGGACATGCAGATGGAGGGTACGCAACCGACCACGCCGGCGCTGGAAACCATGTTTGCGCTGAAAACCGGCGCCCTGCTGCATGCCAGCGCCATGCTCGGTGTGCTTGCTGCTGGCTGCGCTGAAAGCGATGGCAGGTATCGTCAGGTGTCTGCCTTTGGTCAGGCCATCGGTCTGTGTTTCCAGATCCAGGATGACATCATTGACGTTACCTCCAGCACCGAATTGCTGGGCAAGCCGCAGGGCTCGGATGCCGCGCGCGGCAAACCCAATTATGCGCTGACTTTCGGCCTGGACAATGCCCGGCAACGCGCCGATGAGCTTTATCAAACCGCCATGCAGGCATTGTCCGGGTATGATCATGCTGCCGATCCGCTGCGTCAGCTCGGGGCCCTGATTACCCGGCGTGATCACTGATTGCTTTACTCGTTCATCGCAGCCAGCGGGAAATGGTTATACCCGGGAACGATGGCGGTAAAGCACAGTCCGCAAGTGGCGTCAACCAGAACAGATGGCTGTCGTTATGTTGAAGACAATGTTGATATGAGTGCACGATGAAACTTGCCATGCAGATATTGCTGCTGCTGGCCGCTGCAAACGTACTGGCCCAGCCGCTTACTCCCGGCTGGCACGACGATCAGGCCATCGACATTGATGGCCAGACCCGTTACTACCGCTACTATGTTCCGACTGAGCTGGCTGCGCCGCGACCAGCGGCCGTTTTTCTGTTACACGGCGGCACCTTGAGCATGCGCAGCGTCATGCCGTCGTCGAACAATCCGTCGGCGGCGTGGCTGGATGTGGCCGAGCGTAACGGCTTCATCCTGATGCTGCCGAATGGTGTCAATCGAGCCAACGGCGATGCATTTGGTGACGATCAGAGCTGGAACGATTGTCGTGAGGTACAACCCGCCGGGTTTCTGGCCGATGATGTTACTTTTCTTGATGAGCTGATTGACTGGAGTATCAACTCGCTTGCCGTTGATGCCACCCGGGTTTACTTTACCGGAGCGTCCAACGGCGGCATGATGAGCCTGACCATGGGCACCAGGCGGCCCGGCAAGATTGCTGCGCTGGCGACGTTCATTGCCAACCAGCCGATCGGTGAGGATTGTCAGCTTCCGGCCACTGCGATGCCGGTTCTGCTGGCCCAGGGCACTGCCGACCCACTGGTGCCATTCGCAGGTGGCAATGTCAATGGCAGCAACGGCGGCAGTGTGCGTTCGGCGGCAGACACGGTGGCAATCTGGCGACAAGCTGCTGGTCTCCTGGGTGATGCGCAAATCTATATGCTGCCGGACCTGGATCCGGACGATGGCTCCAGCATTGAAGTGCGCAACTGGCGCGATGCTGCAGCAGGCAGTGAAGTTCGCTGGTGGCGCATGCTCGGTGCCGGTCATGCTACCCCCAGTATCGCCCGGCCGTTGTCACCTCAGGCCGAGTTCGTATTCGGGCCGCACAACAACGATGTTGAAGGTGCAGAAGCTGCCTGGGCTTTTTTGTCACGCTTCAAAAGTTACCCGGCTGTCAGCGATGGTCAATGGGTGCATGCCGATCCGGATTTTCGAGACAATGCCCAGGGTTTGACGTTTGACTATGGACCCACTGTGGGCATGCTGTTTGTCGCCTGGTTCACCTATACCGATCAACCGCAGTTGCCGCCACCGGGTAACGAGGACACGATCGGCGCCGGCGATCAGCGCTGGCTGACGGCCTTGCTCGCGGTCGACGGCAATACCGCCGCAGGCCCGCTGCGAGCCGGTACTGGAGGGCAATTCGATGCCCCGCCCACCGGGTTTGAGAACTCCTTGCCGCTGGGTACGATGCAGATTGAATTCACGGCCTGTAACCGTGCTGTGGTTGCCTACACCATCGACGATCCAGCCCTGACCCGCGAGTTCGAAATTGAACCGCTGGAGCAGTCAGCAAGCGGGCAGTTTAGCTGTCC
>CAZHRH010000009.1:0-19561 GCA_964534475.1 uncultured Wenzhouxiangellaceae bacterium
TGTCGGTGGAATTGATTGCGCCGATCGCGATGGAAGACGGCGTGCGCTTCGCCATTCGCGAAGGCGGCCGCACCGTGGGTGCCGGCGTGGTCAGCAAGATTATTGCCTGAACCGCTGCGTCAATTTGATTTGCAGCGATCAGTGATTCATAAACAGGCTTACGATAAGGTTTTGGAGTAGACAATGGCCGAGCAAAAAATCCGCATCCGACTCAAGGCGTTCGATCACAAGTTGATTGACCGCTCTGCGCAGGAAATCGTCGATACGGCGAAGCGCACAGGTGCGCAAGTGAGCGGCCCGATTCCGCTGCCGACCCGTATCGAGCGCTACACCGTACTGATCTCGCCTCATGTCAACAAGGACGCGCGGGATCAGTATGAGATGCGCACGCACAAACGTCTTATGGACATCATGGATCCCAACGACAAGACCGTGGACGCATTGATGAAGCTTGATCTCGCCGCTGGCGTTGACGTGCAAATTCAGCTCTCCTGATGGGTATGTCAGCAGAAACAGATGAGTTTATGAAATGAATATCGGAATTATTGGCAAAAAACGCGGCATGACGCGCGTATTCCAGGAAGACGGAACCAGCGTCCCGGTCACCGTGGTGGAAGCATCGCCGAACCGCATAGCGCAGTTGAAAACGGCCGAGCTCGATGGCTACAGCGCTGTTCAGGTCACTGTTGGCACACGTAAACCGGCGTTGGTCAACAAGCCGCTGTCCGGACATTTCGCCAGTCGCGATGTCAGCCCCGGCGAAGGCTGCTGGGAACTGCGCGTGGACGATACCGCAGAGCTCGAAGTCGGCAAAGAACTGACCGTTAACCAGTTTGCTGTCGGACAGAAGGTGCTGGTGACCGGAGTGAGCAAAGGCAAAGGCTTTGCCGGTGTTGTCAAGCGACATAATTTCCGCATGCAGGATGCCACCCACGGCAACTCGCTGTCGCACCGTGCGCCGGGCTCAATCGGGCAGTGTCAGACCCCGGGTCGTGTGTTCAAAGGCAAGAAAATGGCTGGTCACATGGGCAGCGCCAGGACCACAGTGAAAAACCTGGAGATTGTCAGCGTGGACGAAGACCGTTCGCTGCTGCTGATCAAGGGTGCTGTGCCCGGCAGCAAGGGTGGTCACGTTATCGTGCGCACCGCCGCAGCCAGGACATAAGGAGTTAGCAGAATGGATATGGCAATTACCGGCGCAGACAAAAGCATCAAGGTCTCTGATGCAGTGTTTGCGAGGGACTTTTCCGAAGCGCTGGTGCATCAGGTCGTGGTCGCCTATCAGGCGGGCGGGCGTGCCGGCAGCAAAGCACAGAAATCGCGTTCGGATGTGCGCGGCAGCAATCGCAAGCCGTTTCGACAGAAAGGTACCGGCAATGCCCGTGCCGGCACTCGCTATGGACCATTGTGGCGCAGTGGTGGCGTGACATTTGCTGCGCGACCGAGAAGTTTCAAGCAGAAAGTCAACCGCAAGATGTACCGTGGTGCGATGCGCTCGATCCTGTCCGAGTTGATCCGTCAGCAGCGTTTGCTCGTGGTCAACGAGATCGCAGTTGATGCGCCCAAGACCAGCGCCATGCGTGCATTTCTGCGTCAGTTGGGAGTTGATCAGTGTCTGCTGGTCAGCAGCAGTACGCCTGAGCATGTGTATCTGGCGGCAAGAAACATTCCCGGTGTGCACAGCGTTGACGTCAGCGTGCTGGATCCGGTGAGCCTGGTGGCAGCACCGATGGTGGTGATGACAGTCGAGGCAATCAATCAAATCGAGGAGCGGCTGGCATGATCAGAGAATCTTTATATCAGGTCATCAAAAGACCACACGTGTCGGAAAAAACCGCACGCGCCAGTGCCAACAGCAACCAGTATGTGTTTGAAGTTGATCAGCGTGCCAGCAAAACCGACATACGGCAAGCCGTAGAGGCGCTGTTTGAGGTCAGCGTACGTGATGTCACGGTGGTCAGCATGCCGGCCAAGCGCAAGAGTTTTCGCGGTCGGCCCGGTGCCCGCAACGCCTGGAAAAAGGCTTATGTGCGACTGGCACAGGGACAAAGCATTGACCTGATCGATGGCGAGCAGGCCTGAGGAGCAATAGCATGGCGATTTTGAAATCCAAACCGACCACGCCGGGACGCCGCGGACTGGTGCAGATCAAACATGATCATCTGCACAAGGGCGAACCCTATGCACCACTGCTGGAAAAGCAAAGCCGCAGTGGTGGCCGCAACAACAACGGCCGCATCACCACCCGGCATCAGGGCGGCGGACACAAGCAGCGCTACCGCAAAATTGATTTTGTGCGCGACAAGGATGGCATCCAGGCCCGTGTCGAACGGGTTGAATATGATCCCAACCGCACTGCGCATATTGCCCTGCTGGTGTATGCAGATGGTGAGCGCCGTTACATTGTGGCGCCGAACAAACTGCGCGCCGGTGATCAGGTCATCAGCGGAACCCGTGCACCGATCAAGATCGGTAACACTCTGCCGCTGCGTAACATTCCGGTGGGGTCAACCGTTCATTGTGTGGAAATGAAGCCCGGCAAAGGCGCGCAGCTGGTGCGCAGCGCTGGCGCTTCGGCACAGTTGGTGGCGCGCGAAGGCATCTATGCCACGTTGCGTCTGCGTTCTGGCGAAATGCGCAAGGTTCTGGCCCGCTGTCGTGCCACCCTGGGCGAAGTCTCCAACACCGAGCACAGTCTGGCCAAGCTGGGCAAGGCCGGGCGCAAGCGCTGGATGGGCAAGCGTCCGACCGTACGTGGTGTGGTGATGAATCCAGTCGATCATCCGCACGGTGGTGGCGAAGGCCGCACCTCCGGTGGTCGTCATCCGGTCACGCCATGGGGCGTGCCGACGAAAGGCTACAAGACTCGTAAAAACAAACGCACTGATGACATGATCGTTCGTCGTCGCGGTGCCGGCAAGAAGTAATCACAGGTTGAATTGATATGCCACGTTCATTACGCAAAGGACCGTTTGTTGATCACCATCTGCTGCAGAAAGTCGATGCCGCGGTGGCCAGCAATTCCAAGAAGCCGATCAAGACCTGGTCGCGCCGGTCAATGATTCTGCCGGACATGGTCGGCCTGACCATTGCCATTCACAATGGCCGTCAGCATGTGCCGGTGCTCATTAATGAAAACATGGTCGGTCACAAGCTGGGTGAATTCGCCGCCACGCGCACCTTCAAGGGTCATTCCGGTGACCGCAAGGCCAAGTAACAGGCTTGAGGATATGAATATGGAAACCAAAGCAGTGCTACGCCGCGCCCGCATCTCGGCACAGAAAGTTCGTCTGGTGGCAGATCAGGTGCGCGGTATGCCAGTGGAAAAAGCAGAACAGTTGCTTAAATTCAGCGACAAGAAAGCCGCATTCATTGTGCGCAAGGTTTTGCTGTCAGCGGTTGCAAACGCTGAAAACAACCGTGGTGCCGATATTGATGAACTGAGCATATCGACCATTTTCGTCGACGAGGGACCAACCCTGAAGCGCGGCATGCCGCGTGCCAAGGGCCGATATAACCGTATTTTGAAACGCACCAGCCACATCACCGTGGCTGTGGCTGAACAGTAAGGCAAAGCAGATGGGACAGAAAGTACATCCAACTGGTATTCGTCTGGGCATTTCCAAAGACTGGAATGCCAAGTGGTTTGCCGGTAAAAGAGAATACGCGATGAACCTCAATGAGGACATTCGTGTGCGTGATTTTATTCACAACAGTCTCAAGGACGCAGCCATCAGTCGCGTGCAGATAGAGCGTCCGGCCAAAGCCATGAACATCACTGTGCATACGGCGAGACCCGGCATTGTGATTGGCAAGAAAGGTGAGGACATAGAGCGCTTGCGCAAGCAAGTGGCCGCCATTACCGGCGTGCCGGCGACCATCAGTGTGGCGGAAATCCGCAAGCCGGAGCTTGACGCCAGGCTGATTGCCGAAGGCATCGCCGCACAACTGGAAAAGCGCGTTATGTTCCGTCGCGCCATGAAACGCGCCGTCGGCAGTGCCATGCGGCTGGGCGCGCTGGGTATCAAGGTGTGTGTTTCCGGACGTCTCAATGGCGCGGATATTGCGCGCACAGAATGGTACCGCGAAGGTCAGGTACCGCTGCACACGCTGCGTGCCGACGTCGATTACGGCGTGGTCGAGGCACACACAACCTATGGTGTGCTTGGGGTCAAGGTCTGGGTCTACAAAGGTGAGGTTTTTGACCTGGAACAGGCTGACAAAAGCGATCAGACCGGCGCGCGCCGGGCCAATCGTTAAGTCGGACCACAGCACAGGAGATATTACATGTTACAGCCGAAACGAACCAAGTTCCGCAAGGCCCACAAGGGTCGCAATCGTGGCCTGGCGCAAGTGGGCAATCAGGTCAGCTTTGGTGAATACGGACTCAAGGCCACCAGCCGTGGTCAGGTTACTGCGCGCCAGATAGAAGCTGCGCGACGTGCCATTACCCGCCATGTCAAACGCGGTGGCAAGCTGTGGATCCGCGTGTTTCCGGACAAGCCGATCACAAAAAAGCCGATCGAAGTGCGCATGGGTAAAGGTAAAGGCAACGTTGAATACTGGGTCGCACCGATTCAGCCCGGCCGCATGCTGTACGAAATTGAAGGCGTCAGTGAAGAGGTTGCGCGTGCGGCTTTCACGCTGGCAGCGGCCAAGCTTTCGGTGAAAACCACTTTTGTCAATCGCACGGTGATGTGATGAAATTTGAAGAATTGCACAATAAAAACTCTGCACAACTGCAACAGATCCTCAATGATCTGCGCAGTGAGCAGTTCAAGACGCGCATGCAGCTTGGCAGCGGGCAGTTAAGCAATACCGCCGCCATGCGCCAACTGCGTCGTGACATTGCCCGGGTTAAAACCATGCAGACAAAACTGTCTGCACAACAGACGACAGCAGTCAACGCCGGCGGAGAGCAAGCATGAGTGAAGTGACAGAAGCCCGCGCAGGCAGCGAGGAAAACCTGGCCGCTGGCAGCCATGCCGATGTGGTTCGCAGCCGGGTCGGTCTGGTGATCAGCGATAAAATGGATAAAACCGTGACCGTGCGTTTGCAACGTCGCGTGAAGCACCCTTTGTACGGTAAATACATCACGCGCGATACCAAAGTGCACGCGCACGACGAAAACAACGATTGCCACGCCGGTGACACCGTGCGCGTGGCCAGTTGTCGACCACTTTCCAAGACCAAGTCCTGGCAGGTGATCGATATTGTCGAACGTGCCAAATAAGCTGCAGGAGTAATGACATGATTCAGATGCAATCCAATCTTGCGGCAGCAGACAACAGCGGCGCGCGTCGTCTGCAATGCATAAAGGTGCTGGGCGGATCCAAACGACGCTATGCCGGTATCGGTGACGTCATCAAGGTTGCCGTCAAGGACGCCATACCGCGCGGTAAAGTTAAAAAAGGCGAGGTATACAACGCCGTGGTTGTGCGTACGGCAAAAGGCGTGCGCCGGCGCGACGGCTCGCTGATCCGCTTTGATGGCAACGCGGCAGTGTTGCTGAATACCAAGCTGGAGCCGATCGGCACGCGTATCTTTGGCCCGGTCACGCGTGAGCTGCGTACGGAAAAATTTATGAAAATCATCTCTTTGGCACCGGAAGTGCTGTAAGGGTGATGTGGAGACAATGATGAAAAGAATACGTAAAGGCGATGAAGTGATCGTGACCACCGGGCGTAGCAAAGGCGCTCGTGGCAATGTATTGCGCGTGCTGGACAACGATCGCCTGCTGGTGGAAAACGTCAATATGGTCAAACGCCATACCAAGCCGGATCCCAATCGCCAGCAGCCTGGCGGCATCGTCGACAAGGAAGCGCCGATTCATGTTTCCAACGTCATGTTATACAACCCGCAGTTGGGTCGTGGTGACCGCGTTGCATTCAAACACCTGGATGATCGCCGCAAAGTGCGCGTGTTCCGCTCCAACGGCGAAGTAGTGGATATTTAAGGACAATCAACATGAACAGACTGCAGCAGATGCATAAGGAAAAAGTTGCGCCGCAACTGACTGAAAAGTTCGGCTACAAAAACCCGATGCAGGTACCACGCTTGACCAAGGTCACCATCAATATGGGCCTGGGCGAAGCGACTACAGATAAAAAGGTGCTGGAACAGGCGGTCAACGAACTGGCGAAAATCACCGGCCAGCGGCCGATTGTGACCAAAGCACGCAAGTCAGTGGCCAGTTTCAAGATCCGTGATGGTTACCCGGTGGGTGCTAAAGTCACCCTGCGCGCGGAGCGCATGTATGAATTTGTCGATCGTCTGGTCAATGTAGCGCTACCGCGTGTACGCGATTTTCGCGGTCTCAACGCCAAGTCCTTCGACGGCCGCGGCAACTACAACATGGGCGTGACCGAGCAGACCATCTTTCCGGAAATCAACTTCGATGAAGTCAGCGCAATGCGGGGTATGGACATTGCTATCACCACCACTGCGCAAAGCGACACGGAAGCACAGGCGTTGTTGAGCGCTTTCGGTTTCCCGTTTCGGCAACGTTAACAGGAACAGAACATGGCAAAGAAATCAATGATAGCGCGTGAAGTCAAGCGCGCCAAGCTGGTGGCAAAATACGCCGCCAAACGTGATGAGCTGACGACGATAATCAAAAACGCGGAGACGCCGTTTGAGGAGAAGATGGCTGCCATCAAGGCGCTGTCCTCCCTGCCGCGGGATTCCAGCAAAGTCCGCCAACGTAACCGTTGTCAGATCACCGGTCGACCGCGAGGTTACTACCGCCGGTTTGGTCTGGGACGTAACAAGTTGCGCGAAGCTGCCATGCGTGGCGACGTGCCTGGTTTGCGCAAGGCCAGTTGGTAATTAATCAGTTTGTCGCGTGGCGTTTGCACAATGCCCGGGCAGACACTGAAACGAGTGTGAACAGGATAACCCGATGAGTATGAATGACCCGATTGCCGATATGCTGACACGTATCCGCAACGCTCAGGCAGTGGCCAAGAAAACCGTCAGCATGCCGGCCTCCAAGATCAAGTCCGGCATCGCTGATGTGCTGAAACAGGAAGGCTACATCGTCGACCACAAAGTGATTGATAACGATGATGGTAAGCCGACTCTGATCATCGAGTTGAAATACATGCAGGGCCGCGGTGTTATCGACCGCCTGCAGCGCGTTAGTCGTCCCGGACTGCGTAACTATCGCGGTAAAGATGAACTGCCACGCGTGCTCAGCGGTCTGGGTGTGGCTATTGTCAGCACATCCGGTGGCATCATGACCGACGCCAATGCCCGACAGCAGGGTGTTGGTGGTGAAGTGCTATGTATCGTGGCGTGACCACGCTACAGCGAGGAGATTGAAACATGTCTAGAATTGCAAATAATCCGCTGCCGCTGCCGAATGGACTGGACTTCAGTCAGCAAGGCGATGTGGTCAAAATTAAAGGCAGCAAGGGCAGTCTGGAACTGAATTTGCCGGCGGGGATTGCCGTGGCCAACCAGGACGGTGTGCTCAACGTACAGTCAGATGACGCTAAAAATCATGCCCTGCAGGGTACCATTCGTGCCTTGCTCGGCAACATGGTTAAAGGTGTCACCGATGGTTTCGAGCGCAAACTGGAATTGCGCGGTGTAGGTTATCGGGCGCAAATGCAGGGCAGCAAGCTGAATCTGAATCTTGGGCTGTCGCATCCGGTTGAATTTACGCCACCTGACGGCATCACCATAGAGACGCCGACGCAGACTGAAGTGGTCGTGCGCGGTATCGATAAGCAACAGGTCGGGCAGATCGCTGCCAATATCCGCGCCTGCCGTCCGCCCGAGCCCTACAAGGGGAAAGGCGTACGTTATGCAGGTGAACGCATTATCATGAAGGAGGCGAAGAAAGCGTGATGGCAAAGCCAACGCTTTTAGCGTCTGAAATAATCCGGAGAGTTCAGTCATGGTGAACAAGAAAACAGCAAGAATGCGCCGCGCTCGCAAGGCGCGTTCTCGCATCAGTCGATTGGGTATGACGCGCTTGAGTGTGCATCGCAGCGGGCGTCATTTTTACGCTCAAATCATTGCCCCCGAAGGCGACCGCGTACTGGCTGCAGCGTCTACGCTGCAAAAAGATGTGCGCTCAGGGCTTGGCAGCACCAGCTCCAAGGCTGCAGCGGCGGCCGTGGGCAAGGCGATTGCTGAGCGTGGCAAGCAGGCTGGCGTAGAAGAGGTTGCTTTTGACCGTTCCGGGTTCGCCTATCACGGTAGTATCAGAGAACTTGCTGATGCAGCGCGTGAAGCCGGCTTGAAATTTTAATTTATTTAGTTGCAGGATCAAATTTATGTCTGCTAAGCATATGGACAACAACGACGGCATGATCGAAAAGCTGGTCGCCGTGAATCGCGTTGCCAAAGTGGTTAAGGGTGGTCGCCAGTTTGGTTTCACCGCCTTGAGCGTGGTCGGTGATGGTGACGGCACGGTCGGATTCGGCTATGGCAAGGCGCGTGAAGTGCCTGCTGCGATCCAGAAATCGGTTGAAAAGGCACGTCGTAACCTGATCAAGGTGCAGCTTAAAGACGGCACGTTGTGGCATCCGATCAAGGCCGCCCACAGCGGCTCGCGCATCTACATGCAGCCCGCATCTGAAGGTACCGGCGTTATTGCCGGCGGCGCCATGCGCGCCGTGCTGGAGGCGGTTGGTATTCGTGATGTTCTGGCCAAGAGCAACGGCTCCAACAATGCCATTAACCTGGTGCACGCGACGGTCAAGGGTTTGCAGTCGATGGCTTCGCCTGAATCAGTCGCGATCAAGCGTGGCAAGTCAGTTGAAGAGGTGATGGCGAATCATGTCTGAGCAGGATAACAAGGTCAGTGCAGCGACAGTCGAGCCGGACAAGCCAGTGAAAAAAGCCAGCAAGAAAAAGGCTGCTGGTAAAAAAACCATAAGTAAAGCAGCCAAAAAGACGGCGGCCAAGAAGACGGTAGCCAAGAAGACGGCAGCAAACAAAACTGCGGCGAAAAAGTCAGCAGACAACAAATCTGCCGGCAAGAAGACTGCTGGCAAGAAACCTGCTGGTGCAAAACCTGCCGTTGAACAGGCGACGGTTGCCACGGCAGCAAGCACCGCTGCGGCTGCCAGCAATGTTGATGCGGCTGCAGGCAAAGTCAGTGTCACGCTGATGCGCAGCCCGAATGGCTGCATCGCAAGGCACCGGGCTACTGTGCGCGGTCTCGGCCTGCGGCGCATGCACCATACTGTACAACTGGAGAACACCTCGGCCATCCGCGGCATGCTGCGGCAGGTGGCCTATCTAGTACGAGTGGAACAGCATTGAGCAGTTCTGCGCACTGATGACACAGGAAAGTACCATGAAATTAAATAGCATCAATTCCAATGCCGGCCGCAAGTCACGCAAGCGTGTCGGGCGCGGTATCGGCTCCGGGCTGGGCAAAACTGCCGGCCGTGGCCACAAAGGTCAGAAATCGCGCACCGGAGGTTTCCACAAGGTCGGCTTCGAAGGCGGCCAGATGCCATTGCAGCGGCGTTTGCCCAAAGTCGGATTCAACAGCGCCATCGCGCGCGTAACCGGTGAGATTTATCTCTACCAGCTGCAGCAGTTGCCCGGCACCGAAGTCAATATGCAGACGATCCGCCAGGCCGGCCTGATCAAAGGCAGCATCAAGCGCGTCAAACTGGTTGCCACCGGTGAGGTTGACAAGGCCTACGAGGTATCCGGTATTCGCGTCACCAAGGGCGCAGAAGCCGCCATCGTGGCCAAAGGTGGCAAGGTAGCAGCCTGATGGGAGCTTCTTCAGCAAACATGTCCGGCATGCTTGGCAATATCGGTCGCATGACCGAGCTGCGCCAGCGCCTGCTGTTTCTGCTCGGCGCCCTGCTGGTGTTTCGTGTTGGTACTTTCATTCCGGTACCTGGCGTGAACCCGGCCGCCCTGCTGCAGTTCATGGATCAGCAGCGCGGCACCATCATCGACATGTTCAACACCTTTTCCGGTGGCGCGCTGGGACGTTTCTCATTGTTTGCGCTGGGCATCATGCCGTATATTTCCGCCTCCATCATTATTCAGCTGATGACATCGGCGGTGCCGCAACTGCAGCAGTTGCGCAAGGAAGGTGAGTCAGGGCGACGCAAGATTACCCAATACACGCGCTATTTCACGTTGATTCTGGCTTTGTTCCAGTCAGTCAGCGTGGCGCTGGCACTGCAGCAACAGACTGCCGGTGCCGGTATGCCGGTGGTGATCAACCCCGGCACCAGCTTCCTGTTCAGTGCCATGGTCACGCTGACCGCCGGCACCATGTTTCTGATGTGGCTGGGTGAGCAGATCACCGAACGCGGCGTGGGTAACGGCATTTCCATGATCATTTTTGCTGGCATTGTCGCCGGTTTGCCGTCTGCGGTTGCCTCTACACTGGAACTGGCACGTACTGGACAGCTCGGTATCATGACGGTGATTTTCTTCCTTGTCATGGCAGTGGCCGTGACCGCATTTGTGGTCTTTGTTGAACGTGGTCAGCGACGCATCACGGTCAATTATGCACAGAAGCAGGGTGGCCGCCGCGCCTATCAGAATGCCACTTCGCATTTACCATTGAAGGTAAACATGTCTGGCGTGATTCCGGCCATTTTCGCCTCCAGCCTGGTGCTGTTCCCGGCCACCATGACGCAGTGGTTCGGACAAGGCAGCAGCTCGCTGATGTTACAACGCATCGCCAACTGGCTGGCGCCGGGTCAACCGGCTTATCTAATCCTGTATGGCGCGCTGATTATCTTTTTCTGTTTCTTTTACACCGCTATTGTGTTCAATTCCAAGGAAACCGCTGATAATCTGAAGCGTTCCGGTGCTTTCATCCCCGGTATTCGTCCCGGACGGCATACAGCAGAATATCTGGATATCGTTCTCACCAGATTGACCGCAGTCGGTGCGGCGTACCTGACTGCAGTGTGTCTGCTACCGAACTTTCTGGTCATGCAGTGGAACGTACCATTCTTTTTTGGTGGCACCTCGCTGCTCATTATCGTTGTTGTGATCATGGATTTTATCGCCCAGGTCAACAATCATCTGGTCACGCATCAATATGACAGCGTGCTGAAGAAAGCGAATTTGAAGAACTACGGCCGTTCCGGCAGTGTCGTCAGACGCTGAGCTACGGTCATCAGGAGAAGCACATGAAAGTCCAGGCATCCGTCAAAAAGATCTGCAGAAACTGCAAGATCGTGCGCCGTAATGGCGTGGTATTTGTGATCTGCAGCAGTGACGCCAAACACAAGCAGAGACAAGGTTAAGCAGGCATGGTTTTTGCAACTTATGCTATAATTGAATGTTTTCACCAGCCACAAGATAAATCGTGGCTGGATCTGACCGCGGAGTAAATACATGGCTCGTATCGCAGGAGTCAACCTGCCTGTGCAAAAGCACATCTGGGTTGCCTTAACACACATTTACGGCATCGGACCGACGCGTGCGCGACTGATATGTGCAGACAGCAAAGTGGATCCGTCGACCAAGATACGTGAGCTGACTGACGATCAGATAGACAGCATCCGCGCGCAGGTGTCGCGCTATGTGGTGGAAGGTGATCTGCGTCGCGAAGTGGGCATGAACATCAAGCGATTGATGGATCTGGCCTGCTACCGTGGCCTGCGTCACCGTCGCGGCTTGCCGGTGCGCGGTCAGCAGACCAAGACCAATGCACGTACGCGCAAGGGACCACGTCGTCCGATCAAGCGCTGATAAAAACTTGAGCAACCTTATTACACTATTTACCGCAGTAATGCAGCAGATTAACAGAGAATCGTAATGGCGAAAGCGAAGCAGACCAAACCTCGTAAAAAGGTCAAAAAAGTCGTCTCGGATGGCTTGGCGCATATTCATGCGTCATTCAACAATACCATTATTACGATAACCGACCGGCAGGGCAATGCCCTGAGCTGGGCCACCGCTGGTGGTCAGGGGTTTCGTGGCTCCAGAAAGAGTACGCCGTTTGCGGCCCAGGTTGCCGCTGATCAGGCCGGCCGCGCAGCACTGGATTATGGTCTGAAAAACCTGGAGGTGCACGTTAACGGCCCCGGGCCGGGGCGTGAATCTTCGGTGCGGGCGCTGAATGCCATTGGCTACAAAATTCTTAACATTATTGATGTCACGCCGATTCCGCACAACGGCTGCCGTCCGCCCAAAAAGCGCCGCGTGTAAGGAGTAAATCATGGCAAGATACACTGGACCTACCTGTAAACTAGCGCGTCGTGAAGGCACCGATCTGGGACTTAAAAGCCCGGCGCGGAGCCTGGAAACAAAATGCAATCTCGGTCAGGTGCCGGGTATGCAGGGTACCGGCAGACGCTCGAAAACATCTGATTATGCCCTGCAGCTGCGTGAAAAGCAGAAAGTGCGCCGCACTTACGGCGTTCTCGAGCGCCAGTTCCGCAATTATTACAAAGCGGCTGCACAACAAAAAGGTGCCACCGGAGAAAATCTTCTGCGCCTGCTGGAAAGCCGACTGGACAATGTGACCTATCGAATGGGCTTCGCGGTAACCCGCGCACAGGCGCGTCAGATGGTCAGTCATCGCAGTGTTCTGGTCAACGGTGATGTGGTCAATATCCCGTCCTACCGGGTGCAGCCCGAGGATGTGATCTCGATTCGTGAAAAGGCGAAAAAGCAGTTACGCATCAAGGAATCACTGACTTTGAGTCAGGAACTTGGACTGGCACCACACTGGATCGAGATTGATGCCGATAAAATGGAAGGCAAGTTGAAGATGCTGCCCGATCGTGACGATCTGCCAGCAGAAATCAACGAAAACCTTATCGTAGAGTTGTATTCCAAGTAAACAAACAGGTCTTTACACTATCGCGCGCGACTGCGGCGCGATCAAAAAAAGGAACGGGCGCATACATCTGCCGTCATTGAAATGATGGCTGGTTATGGTGTTATCGCCAAGTGCTGCGGCCAGGTGCCGTGGTGTTGAAGCAATCGAGTAGTGAGTATAAATCAATGTCAGTTGCAATTGCGCAAATCGTCGACAATATGCTGAAACCCAAGGCTGCTGTGGTCGATGAAATTTCATCAACCCGTGCCAAGATCATACTGGAACCGCTGGAGCGCGGCTTTGGTCATACCATTGGCAATGCACTGCGCCGGGTGATGCTGTCATCTATTCCCGGCGCCGCTGTCACCGAAGTCGAAATTGACGGTGTGCTGCATGAATACACCGCCATTGAGGGCGTGGCCGAGGACGTGATTGACGTGCTGCTGAATCTCAAGCAGCTAAGTGTCATCATGCACAATGAAGATCAGGCTGTGCTGACACTGGAGAAAAACGGTCCGGGGCCGGTTACCGGTGCTGATATAACATCGGTGCATGATGTTGAGATAGCCAATCCTGAGCACCTGATCTGCACGCTGACCAAGAAAACCAAAATCAGCATGCGCATCACCGTATCCCGCAGCGTCGGCTATCAGGCCGCCACCCAGCTTGATATTGGCGAAGCCGAAAGCCGTCCGATTGGAAAGCTGATGCTGGATGCCTCGTTTTGTCCGGTGAAAAAAGTTTCCTACAGCGTTGAAGCTGCCCGCGTAGAACAGCGCACAGACCTTGATCGTCTGATCCTGGATGTTGAAACCAACGGCACCATTGACTGTGAAGAAGTGGTGCGCCAGTCTGCCAATATCCTGGCTGATCAGTTGTCGGTTTTTGTTGAGTTTGTTGCTCGCAGTGAACAGCAGGAACAGCAGGAAACCAAAGAAGTACCGGCGATTCTGCTGCGCCCGATCGACGAGCTGGAATTGACCGTGCGCTCAACCAACTGTCTGAAAGCAGAAAACATACTCTATGTCGGCGATCTGGTACAGCGCACCGAAGTGGAATTGCTGAAAACTCCGAATCTGGGCAAAAAATCGCTGACCGAGATCAAGGAAACCCTGGAAGCACAAGAACTCAGTCTGGGCATGGAACTGGACAATTGGCCACCACCGGGCTTGCCGGGCACCGGGGCCTGAGCGCTGTCAGCCAGATAAACCAGGAGATATACCAATGCGTCATCAAAAATCCGGCCGCCAGCTGAACCGCAACAGCTCGCATAGAAAGGCCATGTTCCGCAATATGTCGGCATCACTGATCAAGCACGAAGTGATCAAGACGACCTTGCCCAAGGCCAAAGAGCTGCGTCGTGTTGCCGAACCGTTGATTACCATGGCCAAGACTGATGCGGTGGCCAACCGTCGTCTCGCTTTCAATCGTTTGCGCGATAAGGAAGCTGTGGGCAAGCTTTTCGTTGAGCTGGGTCCACGCTACGCCACGCGTCCCGGTGGTTACCTGCGTATACTTAAATGCGGCCATCGTGCCGGCGACAAGGCCCCCATGGCGCTGGTCGAACTGGTCGATCGTCCGATGCAAGATGTTGCACTAGAGGCTGAGTGACCTGTAGTCATTTGCAACAAGACAAGCTCGCATTCATCATGATCGGCAGATACGCAGTGTGCATGCCGTCACCGTTTGCATCAGCCCAGCCTGATCCGAATGGGCTGCTATCATAAAACGCCCCATGCATGATTGCCTCGAACTATTACTTGTGGCGGCTACTGCAAATACAGGCTGTGATGGAAGGGCGATCGCTCGCATAGGCATATTGCATCATCAGCCATTCGTCCATATCCAGCTCTATTCTTGAGGATTCATTCATCCCACTGTATGCAATCTTGTTTGTGTATGCTCCGCGCATAATTGATCAGACGTTCTTTAAGGCTATTCTTACCATGCGCTTGGCACAGCTTGGTTTACCGCCTGATGGTGCATACAGTTACCCTGCATCGCAGCTCATTCATCAAAACAGTATGATATGAGCATAGTAATATAATTGCCATGCAGCCAAGTATTCCTCAACTCGAAGCAGCCGTGGCGCAGGGTGATGCGGCAGCGAAGCTGCACTTGGGTAACAGCCTGCTCCATGCCAATGCCCCTAAATCGCAGCAATTCCAGCGCGGGCTGAAGCTCTTGCATGATGCTGCAGAAAGCAAATATGCGCCGGCGGCGAAATGGGTGTTGGGCGCTTACTACCTGGATAATCTGCTGCGCCCGGACAGCATCACGCACGCAGTTGCATGGATGCAACAAGCAGCAGATGCTGGTGTTGGTATGGCCATTGACCGCATGGCCAACATGTATTTACGCGGAATTGGTATTGATTACCGGCCTGATCTTGCCGTAGAGTCGTTATCACGTCTTGCTAATGCCGGCTATCAGAATGCGACATGGGAGGTGGGGTATTTGACCAGCAGCATAGCCGATATCCGGGATGCACAACGTTCAGTGAATGCGTTTGCGAGGGGCTGTGCCATGGGTCATCCCATGTCCTATGTCTCACTGGCACTCAGATATGCAGAAGGTCTTGGCGTACAACAAGACACAGTATTTGCCTACGCCTTGTTTCAGCATGCCGCCAAACTTGGCGCAGTCAAGCCGGAGGATTTTGCATCTGTGCTGGACATTGAACCGGTAGATTTGAATGTTGCTCAGGCATGGCTGCAGGCATTGGCAAGCCATGCTAGTAGAATCAAAACTCTGTCTCAGTCCCTGACCAGCGATTTTGTTGTATCGGACAGTAACTGCAAGGCTGTTGCGGATATGCAACATAGCTTTGCTGCAATAGGCCATCCCTCGATTCAGTTAGCCAGTAACAATGAATTATCCATCAGCATCAGCAATCAATGCACATTAGCAACATCGCCATCATCCTGGCAATGGCTCAGTCAGAGTCCAAGGGTTGCTGTTATTGAAAACTTCATCACTGTTGAAGAGCGCATGCATATTCTCAGCATCACTAACAATGCCATGATCGACCCAGCACGCTACTCGAACAGCGGTGCCCGTGGCAATGCCGAGATAGCATTCTTTGACGGTGCAGGTGTAATCTTTGGCAACCTGAATTCGAATGCAGCTGTGCGGGTGATCGAAAGAAGAATCGGCGAAACTTGCCAATGTCCGGTTTCTGCCATTGATCAGAGTTCGATCATCAGCTATGCGCCGGGCCAGCAGTACAAGACTCATGTTGATTATCTTGAACAGCATGAGATTGAACAAAACTTCCAGAAAAATCATGATGCTGGAGGTCAACGTGTTGCAACCGTGCTGATTTGCTTGCGAGCACCGGAAGCTGGCGGTGTGACTGAGTATCCGGATGCAGACCTGGTCGTCAGCCACTCATTGGATGCTGCGGTCATTCACTACAATACCTTGCCTGATGGCAGCATTGACAAGCACTCGATCCATCATGGCACGCCAGTCAAGTCCGGCGAAAAATGGCTGCTTAGAACCAGTACGCGAGAAAAGTCCCGCTATACGTCAATATGACGATTGTCTAAACCCGGATCAGCAATCATTTCCACATTGACGCAGCAATCATTGCAGATACAAGCTTGCCAACCGTTCCAGTGCCTTGCGCAGATCCGCCCTGAGCCATGCGGCGACCAGGCTGAGCACCTGCCACACGGCCAGATTCGGGTTGCGCGACAACGGGTCGGGTGACAGTGCACTGAAGCTCAGCCAGCTGTTCATGATCAGCAGCATATTGCGCGCCAGCGTGGCGCGTTCCAGCGCGTTGGCCTGTAACTGTCTCGATTCTGCGAGCTGATTGAGCAGGCGCTGAATGCTTTTTTGTTGTAACTCGAGTATGGCCTGAAAGCGTTTGCGCAAAGACGGATACTCGCTGCTTAACTGATTGAGTTCGATATACCAGAAGCGATAGTCAATCTGGCGTTCGAACTGTAGATGCAGAAACAGCCAGATGTCATCGGCAGTGTTCAGGCTGCGATCTGGTATCACTGCCAGCTCCAGCAAGTCCTGTTCCAACTGGTTAAAAAGACCGGTGACAATATCTGCACGGCTGCGGAAGTGGTAGTGCAGATTGCCGGGGCTGATGTCGAGTTCATCGGCAATCTGGTTGGTGCTGACGTTGCTGGCACCATACTCGTTGAACAGCTCGAGTGCGCAGTTCAGTATGCGTTCGGCGGTGTTTTTGGCCACGCCTGTTCTGTCGGGCTTCGTTTTCGGCCGTTTCAGTCGCCCTGCAGACGGGCAACCAGATCAGTATAGCGCTGCTTGGCAGTGTCCGGATCAGTACCCTTGAGTCGTTCCCAGGCTTCGTACTTGCTGGCAGCAACAAAGTTGAACATGCCGGGTTTGTTTCCGTGTACGTCGCCGTCGGTGGCTTGTTTATACAGCGCGTACAGCTCCAGCATGGTGTCGTTGTCCGGGCGTTCAGGCAGCTTCTGTGCTGCCAAGGCGGCTGCCTGAAAACGGGTATCCAGATCACTCATTGAACAAACTCCTGTGGTTGATCATTACTGGCATTATGCCAGAGTCAGTATCAGGGAACGGTGTAAGTTGCTACAGTTCTGCGCTGCTGCTGGTGCGCTGCCGCTGGATTTTGCTTACAATAACTTCAAGGACGTAACTATAACAACATCGGTAGTAACCAATCCATTGCGATGTGGCAACAGGAGCATACATGAGTTATTTCATCACCGGCGGTACCGGTTTCATCGGCCGACATCTGATTGATCAACTGATCCAGCGCAAAGGTACCATTTATGTATTGGTGCGCAAAGGCTCACGAGACAAATTTCGCCAGTTGGTCAAAGACCGCTGGGACGAGCACAGCAAGCGTCTGGTGCCGGTGAATGGTGATCTGACCAAACGCAGGCTTGGCGTCAGCGCCAGGCAACTGGATGAGCTCGATGGCAAGATCAGGCATGTGTTTCATCTCGCCGCAATGTACGACATGGCCGCCAGTATGGAAGATCAGCAGGCGGTGAATATTGACGGCACGCGCCATGCGGTGCAGTTTGCGGCAGGCGTCAATGCCAAATGTTTTCATCACACCAGCTCCATTGCTGCTGCCGGCATGTATCGCGGTGTGTTCCGCGAAGACATGTTCGAGGAAGCCGAACATCTCGATCACCCCTATTTGCGCACCAAGCACGATGCGGAAGCGCTGGTGCGTGAGGAATGCAGGATTCCCTGGCGCATTTATCGACCCGGCATTGTGCTCGGGCATTCGCAGACCGGTGAAATCGACAAAGTCGATGGCCCTTACTATTTCTTCAAGATGATTCAGAAAATGCGCAGCATGCTGCCGCAGTGGATGCCGACGCTGGGCGTGGAGGGTGGCCGCATCAACATGGTGCCGGTGGATTTTGTCGCCCGTGCCATGGACCACATCGCACACAAGCCGAAGCTGGACGGCAAGTGTTTTCATCTGACCGATCCCAGGCCGCGCCGCATCGGTGAAGTGTTGAATATTTTTGCCAGCGCCGGCCATGCCCCGCTGATGACCATGCGCGTTGATGCGCGCATGTTCAGCTTTGTGCCGACTGCCATCAAGCAGGGGCTGAACATGTTGCCGCCGGTGCGGCGCATCAGCAACCATGTGCTGCACGAGTTGGGCGTACCGCGCGCAGTGCTGGGCATGCTCAATTATCCGACCCGGTTTGACAGCCGCGAAACCGAAGCGGCGCTGAAAGGTTCCGGCATCGAGGTGCCGCCGCTGGATGAATATGCCTGGGTGCTGTGGGATTACTGGGAGCGGCATCTGGATCCCGATCTGTTCATTGATCGCAGTTTGCGCGGGCATGTGGCGGGCAAGAAGGTGCTGATCACCGGTGGCTCATCGGGCATCGGCAAGGCGGCAACGATGATGCTGGCCAAGGCCGGTGCCGAGGTATTGGTGGTGGCGCGCGGCGAGGAAGCGCTGAACGAGACCGTGGTCGAAATCATCGAGTCCGGCGGCAATGCGCATGCCTACCGCTGCGATCTGTCGGACATAGCCGAGTGCGATCGGCTGGTGGCTGAGGTGATCAAGGATCATGGTCATGTGGATATCCTCATCAACAATGCCGGGCGCTCGATTCGTCGCTCACTGGCGCTGTCGTATGATCGTTTTCACGATTTCACCCGCACCATGCAGCTCAACTACTTCGGTAGCCTGAAGCTCATTCTCGGGTTTCTGCCGTTGATGGAACAGCGCCGCAGCGGCCAGATCATCAATATCTCCTCGATCGGCGTGCTCAGCAATGCGCCCAGATTTTCTGCCTATGTTGCTTCCAAGTCAGCGCTGGATGCCTTCTCCCGTTGTGCGGCGGCAGAATTCAATGACACCGGCGTGGCGTTTACCACCATCAACATGCCGCTGGTGCGTACGCCGATGATTGCACCGACCAAGATGTACGAGAATGTGCCGACCATTTCACCGGAGGAGGCCGCCGAGAAAATACGTGATGCGGTGATCTATCGGCCACAGCGAATTGCAACGCGACTGGGTATCTTCTCGCAGGTATTGCACATGCTGGCACCGAAGATCTCCGAGATCATCATGAACTCGGCATTTCGCATGTTTCCGGACTCGGCTGCCGCCAAGGGCATGCCCGGGCGTCCGCAGAAAGAAGAACAGCCATCAGACGAGCAGATCGCCTTTGCCTCAATCATGCGCGGTATTCACTGGTAGTTGGCATGCTGGTTGGTCGATCTGCGCTCGGGTGTCATGATGATCGTCAGCTTGCATTGATGCACCGATCGACTGTCAACAAGCTTATTCAATCGGTG
>CAZHRH010000009.1:19661-32813 GCA_964534475.1 uncultured Wenzhouxiangellaceae bacterium
TCGTCAGCTTGCATTGATGCACCGATCGACTGTCAACAAGCTTATTCAATCGGTGGAATCGGTGAAATCTGTGGTTTTTCCTGCTCTGGTCAGTGTTTATTGATCCACAGATTACACAGATTTCACAGAGGTATGAGCACAGCATAAGATATGGTTGAGTATCTGGCCCGATTTGTGCAGCATGATTTGGGATGCAACTTCATCGATCGACTGTCAACAAGCTTATTCAATCGGTGAAATCGGTGAAATCTGTGGTTTTTCCTGCTCTGGTCAGTGTTTATTGATCCACAGATTGCACAGATTTCACAGAGGCGCACGTGCACAGCATATGATGTGGTCGACCATCTGACGCGATTTGTGCAGCATGATTTGAGGTGTAACTTCACCGATCGACTGTCAACAAGCTTATTCAATCGGTGAAATCTGTGTAATCTGTGGTTTTTCCTGCTCTGGTCAGTGTGACATTGATCCACATTGAGCAAAAAGCACCGCATGGCGGTGCTTTCGCATGCCTTGAAATCCGCCTCAGGTAAAGCGAGGAATCGCAATGCTGATGACACCCAGCGCCAGCAGGGTAAAGCCAATCCCCGGGAGCAGGTAAACAAACGGTACCGCCAGAATCAATAGCGCCAGGCCAATGGCCGGCAGATCACCGATGCGGCGATCATCGCCGCTGCGTGCGGTCAGTTTGCGCAACAGCGTGTCCAGGCTCAGCTTGCCACCGCCATGGAAAATCAATGGCAGCAGAATCAGCATGAACAGCAGCGGAATGCGGTAATTGCCAAAGCCCTTGTCGCTGACAGCATAGCCTTTCCACAACTCGGCCAGGCTGGACCATTCGGCCGGCCAGTGGGTGGAGACGATGGCGATAGTGGTCACTACCAGCAGCGAGAATGCGGCAAAGCGGGTAAACAGACCGACCAGCAGCAAGGCGGCAAAGATGGCTTCACCATAGGCCACCATGCTCCAGTTCAACGCCGGAGGTAACCAGTCAAACGGAATCGGGAAGTCTTTGTTGGCAAACCATGATGGGGCGCCGGAATCACCCACGCTGGCGCCCATCTTCATGCGCCCGGCTTTCCAGAACTCGGCGAACATGATCAGCCGCAGCCCAAAAGGCCACACCCAGTCGCCGGAAGCACGCAAGCGTGCGGTCAAGTCATCGTACATGTCGGTCAAGTGCATGTTGAACTCCTCTAGTTAATCTCGTTATGTTGAATCTGTTTGCGAATCACGCAGGCAGCCAGGCAGCACGCCCTTGCGCTGCAGGTGCTGCATTTCTTTGTGCGCACGTTCGATAAATGTCTGATCTGCCGTCACGCCCAGTCTGGTGGCCAGCGCCGTCAGCAGTTGTCGACCACTTTGGCTGCGATTGTTTTGCAGTAGTTCACACAAAACAGCGCTGGCTGGCTGCAATTGCATGAACGACACGCGCTGTTTGCGGTTGCGATACAACAGCAGCCAGACCGGTCGTGCTTCCGCCTGGCTCGGTTGATAGTCCTTGCTGATGCGGTGTACCGGCCAGTGATAACCCAGTATTCTGGTCAGCGGCGACAAGACCGGTATGCCCGCAAGCAGATTACAGTCGCGCCGATAACTGGCTGGATTGATGGGCGTTGCGTCCAGCAGCAGCTCGGTCTCTGACCACTCGTAGTGGGCCAGTTCCAGCAGGTAGCCCGGGTCGCCGCAGTCGCTGCCGCGATGATCGTGCAGGAAAGCGATAAACTCCTGGCCAATCTCCGGAAACAGCGGTGTGCTGGACCGATGTTGGCGCAGGAAATCTCGCACCAGCTCCGACCAGCGCTGCGCGCCGTAAATGGATTTGATCACAGGAAAGTTCTTGCCCAGCAGGTTCTTGATGTTGTTGAAGATCAGGCGTCGATAAATCGCCATGCGTCGGTCTTCGATGCCGTCCGGCGCGGGGCTGGCAGCGGGATCACGCAAGTGCCGGGTAAACTGGTGCTGAACCTGCTGAAAAGCAGGTGTGTCAGTGTTTTTCATGGCTTTTGTCGGTATTGTTCGAGATCACACCGGGCGCAACATGGACCCTGTACATCAGCCGTTGCTGACCGCTGCAAGCGTTTGATCATGGTCATGATGACGCTGCTGCAGGCGATTGATCTGATCGACCTCATCCAGCAATTCTGTCACCGGTGGAAAATTGAAATCGCGTTCCAGCAGCGTAGGAAACACACCGAACGTGGCGTAGGCGACATCCAGCAATTGCCAGACGTCATGGATGACGCTGGCACCGTGGGTATCGATGATCAGATCATCGGCCTCGTTGTGGTGACCGGCGATGTGCGCATAAGCAATGCGCTCAGCGGGCAATGACTGCAAAAACGCCACCGGGTCGTAGCGGTGATTGACGCTGTTGACGTAGATGTTGTTAATATCCAGCAGCAGATCGCAGTCGGCTTGCTGTAGTACTGTATTGATGAATTCGATCTCACTGATTTCCTGTCCCGGCGCGGCGTAATAGGACGCGTTTTCTATGGCAATGCGCCGTCCCAGCAGATCCTGCACGCGCATTATGCGTTCGGCCGTGTAGCTGGCAGCTTGTTCGGTGAATGGAATCGGCATTAGATCATAAAGATGACCGCCATCGCTGCAGAAGGTGAGGTGATCGCTGTAATAGCGGATATTGTGATCGTCCATGAACCGCCCGATGCGGCGGATGAAATCTTCATCCAGTGGATCGGGGCTGCCCAGTGACAGTGACAGGCCATGCAGCAACATCGGATAGCGTTCGCAATAGGCGTGAAATTTTTGCCCAAGATGGCCACCGACATCGATCCAGTTTTCCGGTGCCACTTCCATAAAGGCCACCGCAGACATGCGCTCGGCCACGTCGTCAGCATTCAGCTTGCTGAGCAGGGCACGGCGTAAACCAAGACCGGCACCCTCAACAGGGTGCCGGCTCGGGGTTTGGCCTATGCTGGTAGTACCAGGCATAGTGCTGTCAACCAATCAGACTGATTGGCTCAGGAAAGACCGCCGCAGGAGCCTTCACCACAAGAGCCTTCTTCGCCCTTGTCGTCGCCTTCACCGCAGGAGCCTTCACCACAAGAGCCCTCTTCGCCCTTGTCGTCACCTTCACCGCAGGAACCTTCTCCACAAGAGCCTTCTTCGCCCTTGTCGTCACCTTCACCGCAGGAACCTTCGCCACAAGAGCCTTCTTCGCCCTTGTCGCCACCGAGCATGTAACCCTGGTCCAGGTCCACTGAGCCGAATGCCACATCGTTGGCGTCCAGGTCTGCAGCTACGGCAGATGAAGCGATGAATGCCGAGCCCATGGCCACAGCAAGAGGGGTATTGATTAATTTACGCGTAGTCATGTGTTAAATCTCCATTTTTGCAAAAAATCGAACTTGGCTGGCTGTCTTTTTATGCTGACTCTTACACCAAATTCCAGACTATCGACAGTTGCCTGCCGAAATTGGTTGCATTGACCTTGGCGGCCAATCCAATTCATCCAACAAGACCAGTATTCGCCAATGAATCTTACACTCGATCCACAAAGTCTGGCCGCCACGGGCGATCGCGTTGGATTACCCAATCATAGCACTTTTGCATGAGCATACCATTGACACTGTTGACAGTTCAATGACACCACGCAAAGCCATGAAAATCAGAAGGATTTCTAGCGATACTCGCACAGATCACTGATGACGCACTCGCCACAGCTGGGCGTGCGTGCCTTGCAGGTGTAGCGGCCGTGCAGGATCAGCCAGTGATGGGCATGTTGCAGATAGCGAGATGCAATGCGCTTGAGCAGCAGTTTCTCCACCGCCAGCGGCGTTTTGCCACGGGCCAGGCCGGTGCGGTTGGCGACGCGGAAGATGTGCGTGTCCACCGCCATGGTCGGCTGGCCAAAGGCGCAATTGAGAATAACATTGGCGGTTTTGCGGCCGACGCCGGGCAGTTGCTCCAGCTCTGCGCGGGTTTGCGGCACTTCGCCGTTGTGCTCATCCAGCAGTTTGCGGCAGCAGGCGAGCAGGTTTTTTGTCTTGTTGTTGAACAGGCCCAGGCTCTGCAGGTATTGCTTCAGCCTGGTTTCGCCCAGTGCCAGCATCGCCGCCGGGGTATTGGCCACCGGGAACAGGCGGCGCGTAACCTTGTTGACGCCGACATCAGTGGATTGCGCCGATAATGACACCGCCACCAGCAATTCAAAAGCTGAGGCATATTCCAGTTCGGTTTTCGGTGCCGGGTCCAGTGCCTGCCAGCGGCGGAACATTTCATCGCGCTGCGCCTGGTTCATGTTGATTGGCCGGATGCCGCCACCGTGTCATCCGCGGCTGATAACTGCGCGGCGGTAGATTTTGCTGTGGCTGCAGGCTGCTGCTGCCGCCACAGCAGCAATTGCCGATGCGCGGCCACCAACAGACCCAGAATGAGAAAGGCACCCGGCGGCAGGCTGAACAGCAGAAAACGGTATTCCTCGCCGACCAGATACAGCGTCAGTGCCTGGGCATCGTCACCGAGCCAGCCGCCAAACAGCAGTCCGGCATCGCGCAGCAGCGTGCTGTAGCCGATGATCTCACGAATCGCGCCCATCAGCAGCAGCGCCAGCATGAATCCGCTGCCCATGGCCAGCCCATCCAGCGCCGCACGCGGCACGCTGTGGCGCGAGGCATAGGCCTCGGCGCGGGCCAGAATCAGGCAGTTGGTAACGATCAGCGGTATGAAGATGCCGAGCACGCCGTGCAGATCAAACAGCCAGGCCTCCATCAGCCGTTCGATCACAGTGACGGTGCCGGCAATGACGATGACAAACATGGCGATGCGCACTTCCTGCCGCAGCAGAGACCGCATCGCTGCCACCAGTGTGTTGGTCAAGGTCACCGTCAGCAGCGTGGCCAGCCCGAGACCGATGGCACTGACCAGCGTATTGCTCACCGCCAGCAACGGACACAGGCCGAGCAATTGCACCAGTGCCGGGTTGTTGTCCCAAACGCCTTGTTGCCAATGCCTGCTGTTGTCTTGTTGTGGGTTGTTCATGGTGAGGTGCTTGGCTGTTGCTGCAGTTGGCTGGCGTGCTGCTGATGATAACGGCTGATGCGCGCCACCGCATCAATCACCGCAGAACTGGTGATGGTGGCGCCGCTGATCTGGTCGAACTGGCTGCTCCAGGGCTGTTCCTGTTGTCGTTCATAGTCGTTGACTGCCGTGCTGATGCCGGCAAACTGCTGCAGCCAGTCCGAGCGCGCCGGCTCAATCTGATCGCCGATGCCCGGCGTCTCCTGGTGCCGGGTCACGCGCACCGCAAGCAACTCGCCGCTGGCAGCGATGGCAATCAACAGGCCGATGTCGCCGGCATAGCCATCGTGTGTGGTCAGTGCGTACACCACCGCGCTGAGTTGACCCTGTTGCCGGGCCAGATAGGCGGTAACCGCCGCGCGTGTTTGCAACTGTCCGGGTGCGTCAATATTCATCATATTGGTAGCGGGGTTGTTGTCGTAGCTGCCTGCCGGCAGTATCTCGGCGAGTTCACCCAGCACGCGTTGCTGGCGGTTGTTGTGGATGCGCTGATCGGTACTTTCTGCCACCAGACCGATGATCAGACCTGCCAGCGCTGCCACCAGCGCCAGCAGTAAGGCCGCCTGCCCGCGAAACGGTGGCTTCGTGGCAGTTGCATTCGGTTTGTCTTCAGTATTGTTCATAGCTGATGATCAGCGCGCATGGCCAAAAACGCGCGGGCGGGTGTACTGATCCAGCAGCGGGGCGAACATGTTCATCACCAGAATGGCAAAGGCGACGCCGTCGGGATAGGCGCCCCAGCGCCGGATAGACAGCATGATCACGGCCACGCCGACTCCGAACAGCAGTTGTCCGCGCGGCGTGGCGCTGCCGGAGACCGGGTCGGTGGCGATGAAAAAAGCCGCCAGCACGGTGGCGCCGCTGAAGATATGCTGCAGCGGCAGCGGGTTGGCATCCGGGTCAAACAGGTAAAACGGCGTGGTCAGCAGAAACGTGGTCAGCAACACCGCTACCGGCACACGCCAGTTGATCACCCGCCGCCACAGCAGCCACAAACCGCCCACAGCGTACCAGTTGGCGATCCACTCCCAGCCGAGGCCACCGAAATCGCCGAACGCCGGATTCTGCCGCACTTCTGTAACCAACAGACCGGTCGCGGCGCCGGTGCTGAGCTGATCCAGCGGTGTGGCCTGAGTAATGGCGTCCCAGCTTGCTGCTGCCGCTGGCTGGCTGGCGAAGATGGTGTACAGCACGTCGCGCAGGGACATGCTGTTGTCGACCAGCATGAGCGGTGGTGTCCAGTAGGTGAAGATGCGCGGAAAACTGATCAGCAGCACGGCCAGGCCGACCATGGCCGGGTTGAAGCGGTTGTGGCCGAGACCACCAAACAAATGCTTGGCGATGACGATGGCAAACAGCATGCCGATCAGGCTGCACCACCAGGGCGCCAACGGTGGCAGCGACAGGGCAAACAGCACGGCGGTGACCGCCGCCGACAGATCGGTCATGAACATGCGCAGCGGCTGCTTGCGCAGCAGCAGCGACAGCCATTCGAACAGATAGGCGAAGCTCAGCGCGAGCAGGATCTGCATCAGCATGCCGATACCAAAATAATACAGGTAGGCGAGGATGCCGGGCAGCAGCGCGATCAGCACCTGCGCCATGACTTTCTGCACCGTATTGTCGGGCGCTACATGCGGTGCGCCGGCGGCGGTGATTGGCATCTTCAGGAAGCCTCAGCGTCGCTGGCATCATCGTTGGCAGCGGATTTGCTCGTGTTGCCGGCTTGCTTGTCTGCCCCTGGGTCTTGCCCAGGACCTTGCTCGGGGTTTTGTTGCTGGCGCGCCCGGGTCCTGGCTAGTGCGGCTTCGATCACCGCCTGTGCCTGGGTGGGATCGCTGGCGCGCGCCTGGCGCTCGGCTGCACGCGCGGCGCGTTGTTCGGCTTGTTGCTGCAGCCGCTGTTCCCGCATAGCGTGACGCTGGGCAGATTTTTCCGCCCGCGCCTGCTGCTGGCGCTGTTGCGACAGCAGCGTCTTGCCGGCGCGGAAATGGTCGGTCAGCGGAATATGACTGGGGCAGACCAGGTCACAGCAGCCGCATTCAATGCAGTCAGGCAGATTCAGTTCGGCGCTGAGTTCCACATCGCCCTTGCGAATGCCATGGTAGAGCATTTGCGGTAGCAGCATGGCCGGGCACACGCGCACACACTCGCCGCAGTTGATGCAGGGCATGCTTTGTTGCGGATTGCGCAACTGCTCGGGGGCCAGCGCCAACAGGCAGTTGCTGCCCTTGTCGGTGCCCAGCGTGGCATCCATGACCTGCTCACCCATCACCGGACCGCCGATCACCAGCCTTGCATCGGCATGCTTGAGGTCGCCACTGTGCGCGATCAGATGCTGTACCGGCGTGCCCAGCAATGCCAGCCAGTTGTGCGGTTCATACACTGCGCCGGTGACAGTGATGACGCGCTCGATCAGCGGCTCGCGGTCGACCAGGGCATGCTTCACGGCCCAGGCAGTGCCGACATTGATACAGGCCAGGCCCAGGCTTTGTGGATAGCCGTCTGCCGGCACTTCGAGTCCGGTCAGCATCTTGATCAACTGGCGCTCGCCGCCTTCCGGATACACCGCCGGTACCTTGACGATCCTGACCTGCTCGTCATGGAGCTGTTCACGCGCATGCTCCAGTGCGCGGGCAAGGGCTCCGAGTTGATCTTCGATGGCAACGATGATGTCGTCGATGTGCAAGGCACGGGCAACGATGCGCGCGCCCAGCAGCACCTCGGTGGCGTGTTCGCGCATCAGCATCTCATCACAACTGATGTAGGGTTCGCATTCGGCGCCGTTGATGATCAGCGTATGCGCGGGTTCGCTCCATTGCGAGGACAACTTGCCGGCAGTGGGAAACACGGCACCGCCCAGACCGACAATGCCGGCGTCGGCGATGCGGCGCATGATCTCTGAGCTGCTGAAATCCCGCCAGTTGCCGATGCTGCGCTGGCAGTCCGGATGCCATTCGTCGCGACCGTCAGGCAGCAAGGTGATGGCTGCGGCAGACTGCGTTGGCCTGCGCAGCATGGGCTGTGTGCGAATGCAGTCTATGCGACCGGAAGTAGGTGCATGCAGCGGTGCCGACAGCCCCGCGCTGGCGCTGGCCAGCAGTTCGCCTTTGAGCACCTGCTGACCAGGCGATACGATGGGCTTTGCGGCGCTGCCAGCGTGCTGCAGGGTGGAGAGCTGCAGATACTCCGGCAGCGGCGGCCGCTGCAGCCCCAGCCGCGTTGACATCTGCTTGTAATGGCGCAGCTTCAGGCCACCGTGAAAGCCATGCAGATAGGCTCCGGGCGGATGCGTCATGCCGACGGGCAGGTTCATCAGGCGGCCAGATCCGGGATCTGCACGTGGATCGGAATCGGGCGCTGCGGGGTCTGGTTCAGCTCGACCAGGTCGATGCAATCCACCGGGCACGGTGGCAGGCACAGCTCACAGCCGGTGCATTCGGCGGCGATCACCGTGTGCATCCATTTGCCGGCACCGCTGATGGCATCCACCGGACAGGCCTGGATGCATAGCGTGCAGCCGATGCAGCGTTCTTCGTCGATGACTGCCAGCAGCGCCGGCTTGTGCTCGCCGCAGCTTGAGTCCAGCGGTTTCGGTTCGCGCCCGAGCAAATCCGCCAGCGCCGAGATGGTGGCCTCGCCACCGGGCGGACAACGGTTGATATCGGCATCGCCGCGGGCGATGGCTTCGGCATACGGGCGGCAACCCGGATGAGCGCACTGGGCACACTGGGTTTGCGGCAGCACGGCGTTGATGCGCTCGCTCAGGGCATCGCTGTTATCGCGCCAGTAGCGCGCGGCCAGACTCAAACCCAGGCCGATGACCAGGCCCATGCTGATGAGTACCAGCAGTACTGTCCACAGGTTAATCATGCCGAGCTCACATCCCCATGCCGGTAAAGCCCATGAAGCCCATGGCCATGAGGCTGGCGCTGATCAGGGCAATCGGTGCACCCTGGAAGGCGGTCGGCACGTCCGCCAGATCAAGCCGCTCGCGCATGGCGGCGAAAGCCATCAGCACCAGGCCAAAGCCGGCTGCGGCGCCAAACCCGAACAACGCCGATTGCAGCAGGTTGTGCTGTTCACGCACGTTCAATAGCGCCACACCCAGCACCGCGCAGTTGCTGGTGATCAACGGCAGGAAGATGCCCAGCAGGCGATGCAGCAGCGGCTGAAACCGGCGCAGCGCCAGCTCCACCAGTTGCACCATGGCGGCAATAATGAGAATAAAGCCCAGCGTTGCCAGGTATTCAAGCTGCAACGGCAGCAGCAGATACTGATACAGCAGATAGCTGCTGACCGAGGACAAGGTGAGCACAAACATGGTCGCCAGCGCCATGCCGCGGGCGCTGTCGAGCTGGCTGGATACACCCATGAATGGACACAGGCCGAGGAAGCGCGTGAGCACAAAATTGTTGGCGAACACGGTGGCGACAATGATGAGCAGATAATCCTGCAGCATGGCTATAGCGTAGATTGTATGATAGGCAGATTAGGCATAAGTCTGGATATTGCATTCGTGTTCATTCGCGTGCATTCGTGGTTCATAAATACCCATTGGTGAATGATTACGTTGATGTTTCGTCATGTCTAGCGCACTCGCTGACCCGGTTGCGCACCGCTGTCCGGGCTGAGCAGAAACGGCCCGCCATCGTCGGGTTCGCCGGCAGCTAATACCATGCCTTCGGAGACGCCGAAACGCATCTTGCGCGGTGCCAGATTGGCCACCATGATGGTGAGCCGGCCATGCAATTGCTCCGGTTGGTAGGCCGCCTTGATGCCGGCGAAAACCTGACGTTGCTGACCGCCAAGGTCAAGCTGTAAACGCAGCAGTTTGTCGGCGCCGTCGACGGTCTCGGCGCGGAGGATGCGCGCCACGCGCAGTTCGACGTTGAGAAAGTCATCAATGCTGATATGTTGCCGGGTTTTGTCCATGGCGTCATTGTTGCTGCTGGCTTCAGTGCTGCTCTCGGACTGATCCAGTGATGCTCTGGAATCTTCGATGATGGCGGCAATCTGGCTTTTTTCGATGCGCTGCAGCAGCGGCTGGTAGGCGTTGATGCGGTGATTCAGCAGCGGCTGTGCCAGGGTCGACCACAACGCTGGCTGTTCGGTATCTGACAAGTTCAGGAATCTGAATGCACCCGCTGCAGTATCCGGCAGCACCGGCGCCAGCCAGGTGATCAGCAACCGGAACAGATTCAGCCCCTGCGTGCATACAGCGATGGCATGCGGGATCTGATCCTCTTGCTTCGCCAGTTGCCAAGGCGCCTGTTCGGCCAGATACTGGTTGGCCTGATCGGCCAGTGCCATCACCTTGCGCACGGCAGCCTGGTAATTTCGCGTCTCGTAGTCATTGGCGATGGCTTCCTGCTGCGCATAGGCCTGTTGGTAGAGTTGTTCATCCGGCAGCACCGGCCCAAGCATGCCGTCATTGAGCTTGTGGATGAAGCCGGCGCAGCGGCTGGCGATGTTGATCAGCTTGCCGATCAGGTCGGCGTTCACGCGCTGGCGGAAATCTTCCAGCTGCAGATCAATGTCGCCCAGTCCGCTGCCCAGCCTGGCGGCGAAATAGTAGCGCAGGTAATCAGCGTGCAGATGATCGAGATAGGTACGCGCCATGATGAAGGTACCGCGCGATTTCGACATCTTGGCGCCGTCGACGGTAAGAAAACCGTGCGCGAACACGGCACTGGGAATGCGGTAGCCGCCGCCGTGCAAAACTGCCGGCCAGAACAGGGCGTGGAAATAAATGATGTCCTTGCCGACAAAGTGGTACAGCTCGGTGTCGCTGCCGGGACGCCACCAGTCATCGAAATCCAGCTCCGGTTTATCGGCACAGAACTCGGCAAAGCTGGCCATGTAGCCCACCGGCGCGTCCAGCCAGACGTAAAAAAACTTGTCCTTCTGGCCGGGTATTTCAAAGCCGAAGTAGGGCGCATCGCGGGACACGTCCCAACTGCGCAGGCCGTCGGCAAACCATTCCTGCAGCTTGTTGCGCACCTCGTCCTGCAGGCCGGGAGACTGCATCCACTGTTGCAGCATGTCGGTGAAATCGGCCAGGCGCACGAAAAAGTGCTCGGATTGGCGCAGCACCGGCGCGCTATTGCTCAAGGTCGACACCGGATCAATCAGATCGGTGGGGTCATAAGTGGCGCCACACACTTCGCAGCTGTCGCCGTACTGGTCCTCGGCGCCGCATTTGGGACACTTGCCGCGAATGAAGCGATCCGGCAAAAACATCTCTTTTTCAGCGTCATAGCACTGCTCGATGGTATGGCTTTCGACATGGCCATTGGCCTGCAGACTGGCCCAGATGTCGTTGACGATGGTTTGATTGCTGTTGCTGTTGGTGGAACCGAAATGATCATAGGACAGGCCGAAATCGCGGAAATCGCGCTGATGTTCTGCGGCCATTTCGGTAATCAGTTGCTGTGGCGTGATGCCGCGTTTTTGTGCGTGCAGCATGATCGGCGTGCCGTGGGTGTCATCGGCCCAGATGAAATAGGCTTCATGGCCTCGCGCGCGTTGAAACCTGGCCCAAATGTCGGTTTGAATATACTCCACCATGTGGCCCAGGTGAATCGGGCCGTTGGCATAGGGCAAGGCAGCGGTAATCAGAATACGGCGTTGTTTCATGGGCATATTATGGCATGTTGCAGCTTGCATCAGAACCGTGTCGATGGCTGCTAGCATGCTCATTTCGACGGCTGCGCTTGAGGTCGATGTCGATACGCCCCAATTATTGATGAATAAATATTGCTGAATCAGTCAAGCCCATGAACAAGCCAGCCAGTAGCCAGCAGCAACAGCAACTTCAGTCTCTGCTTGAGCAATTGCATAACCCCTACACCGAGCAGCCGTGGTCACAGCACAGTCAGGCGGTGCAAGTTGATGAGCACGATCACAAACAGACGGCAGCGCTGCAGTTGCAGCTTGGCTATCCAGGCAGCGCACAGGCACGGGCCGGGCTCAGTGAACAATTACAGCAGGCCGGTTTCAAGCTGCCGGTCAGCATCAGCGTGGCGCAGAAAATCCGCAGTCACCGGGTGCAGGGTGAACTCAAGCCGCATGCGCAGATTCGCAACATCATTGCGGTTGGTTCCGGCAAGGGCGGGGTGGGCAAATCCACCGTCAGTGCCAATCTGGCGCTGGCGTTGTCGGCACTGGGTGCGCGCGTGGGCATCCTTGATGCCGATATTTACGGACCATCGCAGCCGACCATGCTCAACGTGCGCGGTCGCCCCGAGATTACCGCCGACAAAAAGATGGTGCCGCATCAGGCGCACGGTCTGCAGGTCAATTCCATCGGCTTTCTTATCGACAGCGATGAGCCGATGATCTGGCGCGGACCGATGGTCAGCCAGGCCTTGCAGCAACTGCTCAACGAGACCCAGTGGGATCAGCTCGATTACCTGATCATCGATCTGCCGCCGGGTACCGGTGACATTCAGTTGACGCTGATGCAGAAAGTGCCTGTGGCCGGCGCTGTGGTGGTGACCACACCGCAGGAAGTGGCGACGCTGGACGCCGGCAAGGCGGTGCAGATGTTTGCCAAGCTGAACGTGCCGACGCTGGGGCTGGTAGAAAACATGAGCCAGCACGTATGCAGTGCCTGCGGTCATGTCGAGAGCATCTTCGGCAGCGAAGGGGGTCAGCGACTGGCAGCACGCTATGATCTGCCGCTGCTGGCGCAACTGCCGCTGGACAGTTGCTATCGTGAGCACGTTGATGCCGGTTTGCCAACCGTCGCCGCCACGCCCGATTCCAGCCAGGCACAGGCATTCATGGAGCTGGGCCTGCAGGTATCCGCGCGACTCTCGCAACAGCCGCTGAGCAAGTCGGTGCCGGAACTGAAAGTCAAGCTCAGTGGTTGATACAGACAGCGGCTGTCCCCGCAATGCGACTATAATTCACGCATCCTTCAGCAACAAGAAGAGCTCATGAGCATTAAATCCGATCGCTGGATCCGGCAGATGGCCGAGCAGCACGGCATGATCGAGCCGTTTGAAGCAGGCCAGATCAAGACCAACGCCGCCGGTGACCGGCTGATTTCCTACGGCACCTCCAGCTACGGCTACGACGTGCGCTGCGCCGATGAATTCAAGA
>CAZHRH010000010.1:0-1576 GCA_964534475.1 uncultured Wenzhouxiangellaceae bacterium
GCAGTATTCAATCGCCTTGCGGTACCGGATTACCCGGCAGCCACGGCGCACCGGCATCCAGCAGTTGCTGTTCCAGCGCCGGCAGACGTTGCTCGACAAGCTGATTCAATTCTGTCCGCACCTCGGCAAATTCACTTTCGGCAATCTCCAGGCTGCGCCGATGAGTTGGCGTCGGCCCGTAACTGGAGCGCATGGTGCCCATGCTGGCGACAAAGATGCGCGTGCCGATGGTGTGCGGCTGCGGTTGCCCGACCGGCTCCAGTTCCGACTTGCCCTGGAACTGCTCGGCAATGTCGTAAAGCTGCTGGTCCAGCGCATACAACTCGGCATCCAGTTGCCCACCATCGACCAGTGAGCGTTGCAGCGCGGTGCGCATGTTTTCGATCTTCTCACGCGCCTCGCTGATGACCTGGCCGGCTGCCGTGGTGCCACGCTGCAGCTCGGCCAGTTGCTGCCAGAACGCCACCGTATCCTCCAACTCGGCACCCTGCAGGGCACCCTGATTGATGCGCTTGACGGCAAAGCCGCGTGGCTGCGCCAGCGGCGTCAGTTCTCCATCGATGCGTTTGGCCAGCGCTACCGTGTAGTTGCCCGGCATGACCATATGTCCCTGCGGTCCACCACCGAAACCGCCCTGCTCGCCGATCGCTGCGGTGGCAGGAAAACGCAGATCCCAGGCCACGCGGTGAAAGCCCTCGCCGGTTGGTCCTTCCAGTCTGCGCACGACGTTGCCATCGCTGTCACGCACGGTGAGAACCATGGCCGGTTGCGGTTGTCTGGCCTCGGCCTCTACCGCATCGAATCCGGGGAACGGCACATCTTCACGTTCCTCAAGCAATGGCTTCTCGCGTTCCTGGCGCTGTTTTTTATCGGTCTTGTAGGCATCGGCCAGATGATAGGTAAAGACGGCGCCAAACTCCGGATTGGGCGCGGTGTAGTAGCCCTCACCCTGCGAGGCTTTTTCGCCGAAACCGAGCACGCCTTGTGGGAAATACCACAACGCGTCACGGGTATTGAGCAGCGCTGCTTCTTCGCTCAGCAGATCACTGCTGACTTCACGCAGCGGGCTGTAGTCGTCCAGAATCCAGAAGCCACGCCCGAAGGAGGCGCCGATGAGGTCGTTTTCCCGCCGCTGGATGGCCAGGTCGCGGAACGAGATGGTCGGCGCATTGCCGGTCAGCTTGAGCCACTGCTCGCCGCCGTCGAGGGTGAAGAAGATACCGTATTCGGTACCGGCAAACATCAACTCCGGCTTGACGTGATCCTGTACCACACGCCACACCAGATGCCGCTCGGGCAGATTGCTGCTGATCGACTTCCAGCTACGCCCGCGATCGGTACTTTTCAGCAGGTAAGGTTGGTAATCACCGTACTTGTGATTGTCCAGCGCCACGTAGACCGTGTCGGCGTCGAACAGATCGGCCTTGATGTCGTTGACAAATGCGGTGTCCGGGACACCGGGCAGCTTGCCCACTTCAATGCGGCGCCAGCTTTCGCCACCGTCAGCGGATACCTGAATCAGGCCATCATCGGTGCCGGCATACAGCACGCCTTCGCTCACCGGCGATTCAGCCAG
>CAZHRH010000010.1:1676-6245 GCA_964534475.1 uncultured Wenzhouxiangellaceae bacterium
TCTGCGCCAGATCAAAACTCTCATATAAGCCACCATCGGTGCCGATCAACAGATAGTCGGGATCGTCCGGACGGAATGCCAGCGCATGATTGTCGCTGTGTTTGTGCTGTTCCTTCATGGTGCGGAAAGTTTTGCCGCCGTCGTCAGAGACCTGCACCCGCACATCCATCAGATACAGGCGATCAAACGCATGCGGACTGGCATAGAGTTCCTGGTAATAATGCGGACCGGTGCCGCCGGATACAGTGTCGGACTGTTTGCTCCAGGAGGCGCCGCGATCGCTGGATTTCCACACGCCACCTTCGCGCCGGTTCAGCTCAATGGCGGCATACAGCACGTCCGGGTTCTGCGGCGAGATGGCCAGGCCGATCTTGCCCAGGTTGCCCTGCGGCAGCCCCTGGCTGAGCTTGTTCCAGTTTTCACCACCATCGGTGGATTTATAGAGTGCTGTGTTCGGGCCACCGCCGACATAGGCGGCTACAGTACGATGACGCTGCCAGGTGGCGGCATAAAGCACGTCCGGGTCGCGTGGATCAATGACCATGTCGGTCACTCCGGTCCAGACATCGTCGTCTTCATCTCCGACCAGCGTGCGCTGCCAGTTGTCGCCGCCATCGCTGGTTTTGTACAGACCGCGTTGGCCGCCCTGGCTCCACAGCGGTCCCTGCGCCGCCACCCAGACGGTGTTGGAATCGTTCGGATGCACAATGATCTTGCTGATGTGCTCGGACTCTTTCAGACCGAGATTCTCCCAGCTGGCACCGCCGTCAAGGCTGCGATAAACACCATCACCAAAGCCAACGTGGCGACCGCCGACATTCTCGCCGGTGCCGACCCAGATGATGTGCGGATTGGATGGATCAATGCTGATGGTGCCGATGGAATAACTGTCCTGACCGTCGAAAATCGACTGCCAGGAAGTGCCGTTGTTGACGGTTTTCCACACCCCGCCGGAGCCCACCGCCACATACCAGACGCTGTTGTCATCAGGATGAATGGCGACATCGGCAATTCTGCCTGACATCAGCGCCGGGCCGATGTTGCGCAGCTCAAAGCCGCTGAAGTCCTTGTCCGTCATGCCCTCCTGTGCCAGCAATGGCCAACTGAACAGCAGGCACAGCGCCAATGCAAGGCGCGCAAGAAGTGGAGAAAACGGAAATGTTTGCATGGGTTTGTCCTTGGTTATCGCTCAACGCACAATGGTAACAACATAACACTTCGACATGTGCTGACAAACGGACGTCTGAGCGCGTTCGTCATGCGCCTGATCGTAATGCGCATGACAGCGCTATTTTTTTGTGCGCTTCGCGCGCGGATGCGCCGCATCGTAGACTTTGGCCAGATGCTGATAATCCAGATGGGTGTAGATTTGCGTGGTGCTGATGTTGGCATGGCCCAGCAGCTCTTGCACCGAACGCAGCGCGCCGCTGGATTCCAGCAAGTGACTGGCAAAGGAATGCCGCAGCTTGTGCGGATGTAACGGCGTGTCCAGACCCAGCCGCACAGACCAGTAACGCAGTCGATACTGTATGGCGCGATGGGTCAGGCGCTGTCCGCGCAGACTGGTAAACATCACATCACACGCGCCGCAGCGGGTCTGCTGCAGTTGCTGCCAGTCGCGCAAAGCCTGCAACGCCATGCGCCCGACCGGCACGATGCGCTCGCGGTTGCCCTTGCCGATGACATTGACCAGACCGTTGCCGTGATCCAGCGCCGACCACGACAAGGCGGCCAACTCGGCCAGACGCAAGCCGCTGGAATAAAACAGCTCCAGCATGGCCTTGTCGCGCACCGCCAGCGGCTCGTCGACGGGCAGATCCATGAGCAGGTTGACATCATCCACGCCCAGCGTGGCCGGCAGCTTGCGCGCTGATTTGGGCGCCCGCACGCCGCTGGCCGGGTTTTCCGGAAGCTGCTGATGGCGTTGTAACCAGTTGCAGTAGCTGCGTAGCGCGGTCAACCAGCGGGCAATGCTGCGGCCGCCCAGTCCGCGCCGATGCAGGCTCGCTGCCATGGCGCGCACATGCATGCGCTTGAGCTGCTGCAGTTGTTGCAGATCAATCTTTACTGTGGCTGATGGCAAACCGAGTTGCTGCGGCAGCATGCTGGCAAACAGGCTCAAGTCACGACGATAAGCCTTGGTGGTGTGCGCTGACAATTGTCTATTGGCCAGATCCTGAAAGTATTGCCGCAGCAGCGGCAGATCCACAGCCGGGTCTGGTGGGCTTTGATCAGGCTCGCTTGCGGTAGTTTTCGACATGGCGCTGCAATTGCCAGGCCACGGTTTTGCCCAGCAATTCAATAAACAAGCCGCCCATACCGGGTGCGAAACGGTCCGGATCATCACTGCCGATGGCAAGCACGGCCACCTGATCAATGGCCACCAGCGCCACCGAGGCCGGTCGATCGCTGGCAAACACGGCTTCACGCTTGTCGGCAATCAGCCGGCCGCAGTAAGCCGACTCCTGCTTGAGCATATTCTGCAATTCCGGCAGATAGTCAGCAGTGGCAGGCTTGACCATGTTCACGCGCTGCAGATCGGCACTGTCGAGTTGCCCGTCGAGCAAGCGCAATACCACGTAATCGGCGCCGAAATCAGCGCGCAGTCTGGTATCAAGCAGCTCGCAAAACGATACGGTGTCAGTGGTCGCCATCAATTCCAGCGTCAGCGAGTGCCAGCGATTGAGCAACTGCTCGTTGCTGTGGGCCGCGCGCGTCAGTTGCTGTAACTGGAGCTTTTGCTCGTCGAGTTGCGCACGCAACAACTGGTTCTGCCGTTGCAGCAGGGACGCTGTGTCGCGTCCGTGTTCGCGATCCGACAATCGCTGTGCCTTGACCAGCTCCGGGTGCTCAGCGAGAAAATCCGGATGCATGCGCAAGAATGCCTTGACCTGATCAACAGTGGCCAGCGTGGCGTTGCCGGCGCCGGATGCTTGGCTGTTATCGACCTTGGCCTTGCCGGTGCGGGCTGATTTGGCTGTGGATTTGCTTCGTGTCATCTTTGCTTACTCTGTCTGCAGACTGTCTGGATCAAACTGGCCACTGAATACATGGGTTGCGCTGCCTAACACGCGCAGCCTTGCAGCGCTGCTGTGCTCCAGTATAAGCGTACCGCCGGCTTGTTCAACCTCAATGCGGGAAAAATCTGTGTTTTCAAACATGACTGCAGCCACCGCGCAGGCCGCGCTGCCGCAAGCCCGCGTCGGGCCGCTGCCGCGCTCCCACACGGACAAGACCACATGCTGCGGCCGCGCATGATCCACCTGCATGAAACCGATATTACAGCCATCTGCAGCCAGCTCCCGAAAGCCGGCAGTTACTTGCGCATGCCGGTGCCAGGCTGCTGCGGGCGCGGCCATGGCCTGACCGAAACGCTGTTGATGTTGCTGTGGCTGATCTGAATACACCAGCAGATGCGGATTACCGACGCTCACCGCACAGGCTTTGACAAACACCTGGTCGCCATGACGACAAGGATTGATCACAGCGCATAGCTGCGGTATGGGCAGGTCGACAAAAAACTGACCGGGCTGATCGCTGCCTACCTGCACTGTTTGCGTGGGTAATTGCAGCGTGGTCACTGACTGCAGCAAACCGCGCCGCTGCAGCCACAAGGCCAGAGCGCGCATGCCGTTGATGCACTGTTGCGCGCTGCTGCCGTCGGCATTGAATATCTGCACCTGCCAGACATCATCCGTGGCCGTAGTCGGCGGTTGCAGCAGCAGCAACTGATCAAAACCGATACCGGTATGCCGATCTGCCAGCGCGCGCAAAGTCGCTGCATGCAGCGGCAGGTTCACATGCTCATGCTCCAGCACAACGAAGTCATTGCCCAGCCCGTGCAATTTGGCAAACGGCCATGCATTGGCGGCGGCGTTCACAGCACGCCACTGATCTGCAGATGCCGATCAGAAATCTGCTCGACGGTGAGCGACTGCAGACCGGCTGCACGCAGTTGCTGAGCTATTTCTTCGAGGGTATAGGCTGCACGCAGCGAATGACTGAAGTCCTGCTGCAGGACCGCCGGTGCGTCTCCGGCATAGTCTGTCACCAGTTGCTGTAGCTGCTGCTCATCGTATGGGCGCAGCAGATCCATCACCTGAACCACACTGCCAGCCGCAGCCAGATCACGAATGCTCTGCCACAGCGTGGCCGGGTCCGGCAGATGGTGCAACAGGCTGTTGCTGATAATGACAGCAAACTTTTCCACCAGATTGTGTTTTGGCAACAGCGCCTGGTGCAGGCTGATGCGCGCGCGCACTGCGTCCGGCTCGCTGCGCAAATTCTGTTTTGCCCGTGCCAGCATGTTGTCGCCGGCATCCAGCGCAGTAATCTGCCAGCCCGGCATCTGGCGAGCAGCACTGATGCTGATGCCAGCGGGGCCACAACCCAGATCAATCAGACTGCCACTGGCCGCAAGCGGCTGCAGTCGCTGTAGCAGACGGGCTACAAACGCATCGTCGGATGCAGAAAAATCTGCTCCGGCATAGGCTGTCACCTGCTCCGGGCTGTCCATCAGCTCCGGCTCGGGCACGCGCTCAAGCAAGCTCTGCATCTTCTTCGTCGTCT
>CAZHRH010000010.1:6345-8703 GCA_964534475.1 uncultured Wenzhouxiangellaceae bacterium
ACAACAAGCGTTCAAAACATTGCTAAACTTGGTCACATTCAGGCTCGGCAATTGCAACAGATAAACAGTTTAGCGCAGCACAGGGCCAGCCGCAGGCATGACGACACGAGAAGATAACATTTATGCATACAGACAACAGCAGCCCGCAAGCGAAGCTCACCTACCTGAGCCATCTCAGCGCCGCTGCCGAGCGCAGCGAACGAGTCGATGCTGTGGTTATCTGGCTGCACGGGCTCGGCGCCGACGGCAACGACTTTGCCCCTATCGTGCCGCTGCTGCTGCACTGCAACGCGCAGGCGATCCGGTTTGTTTTTCCGCACGCACCGGTGCAGCCGGTGACCATCAACGGCGGCATGCGCATGCGCGCCTGGTATGACATCCGCAGTGTCGATCTGACCGGCGCGCGCGAACTTGATCGCGCCGGCATGCAGGCCTCCTGTGCACAGATCACTGCGCTGATCCGGCAACTGCAGCAAGAGCATGACCTGAATGCCGGGCAGATCTTTCTGGCCGGCTTTTCCCAGGGTGGCGTGATCGCGCTGCTGGCTGGCCTGGAGCCGAAGGTATTCGCAGCACAGCCGCTGGCTGGCATAGTGGCCCTGTCCTGCTATCTGCCGTGGCTGCCTGATGGACTGGCAGCAGCAGCCGGAATAAAAAAGACGCCGCTGTTTATGGCGCATGGCCAGGCCGACCCGGTGGTGCCGTTCCAGCTCGGACAGCAGGCCGCAAAACAACTGCAGCAGCAGGGCCTGCAGGTTGACTGGCACAGCTACCCGGTGGCACACGGCGTGCTGCCGGAAGAGTTGGCCGCTGTGGATGCCTGGCTGGCCGCACGCGTTGCAGACGCAAACACTGCCTGATGCCTGCAGACGTCGTCATGAGCAGTTCCGACGACTCTATTGAGCCCGGGTTTTGCTCGCTGGCGGTGCTGTTGCAGGCATTCTTCTGGGCGCAGCTCGGCAGCTTGCTGTATGTGCTTGGACAGGGCCTGCCGCTGGACTGGTCACTGGCCGGGCTGGTATCCATCTACAGCGGCTGGTTAAGTGTGATCATGGTGTTCGCCTGGTGTGTATTGAGCAAATTTGCCGCAAGCAGCCTCAGGCACAAGCCAGCATGGCTACATGCTTTCTGGACGCTGCTGTGGCTTATCGGCATTGTGCTGGCAACACTGCTGGCGCAACTGATCTACCAGCTCGGCAGCAGCCAGTATCTGCCCTTGCTGCCGCCTGATGTCGAGCAGTGGTCGTTTCTGCTCAGCAGCGCTGTGATCACCGCTGTACTCAGCGGCAGCCTGTTGCGCTATCTGTTTATCCAGCAGCGCTGGCGCAGCCAGCAGCAACAGCAGGCGCGCGCTGAACTGCGCAATCTACAGGCGCGCGTGCATCCGCACTTTTTGTTCAACACCCTGAACACCATCGCCGCGCTGGCCGAAGAACAGCCCGAACATGCGGTCGATGCGATCGAGGATCTCAGCGATCTGTTGCGCCAGTCACTGGCACCGCGCGATCGCCTCATCAGCCTGGCCGAGGAACTGGATCTGGCGCGCCGTTATCTGCGCCTGATGCAGTGGCGGCTGGGCGAGCGCCTGCAGCTAGGCTGGCACATCGAGCAGTCCATCTGCAGCGATCCACGCTGGCGCTTGCCGCCGCTGACGCTGCAGGTGCTGCTGGAAAATGCCGTGCTGCATGGCATTCAGCCGCGCCGCGACGGTGGCTGCATTGATGTGCACGCCAGCGTCAGCGCGCAGCGACTGTACATTCGCATCAGCAATCCCTGTGCCGGCAACACCCAGACCCGGACCCAGACGAGCCCAGCAGATGCAGGCAGTGCAATAGAGCGACCAACAGTATCGGCCGCCCATCAGGGCACCGGTACCGCCATCAGTGATTTGCGCCGTCGTTTGCAGTTGATGTTGACGCGCACCGTCAGTCTGGAAACGCGCATCGTCGACGATCGCTTTGAGGCCACGCTCTGCCTGCCGGCACAAGCGCAGGTGCTGACGTGAACGAGCCGGCATTGCGCATTGTCATCGTCGATGATGAACCGCTCGCGCGCCAGCGCCTGCAGCGGCAACTGCAACAACAGCCGGAAGTCTGCAGCATCGCTCAGGCAGGCGATGCCGCCAGTGCCTGGCAGTTGATCACCGCCACCCGGCCGGATGCTTTGCTGCTGGACATCAACATGCCGGGAGACAGCGGTCTGCAACTGACCGCACAACTGCAGCAACTGCCAGCACAGCAGCGACCGGCGGTGGTGTTCACCACCGCCCACGAGCAATACGCAGTGGCGGCGTTTGACCTGCAGGCGGTGGATTATCTGCTCAAACCGATCCAGCAGCAGCGTTTGCAGGCGGCATTG
>CAZHRH010000010.1:8803-25900 GCA_964534475.1 uncultured Wenzhouxiangellaceae bacterium
GGCGGTGGATTATCTGCTCAAACCGATCCAGCAGCAGCGTTTGCAGGCGGCATTGAAGCGTGTAATCCAGCAGCGTCAGCAGTTGCTGAACGATAGCGAAGCAAGCTGGATCGCTGTCAGGCTGGGGCGCGACGAGCACTGGCTAGCGTTGCACAGCATCGCCTGCTGCATGGCCAGCAACAAGTACACCACGATTTATCATGACGCTGGTGAACATACCAGCTACAAGAGCCTGCATGAGCTGGAACAGCAGCACAATGACTATTTTCTGCGCACACACCGCAGTGCGCTGGTGGCGAGGAACCGCATCATCGGCGTGCATCACGCCGCTGACAACAAGCTGCAAGTGAAACTGCGTGACTGCGGACAACGCCCGCCCATCTCGCGCCGTTACCGGCAGGCACTGCAGGATCTGTTGCAGGGGATCAACACCTCCTGATCGGACGGCAAGTCAGTTAGAATAAACGCAATCAAACACGCTGAAATTTCCATGACCCTGACCATCGCAACCCGCCGCAGCCCGTTGGCACTGTGGCAAAGCCATCACTGTGCCAAGCTGCTGCAACAGATCACCGATGTACCGGTAAAACTGCTGGAATTATCCACCCGCGGCGACGAATTGCTGGACCGCTCGCTGGCGGCGATCGGCGGCAAGGGCCTGTTTCTGAAAGAACTCGAACACGCGCTGCTGGATGGCCGCGCCGACCTGGCCGTGCATTCGATGAAAGACGTGCCGGCAGAGATGCATCCTGATCTGTGCCTGGCGGCCAATCTGCCTAGAGCGACGCCCTGGGATGCCTTTGTCAGCCACGATTACAGCGATCTCGACAGTCTGCCGCAAGGAGCCGTCGTTGGCACCTCCAGTCCGCGCCGCCAGATTCAGGTGTTGCATCGCCGTCCCGACCTGCAGTGTCTGCCGGTACGCGGCAATGTGCAGACCCGACTGCAACGACTCGACGATGGCGATTGTCAGGCGCTGTTACTGGCTTGTGCCGGGCTGGAACGACTGGGCCTGGAACATCGCATCACCAGCGTGATGCAGATCCCCGACTGGATTCCGGCAGCCGCCCAGGGCGTGGTCACGGTGCAGTGTCGCCGCGACGATCAGAACATGCGTGATTTACTGAGCCAACTGCACGATGCCGACAACGCCGACCTGATTGCCGCCGAGCGTCTGGTCATCGAACGTCTGCAGGGCGATTGCCACACCCCGCTGGGCGTATATGCGGAGCTGGGCAGCAACCGCGATGAAGTCATTCTGCACGGCGTGCTCGGCAGCGATCCGGAGCAGGGAGCCCCGCGAGTGGCCAGGGCGCAAGTCAGTGGCGGCAGAAACGATATGGCCAATCTGGCCGCACAACTGGCCAAGCAGATGGCCGCTGCGCTGGCCAACAAGTTGCACTGAGATCGGCGGATCAGTGCAGCACCACCGCCTGCTTCGATTTGGGTTGGGTTTCCGCCAGATCGTATGGCAACTTGACGTTTTCCAGGCCAAGCTGCAGCAGCAAATGGCGCAAGTGCTGATGCAGCAGCGGATACAACTGGCGCGTGAACGGCGCGTGGGAACGCTTGAAACGCTCAAAATCCATGGCTTCACCGGTGATCTGCTGATAAGCCGCTTGCATGGTCAACTGCAGGCTGAATAGCTGTTCGCCATTATCTTCAGCCTGGCCATTGCACGCAATCGAGGCAGTAATCTGATACGCCGGCAGATTTTCCTGCTGCTTCTGCATTGTGCGCGGCGTTAAATTCAGTTCCACCCTGGCCGTGATCGCCTGCTCGGCGCTGACCTGCTTGTGGATATCGGCATGCACTGCGCTGAGCTGAGTATGACGCAGGGCGAATTCATCAATGATAGACATTAGTGGTCCTTCTATCCAATAACTTAGGGAATAACTCAGGGTGCAGCGTTTGGCTTGTCACTGCATTTCAGTTCGCCGCCACAGATACCAACTGGCCAGCGTACGCCAGGGCTGCCAGCAATGGCCGCGCTCGGCAACCTGCTTCGGCGTTGGCATTTGCGCCATGTCATCCAGCAGCATCAGACCTTTGCGGATGCCGAGATCATCCACCGGCAGAACATCGGCACGATGCAGCCAGAACATCAGAAACATTTGCACTGTCCACACACCGATGCCGCGAACCTGCACCAGCGCATCAATCAGTTGCTGATCTTGCAGTTGCGTCAATTGTGTCACGGACGGTAGTTGCCTGCCACGTATTTTTTCGCTCAGATCCTGCAGTGCCAGCACCTTGTTGTGGGACAGACCGACATTGCGCAACTGCTCATATTCCAGTGCCAGCAAGCGTGTCGCCGAAGCCTGCCGGCGCGGAAACAGTTGCAGAAAACGCGCGTGGATGGTGCCGGCAGCACGACCGGACAACTGCTGATAAATGATTGAGCGCGACAGCGGCTGAAACAGCGATCTGACCCGGCGCGGCGACAAATCGCAACGACCGCATTGTTTCTGATGGCGCTGGATGAACTGCCCCAGCAGCGGATCAGAGGCGGTCAGATTGCTGACCGCCGCCGGTATATTCAACAGCTCGGGTGCACTCGCTTCATGCGGCACTGCAACTGCACCGATGCTGGCCTGTCACTGCGGTGTAAACGTTGTGGTGACCACCGCATCGGCCTGCGCCTGGGCGTCAGTAATGGTCAACTCATGGAATTGATTGGTCAACCACAACGGTAACTGGTCAGCAAAGAACGGACTGAACGGTACCGAACTGCGGCCACCGGGAATCACTTCCAGCCCGTCCGGACCGGCCGGCGTCATGCTGCCGACAAAGCGTCTGGCCGGGCCGGCACCGAACATGAACTCGTTGAGCCCGTTGGCACGCACGCTATGGGTGGAGGCATCCACCACCTGGTAGCCGCCGGCGCGCGCCAGCCCGGGCAGATCCGGCGCCAGATCGATCAGGCCGCCGCCGTTGGGAATATTGAACGGATCGGCATCCAGCGGATGATCAAACACAATGCGGTGCAACAAACCCCAGCGATAATCCATGATGTCCTCGGAATTGCCGAAAGCCGGCGCGAACTCATCGCTGGCCAGCAACTGCAGGGAAGAAATCACGCTGCCGATGATGAGTTGACTGCGCGCATCAATGTCCTCGGGCGGGTTGTTGGGATCAAACAACAGCGGCACACCGGATTCACCAAAGCCCTGTAACTGATCAAAGTCCACCAGTTGCCGTATCAGCGCGTTCCAGACGAGCTGATTGCCGGGCTTGAAATCACCCAGGCCGACACCGTCCAGAATCGCGTCCAGCGAGTTCTGGATCAACTGCCCGCGGATGGTGGCGAACAGGGTTGCCGCCACGCTGTGATTGATTTCTGTTGCAGAAGGCGCCGGCAGGTTGATCGGATCGTCGCCCGGATCGTAGCCGGCCTGGATGCCGGTTGGCGAAGAAAAATCCCAGCCTGACAGAATCTGCAGTGCCTGCTGCATGCGCGGATCGCAAGCAAATACCTGCGGAAATGTGTCCGGACACTCAGCACCCGGTGGCTGCACAAAACCGGCCAGCGTGCCGACGATGATCGGGTTGATGATCTGTGCATCCAGCATCTGATTGTTGGACTGCAGGGTAATGAAATCATCGCGGGTGATGTTGCCGGCGGCGACCAGATCCTGCATGACGCGATCGACCCGACCCATGCGCAGCGAGGCATAGCCTGGATTGAGGTAATACAGGCCACCGCCGGGACGCAACTGGTTCAGCGGGTTGTTGTCCAGCGTCACGCCGACCGGGTCGTTGTTGGCATTGGCGACGTAGCCACGCTCGGGGTTGATGTCCTTGGGCATTTCCGCCCACGGCATGATTTCAAACGGCACCGCCTGGTCCGGCTGCGGATTGCGCACCGGCAGCCATTCGTGATTGAGCGTGCCGGAACCGTCGCGAATGAGAAACGGCGGGATGCCGCCGGCCGGTGCCATGTCGTCCTGCAGATCGGCCCGGATCGGATTTTCACCGGATGAGAAATAGGCAATGTTGCCGTCGATGTCAGCGTAAACAAAATTCTGCGAGCCGAAGTCAAATTTCTGCAGCGCCGCTTCAAATTGCTCCAGCGTGGTGGCGCGGTTGATCTCGCGGAAGGTGTCCAGCTCAAACGTCGGCCCCCAACCGGTGTACTGCACGCTGATGCCGGTACTGCCGTCGACATCGACAATCGGACCGTTGTTGCGCCGCGGCACGATGAAAGTGATGCCGCCGCCGTCCAGCGGCACGTTGGCGCGGCTGACGCTGTTGGCCTCGCCATCCTGCGGATCGTTGGTGAAATAGGTCTGGAAGATCAACCTGATCGGCTCTTCCTCGCCCTGGAACAGCGTGGCCACCGGCAAGCCGAGACGGTTCAGCTTAAGCGTCTCCTGATAGGTATCGGTGACATCCATCGGATGCACGGTGGAGCCCCAGCACAAGGTGCTGGTGCAACCCTGGATGATGCCCGGCGTGCCCGGCACGGAAACACCGCTGGCAGAAAAACCATCGGGACCGGTGACGATCAGATGGTCTTCGGTGAACACTGACGGCACATCCAGGCTCAGGTGCGGATCGTTGGCAATCAGCGGGTAGCCGGAAGCGGTGAACTCGCCTTTCACGGCCCAGGCATTGGAACCGGAGCGATTCTCGCGACCGCGCAGTTGTTTGCGCAGCATCGGTACCGTACTGATTTTCTGCAGATAACTCTGCGCCAGTGCCGCCACCTGCGGATCAATCGGACCGATGCTGGCAGCCGTGGCCTCGATGGCTGTTTTGCCGCTCGCAGTCTGCACACTCAGATCATTGTCTACAGCCGGCAGAAACACGCCGCCGATGCTGTCCAGAAAATTCGGTGCACTGAGACGACCATCCGGTGGTGCCGAGCGCACCAGATCCTCGGAGAACAACACCGAGCCGTCAAAACCGGCCTGTTGTCCGGCCTGCTGGTAGGCCATGGCCAGAACGGTGTTTTCCACGTCCAGATCAAATGACAACTGAAACGCCAATGCCTTACCGACGACGATGGTGTCCACCGGCGACCAAAACGGCACTGCATCCAGTTGCAAGGCGCCGTATTCCGGCGGCAGCGGGTTGTCCGCCAGATAGGTATTGACGCCATTGGCATAAGCCTGCAGCCAGCCGCGCGTGTCGGTGCTCATGGCCGCATAGGTGGCCCAGGCAGCGCGGCGCAGGCCCAGCGTGCGTAGCTGGATGTCATCGGGGAGCTGGCTGGATCCGAACAGTTCGGCCGATGTGCCGCTGGCCACACGCCGGTTCAGATCCATGGCAAAGAAACGATCACGGGCATGCAGAAAGCCCTGCACAAAAGCCACATCAAGTTCACTGCTGCCGGCGATGGTAGGGATGCCATTGGCATCTTCATACACAGTCACATCGGCATTGATGCCGGGTACAGTGACTTGCGCTGCCAGCGGGCTGATTAGCGCGGTAATGGTGGCGACAAGGGCAAAGGTCAACATGGTTGATTTAATTTTCATAAGGACTCCCCGAGCGGATCATTTGCTCGTATTTATGACAGGATGGTTACGATAACCATAGTCTAGCACGTTGCGCACAAGACATTATGATGACATTGGCGGTGGAGGTGGGGTACAAGGATGGCCCCTTTGATATCCGGCAAACACAGCTCTTTGCAGGAGCGTGGCTGCAACCGGGTGCAGACTTATAAAGGGACAGCAAGCATTAGCCGATGCTGTTTCAGCGGGCACCGCGCCAGACCGACAACAGCAAACCACCCCAGCCCAGCAGCAGCAGCACGCCACCAATGGGCGTCAGCCAGAAAAAATGCAAGGATGTCATGGCACCCAGGTAGAGGCTGCCGCAGAACAACAGCATGCCGATGATCCAGGCGCCAGCGACCAGCGCGAACATTCGCCCCGGTGGCAGCATGGCCACCAGCAGCAAGGCCAGCGTGTGGTAGAAGTGATAGCGATTGGCCAGATCCATCCAGCCTTGTTGCTGTTCATCAAGCTGCAGGCCGTGACTGGCGAATGCACCCAGCAATACCGCCAGCAGACCGGAGCCAGCAGCAGCCAGCAATAGCCGCGGTGACTTCACCGACTGCACGTCACGCCGCCGGACAAGGATGCAGCATCAGTCTGCATCGTTGTTGGCTGCCGCAGAGTCCGTATCCGTTTCCGGCAGCGGTTTGAGCAGATCTTCCAGCCGCTTGTTGAGCGCGTTGTATTTGTATTCCGGGATGACATATTCCCAACCCTGCAGGCGCTGACTGAGTCGCGCGACCTCATCTGCGGCGGCGTTATTGTCGTCGTTGCCTGACTCGTCGCTATCTGCTTCGACATCGCTGCTGTCAGCATTGACAGCAGAAGCATTGCTTGCCGTGGCAGCTTCATCACCAGCGGCCACAACCGATACTGGCGAATTGGGTTCCAGCGAAGCTTCTGCCCGCAGCCGATACTCGGTCTCGGCAGTTTCTGCTGCATCGTTATCTGCCGGCGTATGCACATAGATGCTCAGCAGCAGATTGATGCCATCGTCGCTGACAAACAGCAGACGGGTGGCATCTGCCGGCACCGCTTCGCTGGCGCGAAACACGTTGTCTGCCTGCAGGCCGGTGAGCGCATTGACGATACCATTGATGGCCCACTGGCCGGTCAGCTCACGGTCTTCGGGAAGGTTTTGCAACTGCAACTCCAGCGCATCATCATCGGGCCGGGCAAGCTGAATCAGATCCTTGTCGGCGTGGCGTATGGTGACCGCGCTGATGCGGCTGCCTTGCCAGTCAACAATGCTGCGGTCAATCCAGTCGCGCGGCCGCGTTGGCACCTCCAGCACTTTATCCACCAAATAACTCTGTGCCTGGTCGGGCTGGCGCACATAGCGCCCTTCCAGATCATCGGAGCGAATGCCGATGATCAAAGCGTTGTCATCGCCCTGGTTCCAGCGCAGCAGGCCACCGCCGGTGTTGTCCACGCTGACATCAGCCACTCCCAGACGCGGATACATGGCTTCACGTCTGGTCTTGGGCGCGATCACGCGCGCCTGGCCCAACTCGCGCAGCAGATCGCGCACCTTGCCCCAGTCGGCAGTATAGCCGTCTTTCTGCTGCACGCTCCAGGTCTGCTCCTGACGGCGCAATTCCAGCAGCAACTCTTCACCGGCACCGAACACCTGAAGCTGATTGATGGCAGTGGCGTAATCGGCAAATTCAGGCAGCAGCAATTCGCCGCTGGCTATGGCACCGTCAGTTTGCGGCGATTGCTCCGGCTGACGCGAAAACTGCCAGGCCAGCAGGCTGGCAATGATGGCTGCCAGTGCCAGCAGCAGCAGATTTTTATTGCTCATGAGCTAATCTCCGCCGCCGCTTCACTGCTCTGCGATTTGTTTTCCATGTTAGCGTCGCCACTGTGCGGGGATGCTGGCCGAGCATCCTGCATCGCGCCACGGCGACGCCAATACAAAACCAGCAGCACGATCACCACCAGCAACGGGACCAGCCCGATGTTGATGATTTTCAGGGATGTGCCGAGCGCTTCAATTTCTTTGTCCAGCTCGCGGCGCACCTTGCGCAGATCGCGTCTAATTTCCAGTCGCTGGTCGATGAAGCGATCGATCTCGGCCTGCTGCTCGGGGGAGAATACGCTCAGGTTGCTGCCGTCTTCGGGGCGTGCCGACTGCAGTTCATTGATGCGCTGCTCGGTTTCCTGCAGCTGCTGCTGCAGGCGCTGCTCGGTATCACGCAGACGCTGCTCGGCCTCACGCCGCAACTGCTCCACGCGCGTGAATGGCCGTGCCGAAGTGGCGCGGGTGCGGATACTGATCAGATCGCTGTTGCCGATCAGATTATCCACGGCATTGATGACCAGATCACCGTTGTTGGCAAACGGACTCAATACCGTCTGGCCGAAGAAATTCTGTTGCTGCACCCAGAAACGATCGTCCAGCAGGTCGGTGTCTCCGAACAGCACGGCGTTGATGTCGCCGGACAACTGCCCGTCATTAGCAGCCGCCTGTTCCGGGTAGGCGCTGTCGGCTTCACCGCTGACGCGCACGGCGAAGTTGTAAGCGGTACCAGAAGCCTGAAAACCGTTCAGCAGATCGGCCGGATTGGCCAGCATCTGCAGTCGGTTGACATTGATCAACTGGCTGTTGTCACTGCTTTGCAGCAAAGGCTGCATGCTGGTGCTGGCGTTTTCGGCACGGGTAAAATGGCCGGCACTGGACAGGTTCACGGTTTCCAGTTCGGCGGTGATGATGTCATCTGCAGACATGGCGTCCTCGGTCAGACCGAGAATGGCCAGATGGCGCACCGGCGGCTGTCCCTGACCGAGGCTGACCTGCAGCGCATAGAGGGCGTCGCCAACCACGTTGGCGGCGTCGAATGCCACCCCCCAGGACTGGAACAGCTCGGGCAGCGTGGAGCTGCCGGGCAGCGCCGGCCCGCCCATTGGACTGGATTGATTGGCGGTGTCCTTCTCTGCATTGGGATCAACAAAAGCCAGCACGCGGCCGCCGCCCAGGGCAAACTGATCGATGGCATACAGCATGTCTTCGCTGAGATCACGCGGCTGCACCAGCATGAGCAGATCCAGCCCTTCCGGCAACTCGTTGGCTTCGGCTGCGATCGCCTGCACGTCGAACAATTGTGTGAGCTGATCGTAGATGGCCCAGCCCGGCGTCATGCTGCCGCGCTGCGGGTCAAAACCGCCGCTCAGCGGCAGTTGGCTGAGCAGGCCCACCGTCAGCGGCTCCGGCTGATTCAGTGTGTACACCATCTTCGCCACATCGTATTCCAGGAACTCTTCCTTGTCCGGCTGCAGAAAAGGGATGGTCTGTACACCGTCAATGGCATTCACACCAACCAGGCCGAAGTACAGCGTGTCGCCACCGTTGTTGACCGGTATCGCCTGTAAGTCATAGGCCGCCGCCTGATCTTCGGCTTCCGAAAACGGCGCCGGATCGATAAACTCCAGCCGCAGGTTACTGCCGGCATGGGATTTGAATTCCTGCAGCATTTCGCGCACGCGCTGCTGATAACTGCGGATCTGCGGCAGATTCTCGCTGGCCTTGGCGGAGAAATACAGTTGCAGCGTGATCGGCTCCTCAATGCTGGCGAGGATGTTTTTGCTGCCCTCGCTGAGGGTATACAGATTGTTCTCGGTCAGATCCAGCCGGCCGCCGCGCAGCATGGCATTGCTGATCATGGTCAGAGCCAGAAACAGCACCGCCAGGATGAGCAGACTGCTCCAGGAATAAAGCTTGTTGTTGGACATCATCAGGCTCCTTCAGTCGGCTTTGCGCAGTTGCAGGACAATGGCATTGGCGGTTAGCCAGAAACCGATCACCAGCATGAAGAACACCAGATCGCGCAGATCCAGCACGCCGCGCGAAATGTCGGCGAAGTGGCTGATCAGGCTGAGGTTGGCGATGCCGTCCACAAACACCTGTGGCAGCCAGCCGCGAAAGGCTTCCAGCACAATCGGCAGTCCGCTGAGCAGAAACCCAAAGCACACCACCACCGAGAGAATGAACGCCACCACCTGGTTACGGGTCAGCGCAGAAATACAACTGCCGATGGCCAGAAATGCGCCGGCCATCAACCAGCTACCAATGTAGGCGGCGAGGATGACGCCGTTGTCAGGGTCACCGAGATAGTTGACGCTGAACCATATCGGCACGGTCAAAAACAGCGCCAGCCCCAGAAACAGCCAGGCGGCAATAAATTTGCCGACAATGGCCTCGACCAGCGTCACCGGCAGCGTCAGCAACAACTCGATCGTGCCGGACTTGCGCTCCTCGGCCCACAGGCGCATGGACAGCGCCGGCACCAGGAACAGATACAGCCACGGGTGAAAGCGGAAAAACGGCTCCAGATCAGCCATGCCGCGCTGATAAAATCCACCCAGATAAAACGTGAAGGCGGCCGCCATGACGGTAAAAATAACGATAAAAACCCACGCCACCGGGGTAGAAAAGTAAGCTTTCAATTCGCGCTGCATGATGGTGCGCACGCCGGTAAAGCTGGTGTTCATGCCGCCTCCTTGTGTTGCTCGTCACCGCGTGTGATATCGCGGAAAACCTCATCGAGTCGCCCCTGTTCCAGACGCACGCTGTGCAGCGTCCAGCCATGCTCGTCGATGCTGTTGGTCACCGCTGACAGCAATTGTTCATGCTCATGCGGAAACAGGGTCAGCTCATCATCGTTGATTTCCACCCTGGCCACACCCGGCATCTTGCTCAGCACGCTGGCCGCGGCGCGCAGATCGTCGAGCTGCAAGGTGAGCGCATTGTGATAACGCGAGCGGGCGATCAGTCCGGCCGGGGTATCATCGGCCACCACGCGTCCACGGGCAATGATCATGGCCCGGTTACACAGCGCATCGACCTCTTCCAGAATGTGTGTGGAAACGATGATGATGCGGTCTTGTGCCATGGAGCGGATCAACTCACGCACGTGGTGCTTCTGATTCGGGTCCAGACCGTCGGTGGGCTCATCCAGGATCAGCACGCGCGGATCATGCAGAATCGCCTGCGCCAGCCCAACCCGGCGCTTGAACCCTTTGGATAATGTTTCGATGGTCTGCGGCAGCACGCTGGCAAGTTCCAGCCGTTCCGCCGCAGCCATAGCGCGCTTACGCACTTCGCTGCCGCTGTAACCGCGCGCCCGGGCAATAAAATCGAGGAAGTCCAGCACCCGCATTTCGCCATACAGCGGCGCACCTTCTGGCAGATAGCCAATCTGCTCGCGTGCCTTGAGGCTGTCGCTGACAATGTCATGCCCGTTGATGATGGCGCTGCCGGAGCTGGGCGCGAGGAAGCCGGTCAGCATCTTCATGGTGGTCGACTTGCCGGCACCATTGGGCCCGAGAAAGCCGAGCACAGAACCTGGCTCAACGGTAAAGCTGATGTTGTCCACCGCCAGCAGGCGATCGAAATACCGGGTCAATGCTTGCGCTTCAATCATAGGATATCTCTACAAAGAATCAATGTTGTTGTAGTGTCTGCCAGTGGCCCAATCACTCACCCGCCGAAACATCAAGTGCCGATGATTGCAACCTTGCACGGCTTTTTTGCACGCCGCTGATATCGGGCTTTGTAAACGGTGTTTCAAGGCTGTCCGACAACCGCCACCTGCACATTGTTCATGCTAGGCTTCACTTTGACTGTAAAACCGGCTATGTTAGACAGATGATCATTATTCTTGTTACTACTGCACCAGGCATTGCTGACAATTTGCAGTGCTGGTCATGCTGAACGCCACCTCCAGCGGTGAATTACAGCCAGACCAGAACATACCGGTTGTGGTGCTGGATGCATTACCTGCCGGTGCTCTGGAAATGCCGGCCACAGCGCTGTATCAATTGCTGCCCGGGCCGTGTCTGATAAAACTTTCCGGCATTGATCCGCGGCCTTTGGTGGTATCGGTACTGCAACACGGCAACGAGGATACCGGCTGGGAGGCGGTTCGACAACTACTGAAAAACCGTTATCAGCAAACTCCTCTGCCGCGCAGCCTGTGGCTGTGGATCGGCAACACTCAGGCGGCACGCTGGCGGCGCCGGCGTCTGCCCGAACAACCCGACTTCAATCGCTGCTGGCCCTACCCGGGACGACCGCCATCCAATGACCGCAACCGACACGAAGTCACCATGTTCAGTCATGTCTTGCAAATGCTGCAACAGGCCAATCCGCTGGCGGTGATCGACGCCCACAACAATTCCGGGCTCAATCCACACTATTCGGCCATCAACCGACTAGACTGGCGCAGCTACAACCTGGCCCGCCGCTTCGCCGACATCGTGGTGTATTTCACCTCACCACCGGGCACTCTGGCCAATGCCTGCGCCGACTTCTGTCCGTCACTGACACTCGAATGCGGTCAGGCCGGCACCATACACGGCACCGACCACGCCATGCGCTTTATCGACGACACTTTGCACCTGCCGGCGATTGACGCCGAGCCACGCGCATTGGGGCAAGGCGTGGTCTATCACATGATGGCGACGGTGTATATCTCGCCTGGCCTGCAGTTCGGTTTTCAGCCGGAGCAGCACGCCGTCAGCTTTGTTGCCGATCTGGATCACCACAATTTCCATCATCTGCCTGCCGGCATCAAACTGGCCGATATCAATACTGATGGTGCGCCCTGCGTACTGGCGCTGGACAGCCATGGCCACGACATCACCGATGAGTATTTCAGTTTTGAACATGGTGAGTTGCGCACAAGGCGCGAAATCATCCCATCCATGCTGACGCTGGACGAGCGCGTCATCAGCCAGGATTGTTTATGCTACCTGATGGAAGTGATTGACCCCTTTCCCGACCACGCCGATATCACCACACCCATTTGACGCTATACTGGCTACTGGTCGAGGCTACTGTGATTGCAGCCTGATTTCAGAGGCAGTTGTTTGGGCAGCCAGCGACGTTCGTAACTGCTTGTAACCTGCCGCCTGCACCAGCAACTCATGCTCTATAGCTGCATGGCCAGAGAAAGCAAAGCGGCCATTGGCATCACTGATCGCCTCACGCTCTGACTCATGCAACAGCCCTTGCTGCTGACGCCGCCAGAGTAAATTGACCGTTGCTCCAGCCACCGGCATGCCGGCTTCATTCAACAAGGTTCCGATGTATTGTCCTGCACCCACATCCATCACCACCTGCATCCGCAATTCGCCCTCCGGCGCCAGTTGCACGCCACGCGTCAGCAGACGTCCATGACCATTGTGATGTATTTGCGCAATGCGCCGCAGGAAACTTATAGTGACAACTCACTCCCTATGACTTGGAGCATTGAAATTATATGGTCATTGCACAAACTTGACCAGTAAACGTTAATGAGCATTTACGATATCTTCACATTAGCGATAGATTTACTCAAACAAAGTATGATCTATCAATAAAGCCGTAAACACAACATGGGCGCAAACGCTAATCTTTATAAATAAATTATCTGCGTGCTCGATAAACTGCTAGCATCAATCATCGGCTCCTCTCACCTGATCGTCTTTCCCAGCAGCAGATTTATCTGCTTGTCTCGGCTTGCGCAAGCTGGCCAGCAATGTCGTTAACAGCAATAGAAGCAGCTCGTCCAGCATGGGTATCGGATCAGGCACCAGCCATGAAACGAGCATGGCCATCGCGCTGAGCAGAAACAGCCAGGGCAGTCGCAGTCCGCGGATAAAAGATTTCAGCATATGATCTAATCCTCAGATGTGATGGTATGCAGTAGTCTGATCACCTTAATGGCCACGATATGATTATGGCATTAGTTGTATGCAACCATTGTGCTGGTGCGTGAGTATGCGCTCCGCTGATGACGCTGCTATACTTGCTCTGCCGAAAATTCTTAACAAGGAGATTAATATGGCAGCTAAATTCGTGATCAGCAAGAGTTCCAGCGGCAAGGAGTTTTTCGTGCTCAAGGCCGGCAATGGCGAGGTTATCCTCACCTCGCAGCAATATGCGACGCATAGTAGTTGTGCAAACGGCATTGAATCGGTGCGCAAGAACTGTGCCGATGAGAACCGCTTCGAGGTCAAAACCGCCAAAGACGGCCGCGAATACTTCGTGCTCAAAGCCAGCAATGGTCAGGTCATCGGTCAAAGCCAGATGTACAAATCCGACTCCGGCTGCAAAAACGGTATCGCCTCGGTGCAGCGCAACGCACCCAGTGCCAAAGTGGAAGAAGCAAGCGACTGATAAGTCCAGGGCTGATCCGGCACTGCCTGATCAGACCGCAATTTTACTGTATAACTCGTTCCCAGCCTCTTGTGTGGGAATGCTTGAATACGCGGCCGTCAGGAGAGCAATGTCCTGGCTGCATGCAACTGCCCGGCTCTGCCACTTACAGCTTCAACACCAGGCTGATGCCATCGGCCATCCCCAGCATAACTGTCTGCACACGCTGATCTACCGCCAGCTTGGCATTGAGTTGTTGCAATGCTGCCGTGTCCTCATCATGTGCCGACTCCAGCACCACCCGGCCTGACCACAACACGTTGTCCAGCATCAGCAGACCACCCGGTCGCAGCAATTGCAGGCAGAGTTCATAGTACTCGTCATAGCCGGTCTTGTCGGCATCTATAAAAGCAAAATCATAGCTTCCGGCCTCGCCATCACTCAACAGTTGCTGCAATGTGGTAGTGGCCGGTTGCAGGCGCAGATCAATCTTTTCGGCGACCTCCGCGCGCTGCCACCAGTCACGCGCGATATCAGTCCACTGCTTGCTGATATCGCAAGCCACAATGCAGCCATCGTCGGGCAGCGCCAGCGCTGTGAGCAGGCTGCTGTAGCCGGTAAAAACGCCGATTTCGAGACACCGGCGTGCGCCCATCACGCGCACCAGCAATTGTAGTAACTGCCCCTGCTCGGCAGAGATCTGCATGTTGGCCTGTGGCATCTGCGCGGTTTGCTCGCGCAACTGCCGCGCCAGATCTGCTTCGGTCGAGGTATGTCGGCTGATGTATTCAGCGATACCTGACTCAATGAATTTGCTGTATCTGGACATCTGTATTGCTCCATCGCTATGATTGCAGCATGTCTCTTCGCCTGCTGCAATTGTCGGACTGCCATTTGCAGCCCGATCCCGAACAATCCTATCGTGGTATCAATCCACAGCAGAATCTGTTGAATATGCTGGCACTGGCTCGCAACTGGCAGCCCGACCGGCTGGTGCTCAGTGGCGATCTGGTGGAACGTGCGCAGTCGTCAGTTTACCAGCGCCTTAACGACATGCTGCAACAGACCGGTCTGCCGGTGCTGGCGTTCCCCGGCAATCACGATGACCCGGAGCTGTTGCGCGAACATCTTCAGGCGCCAGTGTTTGACCACAGCAACCCGCAAGTCCATGGCGGCTGGCAACTGGTCTGGATCGACAGCAATGTACCGCAGCAGCCATACGGCGAGCTCGACAGCGACCGCCTTGCCGTGCTGTCGGATATGGACCCGGATTTACCGACTCTGTTGTTCATGCATCATCAGCCGGTGCCAGTGGGCACACCCTGGATCGATCGCTTCGCCTGTCATGACAGCGAGGTATTATGGCAATGGCTGCAACAGCATGAGCACAATGTGCGCGCCATCTGCTTTGGCCACATTCACCATGGCTGGCAGGGCGAACAGCAGATTGGCGAGCGACGCATCCCGCTATATGGTGCGCCCTCCACCGCCGCATGCGTGATACCCGGCAGTGAAAAATTCAGCCTTGATGTGCGCGGACCAAGAGTACGCTGGCTGCAGCTTGCAGACGACGGCCGCTTGCGCACCGGGTTGCTCAGTGGTGGTTCTTCAGCCTAAGTAATTGCTGAAGTTTGCAGTTTGTGCCGGATTCGATCCTGGAGTGGAGGGGGGGATAAATCCGATCACCTGCTTCACAACTGATGATACGTTCCTTGATTGTTCCCCCCACCCCGGCCCTCCCCCGCTCGCAGGGGAGGGAGCTCAGACTGCTAGTGCTGCACCGCATCTTCTTGATCTCGGCACACTGGGAGGAAGCTCAGACTGCTAGTACTGCACCGCATCTTCTCGATCTCGGCACACTTGAAGGGAACTCAGATTTAGCTGCTGCAATGAGGCCATAGCCTTGCAAGCAACAGCTGCATTTCCCTCAGGCGGGGGAAGTTTGCAGCCTGTTCAGTATACGACCCGGCAATGAGGCGTATAGCGGATGCACTGTGGTTACAGGTAGCTGTAGCCAAATGCCTGCTTGAATTTTTCCGCCAGTTCCTGCTGACTGAAATAGTGATTCTGCGGTCCCTGTTCGGCCACTTTCAAAGACCCCATCAGCGCCCCCAGCCGCGCTGCTGTGAGCAGATCCAGATCGTTGCAAATGCCATACAGCAGACCGGCACGATAGGCATCTCCACAGCCGGTCGGGTCCTTGACCTGAGCCGCCGGCACCGCTTCCACCTGAATGTGTTGCGAGTCGGTGTAGATGCTGGAACCCTTGCTGCCATGAGTGATGAACACTGCCTGCATTGCGCTGGCGATGCGATCCAGCGACCAGCCGGTGCGCTCGACAATGACGCTGCTTTCATATTCGTTGGCGGTGAGCCAGTTGGCGCGGCGGATGAAATCGCGCAAATCCTCACCGTCAAACAGCGGCAATGCCTGGCCTGGATCAAAGATGTGCGGCACACCACGGGCAACGAATCCCTCGCTGTGCGCCAGCATGCCCTCGCGGCTGTCCGGGCCGACGATGCCAATTTGCACATCTTCCTTGATATCAAGCACGCGATTGAGCGTGCTGTGGGCCATGGCACCGGGGTGAAACGCGGTGATCTGGTTGTCATCAATATCGGTGGTGATGAAGGCCTGCGCGGTGAACTCACTGTCGAGCTGGTGCACGTGCGCCAGCGATATGCCCAGACTGGTGAAATGCTCGCGGTACTCGGCGAAGTCCTGACCGACGGTGGCCATCGGCAGTGCGTGGCCACCCAGCAGATGCAGGTTGTAGGCAATGTTGCCGGCGCAGCCGCCGAACTGGCGACGCATTTCCGGCACCAGAAACGACACATTCAGAATATGCACCTGCTCCGGCAGGATATGGTTTCTGAACTTGTCCGGGAACACCATGATGGTGTCATAGGCCATGGAGCCACAAATCAGTACGTGCATGCAGATTCCGTTGCAGTTAATGAAACACAGTGTAACTATTCACTTGTTGTACAGCCATGGGTACTGCGGTGCGTGTGTCTCATCCCGGGGGTGTCTGCGGCCAGGGATGGCCGCAGTTACGTGTACCCGGCCAGCTATACTGTGACATTCAGAGCACGCCTGAGTCGACAGTACAAGGCGCAATCCGCAGTGAATGGCAAGCCCTTGACAAGGATTGCAACACCATAATGTCGGCTCAGGCGCGCTCCCGCAGGGCGAGCCGAAAAGCGCTCATCCGCTGTGTTATGGCGCTTGGCAATGGAATGGCCATTACCTGCGAGCCATGCCGTGCGGCTAAGCACTTTCCGACTCGCTGAACGTTACAGTATAGCTGGCCGGGTACACTAGCCTACAAGGATGTACTTGCGGCGCCCCCGGGATGAGACACACGTACCGGCCTCGGGTGAGTAGCTACAGCACAGTATAGACAGTATGCAGTATTCAGCGCATGAATTGCAGTTCCGCCAGATGCGC
>CAZHRH010000010.1:26000-28918 GCA_964534475.1 uncultured Wenzhouxiangellaceae bacterium
CAGTATAGACAGTATGCAGTATTCAGCGCATGAATTGCAGTTCCGCCAGATGCGCATACAGGCTGGATTCGGCAATCAGCTCATCGTGCGAGCCAATGGCCTCGACTACGCCTCGATTGAGCAGCACGATGCGATCCGCCATGCGCACCGTAGCCAGACGATGGGCGATGATCAGCATGCTGCGTTCGCGCCGTAGTGATTCGATGGCAAGCTGCACCTGGCGCTCGCTTTCTGCATCCAGACTGCTGGTAGCCTCGTCCAGCAGCAGCAGCGGCGGGTCCATCAGCACCGCTCTGGCAATGGCGACACGCTGGCGCTGGCCGCCGGAAAGGCGCATGCCGCGCTCACCCAGAAAAGTGTCATAGCCGGCATCAAGTTCACGCACAAAATCATCCACATGCGCCATTTTTGCCGCTTGCAGGATCTCGGCATCGCTGGCATCGGGGCGACCGTAACGGATGTTGTCACGCACATCACCGGAAAAAATCACCGTGTCCTGCGGTACCAGTGAAATGGTCGAGCGCAATTCATGCAAATCCAGATCGCGCAAGTCCTTGCCGTTGATCAGTATGCGTCCGGCGGTAGGGTCGTAAAACCGCAGCAGCAACTGAATCAGGGTCGACTTGCCGGCACCGGAGGGCCCCACCAGCGCGACCGTTTCGCCGCGCTGGATGTTGAATTCCAGCTCGTGCAGCACCTGCTTGTCCGGTGCCGAAGGATAACTGAAGCTGACTGCGTCAAAACTGACCTCGATACCATCGCTGTGCTTGCTGGTCTGGGCTGAGCCTGATGCATGGCTGGTCGCCTCCAGCAACGGCAATGGTTGCGGCGGCGTGAAGATGTCCGGACTGGACTGCAGCAACTCGATCAGCCGCTCCAGCGCACCTGCTGCACGCTGTATGCTGCCCCACATCTCGCCCAACCCACCCACGGCCGAGGCGGCAATCAGCGCATACAGCACGAACTGACCCAGTTCGCCGGGCGTCATGCGCTGCTCCAGCACTGCATGGGCGCCCAGCCAGAGGACAAATACAATGCCGCCAAAACTGAGCAGTATGACGCTGATAATCAACAGCACACCGGCACGGATACGGCTGCGGTTGACCATGAAGGCCTGCTCGGCAGCTTCATCAAAGCGTTCGCTTTCACGACTTTCCTGCGCCATCGACTGCACGATCTGCACCGCGTTGATGGTTTCGGTGCCGATGGAAGTGAAATTGGCGACGCTGTCCTGACCGCTTCTGGACAGCTTGCGTACGCGCCGTCCCAGCAGCAGCACCGGCAGCACGGTAAGCGGAATCATGATGCCCATGATCGCCGCCAGTTTGGGACTGGTCACGGCCAGCATCACCGCGGAAGCGATAAATAGCAGGCTGTTGCGCAAGACAAATGAGACATTGGCACCGACCAGACTTTCCACCAGCGTGGTATCGGTGTTCAGCCGCGACAGCACCTCGCCGGTGCGCGTGGTTTCAAAGAACGAGGGACTCATGCGGATGACTCGTTCGTACACGCGCTTGCGCAGATCGGTAATCAGCCGCTGGCCCAGCCAGGAGACAAAATAATAGCGCAGGCCACCGGTGACGGCGAGGATGCCGACAACGACAAACAGCAGCCAGAACCAGCGATCAATGCCGGCCACGTTGCTGGCAGTAAAGCCCTCATCGATAACCTGGCGCACCGCTACCGGCAGCACCAATGTGGCCATGGTCGACAACAGCAGGAACAATCCGGCGTAAATCATCTTGCTGCGATAAGGCCGCGCCAGCGGCAGCAATGCCCTGAGATTGCGCCAGTTCCCCGGCGGTCTTTGGCTTTCGTTTTGCATCAAGTTGAGCTGTCCTCTACAGCTTGCACAAACATAAGACTGTCTACTATTATCACAGACCATGACAGACAGATGTGCAACAGGCGAGATAAATCGCCCGCTCGCGCGTCATAATCTATGCGGCGCAAGGATGCGCTAGATTGGCGTGTTCATCACAATTGTCTATAATGTACGATCAAAGGATTAGATCAGCAACCATGTACGCAGAAACAATCAACGATAGCAACCACATAGATGTCCTGTTGGTGGAAGACCACAAGGATCTCGCCATCACCGTCGGCAGCTACCTGGAAGGCGCCGACATGACCGTCGATTACGCCAGTGACGGCCAGATTGCCTACAGCCTGGCCACCGCCAACGACTACGACTGCATCGTACTGGACCTGATGCTGCCGAAAATGGACGGCATGGAAGTGTGCCGTCGCCTGCGCGATGCCGGCCATAAAGTACCAATTCTGATGCTGACCGCACGTGACCAGCTTGACGACAAGCTGGAAGGCTTCAGCACCGGTAGCGACGACTACATGGTGAAACCGTTTGAACTGCCGGAACTGGAAGCGCGCATCAACTCGCTGGTACGCCGCGCGCGTGACAGCGCTGAAGACATCGTCATGCGCATTGATGATCTGGAATTCGACACTCAGCGCATGATCGTGCGCCGCGGCGGCAAACGCCTGAAATTGTCACCCACCGGCATGCGTATCTTGAAAATTCTGATGCGTGAATCACCACACCTGGTCACCCGCGAAGCGATCGAAAACGAGCTCTGGGGCGAGTTGCTGCCGGCATCTGACACGCTGCGCAGCCACATCTACAACCTGCGCAAGATCATTGATCGTGGGCAATCGGTGCGCCTGCTGCACACAGTGCAGAGCATGGGCTTCAAGATCGCCCACCCCAACGACCTTTAAACACACTGCCTCATCAAACCCCGCACTTGTTAGCAGGGTTTTTTCTATTGGTTCTTTGAACCACCTGCATCAAGCGAATTGCTCTCGGAAAGCTTGTCCCGTGTAGAGATACGAAAGTCCAGCCACAGGTCGCGGTATGTCAGCCACAGCTTGTCCGAGGAAAACACGCTCCGCGCCTA
>CAZHRH010000011.1:0-26491 GCA_964534475.1 uncultured Wenzhouxiangellaceae bacterium
CTGGCCAGATTCCGTGTCAATGCCTATCACCAGGATCGCGGTGTCGCCTGTGCGTTTCGCGTCATACCGGAACAGATCATGACGCTGGAAGAGCTTGAGGCACCGGACATTTTTCGTGAAATGATCAAAGTGCCGCGCGGTCTGTTTCTGGTCACCGGGCCGACCGGTTCCGGTAAATCGACCACGCTGGCCGCCATGATAGATTATCTGAACAAGAACAGCTCCGGTCATATTTTAACCATTGAGGATCCAATCGAATTTGTCCATCAAAGTCGCAACTGTCTGGTCAACCAGCGTGAAGTGGGTCGCGATGCCACCAGCTTTAAAGACGCACTGCGAGCCGCACTGCGTGAAGATCCGGACATTATTCTGGTCGGTGAGTTGCGCGATCAGGAAACCATCAGCCTGGCTTTGACAGCCGCTGAAACAGGACACATTGTATTTGCTACCGTGCACACCAGTTCGGCGCCGAAGACCATCGACCGTATCATTGATGTGTTTCCTGCCGGCGAAAAACCGATGGTACGCTCAATGTTGTCGGAATCGCTGAAGGCAGTGGTCACACAGACACTGCTGCGGCGCAAGCAGGGTGGTCGCGTGGCTGCACACGAGATCATGCTGGCCAACGCGGCGATACGCAATCTGATCCGCGAGGACAAGGTGGCGCAAATGTACTCTATTATCCAGACCAGTAAAAACGTCGGCATGCAGACACTGGATTCAGCACTGGAGAATCTTGTGCAGCGTGGCATCATCACGCGCAACGAGGCTGCCGGCAAAGCACATGACAAGAGGTCATTTCAGGCATGAGTAACAGCAGTGAACATCTAAGAAACTGGCTGCAACTGCTGCATGATCGAGGTGGTTCAGATCTTTTCATAACCACCGGCGCAGCCCCCACTGTGAAGATTGAGGGCAAGTTTCATCCGATTCTCAATGCAGCGCTGACAGAGGCACAAACGCGCAAGTTGGTGTTGGAATCGATGAACGAACAGCAAATCAAGGAATTCATGGAAACGCATGAATGCCAGTATGCGATCGGGCTGGACGATGTGGCACGGTTTCGCGTCAGTGCGTTCTATCAACAAGGCGAAATCGGCATGGTCTGCCGCCGCATCGAGACCCGGATTCCCACTGTCGAGGAATTGGAGTTACCGCCGATTCTGCTGGATCTGGCAGAAAGCAAGCGCGGCATCATCATTCTGGTGGGTGCTACTGGTACCGGTAAATCGACCACGCTGGCGGCCATGGTTGGTCATCGCAACAAAACCATGCCCGGCCATATCATCACCATTGAAGATCCGATCGAATTTGTGCATCAACACGATCAATGCATCATCACCCAGCGCGAAGTCGGCACCGATACCGAATCATTCGAAGTGGCCTTGCGTAACACTTTGCGCCAGGCGCCCGATGTGATTCTGATCGGAGAAATCCGCACTCGCGAGACCATGGAGCATGCATTGACCTTCGCCGAGACCGGTCATCTGGTTTTTTCCACCCTGCACGCCAACAATGCCAATCAGGCCATGGACCGCATTCTGCATTTCTTTCCGGAATCACAGCGCGAGCAGGTGTTCCTTGACCTGTCATTCAACCTGCGCGCCATGATTGCTCAGCAGCTCATTCCGGCAGCGGATCGCGATCGCCGTTACGCTGCGCTGGAGATTCTGCTGAATACACCGCTGGTCAAGGAAAAAATTCGCCAGGGTGAAGTGACCGAACTGAAGAAGATCATGAAAGACTCCGAACACCACGGCATGCTGACCTTCGACCAGGCGCTGATGCGATTACATCTGGACGGCAAGATCGATTACGAACAGGCACTGCGCCATGCTGACTCCGCCAATGAGGTTCGTTTGGCGGTTAAACTGGCGCAAGGTCACAGCATCAATAAACTGGATGAGGAATTGCACAACGTTAATCTGGTAGATAACCAGTCAGACTGAAATTAGGGAGCCTCTGATCAATCATGCGCGGAGCGCGTTTTAGCCGGAAAAGCCGCAGATCGTGCGGGGCGAGTCGAGTGGCAGTAGCCATAGCTACGGCCTCGGCTCGCCACGTGCGAGATGTGGCTTTTCCGGCAAAACCCTTCGGGACGGGCCTTTGCGGGCACCCCGCCGCGTCTCCGCTCGCTCATTTGGCCAACCAAACCACACTCGCTGTAGCCGCACCGGTGTATCCCGCAAAGACCTCGTCGTGCCCGTGCATAATTAATCAGAGGTTCCCTAGCTTTGCGCCGGATGGAGAAGAACTGCCTTAACCATGCGTTAACCAAAGCTATGAGAAAATCGTATCTTGATGTTATCAATGACATCAACACTGCTATGATTACGGTTAAAAAGGCAGTCAACGCTCAAGCGGTACTTAGCACTGCTTGAGCGTTTTTTTTGTCGCTTGAACTGCTACTTCAGGCTGTCACCAGCATGCTCGAATGCATCCGCAGTAGCATTTGCTTGCGTAGTATGCCGGTTGATCCACAGCCACTGGCACCGAATTCAAGCCGCTAATGATCTAAGAGCGATACCATGCGTATTCTGATTATTGAAGACAATCCTGACATCGCCGCCAATCTCGGTGATTATCTGGAAGATCACAAACATATTGTCGATTTTGCCGCCGACGGCAAAACCGGTCTGCAGTTGGCATTAAACCATGATTTTGAAGCCGTTGTGCTGGATCTGTTTCTGCCGGGTATGGATGGGCTTGAGGTGTGTGAACAGATTCGAGCCCAGGCTTCTCGACATATTCCCATATTGATGCTGACCGCGCGTGATCAGCTTGAAGACAAATTGGAGGGTTTCCGCCGCGGTGCCGACGATTATCTGGTCAAGCCGTTTGAGTTACAGGAGGTTGAGGCCCGTCTCGAAGTGATCACGCGGCGCGCCGATCCCAGTCTGCAGACACGCAAACTGCAGATTGGCGATCTGCACTACGATCTTGATACCATGATGGTGACGCGTGAAGGGGTCAATATCGATCTCAATCCGATTGGTTTGAAGATATTGCGTTGCCTTATGCGCGCCTCGCCGCGGGTGGTGACTCGTGCAGAAATCGAGGCCGATGTGTGGGGTGACGAGTTGCCTGACAGCGATTCCCTGCGGGTGCATATTCATGGCTTGCGCAGCAGTATTGATAAACCTTTCGAGCAAGCGATGATTCAGACCCGACACGGAATTGGTTATCGCATTATCGCTCCGGATTGACCTGCACGGCCAGTTTTATCCGTCTGTCTGGTTCGCCTTGAAGCACACTGTTCATGCCGAAATTGATCCGTCATCGACTGCGCAGTCGCATCGTGTTCTCAATGCTGATTCTCGGTACGCTGTTGAGTGCGTTATTTGCGCTCAGCGCCCTGTTGCTGCAGGAATATGTCACTGATCAGTTGATATCGGATACGCTGAGCGAAGAAGTTGATCAGTACTTGCGCCAGTTACGCGTTGATCCATCCCGTGCGGAGCCGTTTTACAGTCGCATCGAAGGCTACGTGACGCGTCCTGGACAGGCCGAGATCGTACCCTCTGAATTTCGCGACCTGCCGAGCGGGGTGCATGAGATCAGTACTGCGCGCGGTGTGTTTCGAGCGGCGGTGCGCAAAGCCGATGATTTCTGGGTTTTTCTGACTTATGACGTGACTTCCAATCAGGAGATCACGCGCCAGTTGTGGATCGCCATGGTGGCAGTGGTGCTGGTCTTTTCCCTGTTGTCGCTGCTGCTGGGGCAGTGGTCGGCTGGTCGCGTCATGCGTCCGGTGAGTGATCTGGCCAGCCGGGTGCGGGCCATGTCTGTGGTCAGCAAGCCGGAACCGCTGGCCGAGCACTTTGCCAATGACGAAGTCGGTGAACTGGCGCAGGCGCTGGATCATTATGTCGAACAATTGCGAGAACGAGCAGCACGTGATCAGGCCTTTAATGCCGATGTTTCGCATGAATTGCGGACACCGCTGGCGGTGATCATCGGTGCCACCGAACTGCTGCAGAACATGCCGGATCTGCCCGAGAAGGCGCAACCCAGGTTGCTGCGCATCGCGCGCGCCGCACGCCAGACGGTGGATATCACCACGGCACTGCTGTATCTGGCGCGCGCCGAGCGCGGCGTCACCGATGAAAGCAATGCGCGTGATGTCACCGCGATCACCGCTGATGTGGTGGAGCAGTATCGGCCGCTGCTGGGCAACAAACCGCTGCAGATAGCAACCGAGCTGCACACCGAGGTCAACGTCATTGCACCTGAATCGGTGCTGGCGGTGACCATCGGTAATCTGCTGGGCAATGCCATACGCTATACAAATGCAGGAACCATTACTGTCTTGACTGCGCCGGGACGAGTGGAGATACTCGATCAGGGGCCAGGCATTGATGCGGCCGATATGCCACATGTGTTTGATCGCCACTATCGTGCTGCAGATCGCAAGGATGCTTCTGACAGTGGGCAACAGAGCAAATCGACGATTAGCGGTTCCGGACTGGGGCTGGCCATTGTCAAACGGCTGGCGAGCCTATATGGTTGGAATATTGAATTGAACAACCGCAACGAAGGAGGACTGCGTGCGACCATCTGGTTTTATGGCCAGGCGAAGTAACTTGCCAAGCTGTGACAGTGTAGCTTTGTCATGGCTTTGATTCGTTGTCCGCAATGTCGCCAGCGCATGTCCAGTCTGGCACCGTCATGCCCGCAATGCGGCTATCAGCGTGACCGCAGCCAGCAAAATAATAATGAAAGTAGCGAGTTGCGCCTGCAGCGTTTGAAATTGTGGCGTTATCGCTTGCGCATGGCCAGTTATACGGCAATGACGCTGATGCTGGCAGGCGTCATTGCCTGGTGGCTGGATTCCGGCATGCTGGGTGCACCCGGCACCTTCGCCAAATTGGCCATGGCTATCGGCGTGGTGGCATACGCGGGATTACGCAGCAGTTTGTTCCGCCTGGCACAACAGATCAAAGTCACCAGAAAAGCATTGCGGGAGACGCGCTAAGTCACGCCTGCTCTTCTCCCGCGAGCCTCCAGCCTGGATTATTCATGATCAACTACTGCGAGTCCGACAGTGCATGAATCTGCTACGTTGCACTCGAAAAACGTGCTCAACGTGCTGTCAAGTACGCCTGCGCGCATTTTCCTTCGTGCGCCTTGCATTTTCATACCCTTACAGCCTCTCGCTACGTCGCTCATGAATAATCCAGGCTAGCGGCGCAAGCGCTTATTTGATGCGTCGCACGCGCAGGCGTTTATTGATGCCGTCGATCTTGAGATACCAGGCGCTGAGGAAGCCCGGTTCAATGGTCACCTGCTGGTCTTGTCTGGGCCTGACGCCGAGCAAATCCTGTTCTGTCTGTTTCCAGACCATGCCATTGGCAAGTTCAAACTCGGTGTCACCACGCCAACCTTCGAAGTTGCCGACAATGGTAGAAGTGATCGCCTTTTCTTCACCTTTATAGTCCGGAAAGCCCATCCGGTCAGGCTGCATGCTCGGCGGCAGGTTGCTGTCATTGCTGGCACTGGCTTCGGCGCGGACAAACTCTTCACCGCCCAGCGAGTGCAGACGGATCCAGTTATTCAATGCTGCCAGTTCATCTGCGCTCAATTTATCCAGGCCAGACTGTTCGAATTCGCGCAGGGTCATGCGTTCTTCCAGCGATGAAAATCCGCTTTCACTCTGCGCCATCGCCACACCATAAGATGAGCATAGTGCCGTGCATGCAAAGATCAGGATGACAGAAAGTTTATTCATATGCAGAGTGCTTTAAGTGTGAATAGCAACAAGATAGCACATGCACTGTGCTGGTAAAACATCTAAGCCCGGATCATTCATCACCAGATCGTGACGAGGGGGCTCCAGACCTTGTGAGTGCAGTGATTTCGTGACCGAGCGCACCGGAAACGTACTCGCCTGTATGGTGAGGATGCGCGACCGAACGAAACGCCGCAGGCGCGAGGGCTGGGGCCGCCGCAGTAGATCGGGTGGTGAATAATCCGGGCTAAGGAACCTCTGATCAAATCCGCTGCAAGCAGCATTGCTGTGACCAGTCAAATTCAGTTGCCCGGTTTATAGATCCTGCTTGTAGCGCACGTAGGGGATGCGACCGTAGATGCTGCTGATGGCTTCTTCACCGTCCGGGGCAGTCGCCGTATTGCCGGTGCTGTCCAGCACGTTATTGGCACCGATACTGAGTGCGCCGTGCCATGGCGTTTGCCAGGTGAAATGCAGATTGAAGGTGGTGAGGTCCTCACCGCGACGGATGCCGGGCAGCACAGGTATCTGTTGATAGACGCTTTGCAGGCCGCTGCTGAAGGGACCATTGGTCCAGTTGATTTGCAGGCTGGCACTATCCAGTGCATCACTGCGGGTAAAGCTGCTGTTGCTGGCTGTTGCGCCGACTGCAGACAGCTCGCTGAGACCCAGCGTTTGCAGCATGCCGGCTGTGTTCAGGTCTTTGCTTACGCCGGGTTGTAGACCCAAATATGGTGCATCAATCTGGAAATCGGTGATGCGTGAGTAGCCCGCATTGATGTCAACGTTGTTGTTGCCGCTGAACAGTTCCAGCTGCAAACCAATCTGCAGGCCTTGAAGCCGCTGGCCGGAGACAGCCAGTAGTTCCGATGCGCTGGCATTGCCGAACCCAGCGGCAGCCAGACTATTGGCCGCAATGCTGTATTGTTCCCAGCCCGGTCGGCTGGTCTGGTTGGATTCAAAAATACTCGCTGAGGTGCTTAAGCCAGGCATAGGAGCCCAATCCATCCCAAGCAATAATTGCTGCTGATTGACATGGGTAAAGCGGCAGCCGCTGGCGGAGTAGGAGGAGCGGGTCAACACGCTTTCTGCACACTGAATGTTGGCCAGCGCCATGTTGTCGCTGCCAGCTACATTCTGCCCAGCTGAGTTCTGTTCGGGGAAACTGGACAGCAGCAGCCCGTCGCCAACGCGATTGCCCAGCGTCCCATTCTGCTGCAAGTCAAGCTGCCAGCCCAGATTGAGTTGTGGTTTGAACGCTTCGTTCTGTTTCAGGATCAGCCCGGTCGCATTCTGGCTGCGGTAAGCGCTGCTGGTCTGCATGCTGTTCACAGCTTGCAACCGTGGAGTTGTCAGTCGAGCTATATTGTCGCTGCTGCCACCCAGCAATGACCAGCTATAACCGGTGCTGACGATACTGTTCGACTCCGGTAGCAGACGCAATATCAGTTGATTGGCCTGTTGCTGAGACGCCGGTTTGGAGCGCTTGCTTTGTGTGCCAGCGGATAAGGCTGATTGGTCTTGCAGCAGCAAATCGATATCATCGGACTGAATGCTGATCGCCGGAATCCAGTTAAGTTCGGAATGGCTGCGCTTGGTGTTGACAGTGGCGGCAGATTTGTTATCCGGCTCACTACTGGTTTGTCGGGTTGATTGGGCCAACAACGGGTTCAGCGATAGCAGATATAGTAGAGCAACTATAGTGACGGCCAGAACTGGTTTCTTTGGAGTGTGTGAAAGTCGCACACAACATTGCTGCCGCAAGCTTGCGGCAGTCACGATTTCAGCTTGTTCAAAGGATGCTGCCATGTGTATTGTGTCAGCCCGTCAATCTATCTGAATACACTCAGTTACGACCTGTATCTGTGCAAAAAGTTACATTTTTGTAATGTGAGCATATGATGCCACAAGTTTGCTCACATGAACATATTCTATGACGCTTTTTAAGCGCATTGCGCCACGCTTTTCAAGCGCTTTGTGCAGGCGGTGACAGACTACTTATAATGATTACCGTTCATTTGCTCAATGGAGGACTGGCTTTGGTACTGAAATACTCACCGGAACCGAAACGTGGCGCGCTGGCGCCTGATTTTGCGCTGCCTGATACCCGCGGCAAAATCTGCACACGTGACCAGATTGCGGGCGCGCACGGCCTGCTGGTGATGTTCATCTGCAATCACTGTCCGTATGTTCAGGCGCTGCGCAAAAAGCTGGTGCGCGAAGCCCATGCCGCGCTGGATCTGGGTTTTGGAGTGGTTGCCATCAGCGCCAATGATGTTGCCAGTTACCCGCAGGATGCGCCTGAGCACATGCATGCACAGGCGCAGGCTGACGGTTACCGGTTTCCTTATCTGTACGATGAGACGCAGCAGGTGGCGCGCGCGTATGGTGCTGTCTGTACTCCGGATTTCTTCGCCTACAACTCGGATCTTGCTCTGCAGTATCGTGGTCGGCTGGATGCCAGCGGCATCGATGATGGTGATAGCGAATTGCCGCGCGAACTGCATCAGGCCCTGCAGCAGATTGTCGCCAGTGGACAAGGCCCTGAACAGCAGTATCCGTCCATGGGCTGTTCCATCAAGTGGAAGTAGCACAAAAGCCTGTTTGATCCAGTCAAACGCTATGGCAAACGCTATCGCAGGCAGCTCCACAAGCAAAGTTTTTGCACTCTCCGGCTTGACCTCGTCCCGGGATCGGGTATGGTGTGCGCTGGTTTGACAGTTATGTCACTGTCTTGAAACATTTTTTGAGGAGTCCGTCATGTCAAGAACCATTCTGGTCGGACTGGATGACAGTAACAACAGTCAGCGAGCCATTGCGTTCGCCAGGCAGTTTGTGGATGACAGCACCGTGATCGCACTGGTGTTTGTTATCGAATGGTCCAGATTCAGCTTCAGCACGGTGGAAGAAAACGCGCAGCGCCATAAACGCCGGGAAGAGGAGTTGCAGCGTGCCCACGAGATGATACTCAAGCCAGCGGCTGAACAACTGCAGGCTGACAACATCCCGGTGGAATGCTACGCTCGCCACGGCCATGTCGCTGAAGTCATGAACAAGCTGGCGGTGAAGCTGGATGCGGAGATGATTGTGATCGGCAAACGCGGCAACTCCGCACTGGCGCGAAAACTGTTCGGCAGCACCACCGCAGCACTGGTGCAAGTGGCCGAAAAACCCGTGGTTGTGGTGCCCTAGTCGTCCCTCAATTTAATAATCGCAGGATCATCAGAGCTTGATCACCGCCCATCCCGCACATTGCCGCCCATTCCGACTGAGCACAGTCACCACCTGCTGCCGAGGATCAATATCGTGAATAAATACTTTGTATCACTGTTAAGCTTCATGCCACTGCCGCTGTGGGCCCAGAACGAGGCCGGCATTGATGAACGCATCAATCAGTTGGTACAGCCCCTGACCGACTTCATCACGGCAGTGGTGTTTGCCGCCATTCCTGTGGCTGGCGTGGATATACCCTTTGTGTTGATCTGGTTAATCGTCGCCGCGACCCTGTTTACGTTCTATTTCCGCTTTATCAATTTGCGCTCCATGCGCCACTCGTTCCAGCTCATTCGCGGCGATTACGATGACCCCGATGCGGTGGGCGAAGTCACCCATTTTCAAGCGCTGTCCACGGCGCTGTCCGGTACTGTCGGTTTGGGTAACATTGCCGGTGTTGCCATTGCCGTCTCGCTGGGTGGGCCAGGTGCCACGCTGTGGATGATCATGGCTGGTCTGCTCGGTATGTCATCCAAATTTGTCGAGTGTACCCTCGGCGTCAAGTATCGTCTGGAACACGCCGATGGCAGCGTGTCCGGTGGTCCGATGTACTATCTCTCCCGCGGTCTGGCAGAGCGCAGTGACCGGCTCAAGGGTCTGGGCAAGGTGCTGGCAGTGATGTTCTCGATATTTTGTATCGGCGGCTCGTTTGGCGGCGGTAACATGTTCCAGTCCAACCAGTCGTTTGAACAACTGGTCTCGGTAACCGGTGGCGAAGCATCCTGGCTGGCCGACAAGGGCTGGCTGTATGGACTGGTGATAGCCGCTGTCGTCGGTATGGTGATCATAGGCGGCATCAAGAGCATCGCTCGGGTGACGGCGAAAATTGTCCCGTTCATGGCCATTCTCTACGTCGTTACCGGGCTCATCGTCATCGTTATGAACATTGGCCAGGTGCCGAGTGCGTTCGGTCAGATCATTACCGGTGCATTCAGTCCGGAGGGCATTACCGGTGGCATCATGGGCGTGCTGTTCCAGGGCTTTCGGCGGGCGGCGTTTTCCAACGAAGCGGGGATTGGTTCGGCTGCCATCGCGCATTCGGCGGTGCGTACCAACGAACCGGTCACCGAAGGTCTGGTGGCCTTGTATGAGCCGTTTATAGATACCGTGGTGGTGTGCACCATTACCGCGCTGGTCATTATCATTACCGGAACCTATGATCCCACAGGTCAGGCCAATGGCGTGGCGCTGACATCCACTGCTTTTTCCAAGCAGATCAGCTGGTTTCCCTACATTCTGACGCTGGCGGTGGTGCTGTTCGCATTGTCGACCATGCTGTCCTGGTCATATTACGGCCTGAAATCCTGGACCTATCTGTTTGGTGACACCAAAGTCACCGATACCACCTACAAGGTTTTGTTCCTGGTGTTCGTGGTGATCGGCGCTTCCATGCAGTTGGGCTCGGTGGTAGATTTTTCCGATGCCATGATCTTTGCCATGGCCTTCCCCAACATTCTCGGTCTGTATTTCCTCATGCCGGTGGTGCGGCGCGAATTTCTGGCCTACTGGGAACGCTACAAGGCCGGCACTTTGCCCAAATACGACTGATCAACGTCCAGTTTGCAGGCTAGCCAAATTCAGGGATACAGCAACCGGCTGTGCCACTCGCCGCTGTCGGCATCCAGGCTCCAGCGGTTGCGATCATGCAGTCTGAATTCGCGCCCATACCAGAACTCGATCATGTCCGGCTGAATGCAGAAACCTGACCAGTGCGCCGGGCGCGGCACCTCCTCACCGGCAAATTTTTCCGTGAAGTGTTGCAGTGACTGCTCCAGTTGCTCGCGAGAGTCCAGCCTATGTGACTGTTGCGAGGCCCAGGCGCCAAGCTGGCTGATGCGCGGGCGACTGGCGAAATAAGCATCGGCAGCGGCATCACTAACCAGGATCACGCTGCCTTCAAGCAGAATCTGCTGCTGCAGCTCTCGCCACCAAATACAGGCGGCGATGCGCGGATTTTCCCGCAGTTGCCGGCCCTTGTTGCTGTTCAGATTGGTGTAGAAGACCACGCCGTGGGCATCGATGTGTTTGATCAATACGGTGCGCGCTGCCAGTCTGCCGTCGTTGCCGGCGCTGGCCACGGTCATGGCAGTGGGCTCTACCAGCTTTTGGTCGATGGCGTTTTGCAGCGCGGATTGCAGTTGTTGCAGCAGGTGTGGTGGCAGCGTGTACATGGTTATTGCTCCGTCGAAGCGGGAATTGGCAGATTGCTGAAGCCTTCTCTATAACTTGGGTAGACCGGTACAAAACCAAGGCTGTGCGCTAGTGCATTGCTGATGCGTTTGCCGCACGCATCGCTGGTGCTGGATCCGGCGTCACTGTCAGCCAATGGCCAGGCGATGCCGCGTCGTTGTGCCAGCCAGGCTAATACGTCTGACAAGCGTGACGGTTCGTTGTCGACGCCATTGATGACGCCCGGCATGGTCGCTTGCGCTAGCAGCAGCAGGATCAGCCGCGCGGCGTCTTGCAAATGAATCCGGTTGCTCCAGCACTGCAGTTTCTGTGCATCAGCATCGGTCTGTGTGAGCATGTCCAGGTAGCGTGCTGGCAGTTGGTCATAGAGTCCGGCCAGGCGCACGCAACAGCGCAAATCAGGTTTGCTGGCAGGCCAATGCAAGGCATGCTGTTCGGCCTGCAAAAGAATGCGTCCGTTGAAGGCGCTCGGGCGGGTGCTCGACTGTTCATCGACGTAGCTGCCGTCATTCTGGCCATAGACGGCCGTGCTGGAGACGAAGATCAACCTGCCGTCGGGCTTGAGCGCGCCACAGGCGAGCAGGTTTTGCAGTCCATAAAGATAAGTCTGGCGATAGGCATCCGCGCTGCGCTGATCCGGTGCCGGGCAATACACTACGCAGTCGAACGGCTGCTCGCCCAGCGCCAGCAACTCACTGCTGTTGCCAACGTCGGCAGCGATAGTATCTGCACCTGAGATGTCTGCTGACGACCGGCGCAGAGCAGTGATGCAATAACCATGCTGCTCAGCCGCATTGGCCTTTATCAGGGCGCGGCCGAGGCGACCGAAGCCGGCAATCAGCAGGCGTTGCCTGGAGTGCATGTCCTGGTCGATCAATGTGGCCCGTCAGGCAGTGGCTGCGGCTGTATTTGAACCATCCGCGCCGGGGCCATCGCTACCATCGCCGCCGTCATCGCCGCGTGGCAGCATGCGCAGCCAGATCAGCCATACCACCAGGGCGTCCAGAATGATCAGCGCCTGCCACAAATACAGGTGAAACCACTCGAACCAGGTCATATCCCACTGGCCAAGATAAAACAGACTGATGATGCGCACCAGGTTAAGCAACTGGATGGCAACAAAACCGATGGCGAAGCCAATCAGTTTGTGTTTGAACGGGGCGGGAAAGGCAAACATCGCCGCAAACAGGATGATCAGCGCTTCGACGCCATTACAACCGGGTTGTATTTCCACAGCAAAGCCGTTGCTCATGCTGCGCAGAACCTTGCCCTGAGCCAGCACATCACTGTCAAACGACTGCACCAGAAAGGCGCTGACCTTGGCAATGCCGGCGGTAAATGGAGTAATCACATGGGTTTGCACCGGGCCGAGCATTTCCACGGCAAACAGACCCACCAGAAGGATAATGAAGAGAATAAAAAATCTGAACATGAAACGGCAACTGCGCTGGCAAGCGGCTATGGTACAACAAAACCCTGTGTGGACCGAAAAGCTTTGTGCAAGTTCTGAACAAATGCCGGCAATCAGGCATAATGCCGGTTGGTCTTTGTCTGCAGTGAGAAGCTTGAACAAGTCAGCTTACGCCAATCAGAACCTGATCCTTATCGGGCCAATGGGCAGCGGCAAGAGCACGGTGGGGAAACGGCTCGCGGCCAGGCTGGGCAAGCAGTTCGTCGACTGTGATCAACAGCTTGAGCAACATCTGAACGTGGATATCGGCACCATCTTCGATATCGAGGGCGAACAGGGTTTTCGCCAGCGCGAACACGACATGCTGCAGAAATTGTGCGCCATGTCCAATGTTGTCATTGCCACCGGCGGTGGCTGTGTGCTGCGAAAAGACAACCGCAAACTGCTGCAGTCTGCCGGTGTGGTGATCTACCTGCGCATCAGTGTAGAGCATCAACTCAGGCGCTTGAGCCGGGACAAGAGTCGACCTTTGCTGCAGTTGCCGGATCGCCGCCAGCGCTTGCAGCAACTGGCCGCAGAGCGGGAATCGCTGTATGTCGATTGCGCTGACATGGTGATTGCCACAGGCGAGCACAGCGTGGTAAAAATGGCCGCCATCGTGCACGATATGCTGCGACAGGGCGCGCTTGGCGATGCAGCGATACAGCAGCAATGACAGCATGACTGACAGCATCACCATTGCCGGTGCCGACTTTGCCTACCAGGTTGATATCGGCCCGGGTTTGCTTTCCGAACAGCAGCGCTGGTCCAGCCTGAGTGCCGCTGACGGTGTGCTTATTGTCAGCAATGATGTCGTCGCTGGACTCTATCTGCAGTCGCTGCAGCAGGCCTTGCAGCAGGCCGGAATCACCGCGCATGCTTGTATTCTGCCGGATGGCGAGGAGCACAAGACCATTGCCAGTTGGCAGTTGATTCTGGATCAGTTGCTGACCATGCGGGCAAACCGTAACAGCATTGTCATGGCGCTCGGAGGCGGTGTCATTGGCGACATGGCCGGCTTTGCTGCTGCCACCTACATGCGTGGCATCCGTGTCATCCAGTTGCCTACCACGCTGCTGGCGCAGGTGGATGCGGCGGTGGGCGGCAAAACCGGTGTTAACGTACCCAGCGGCAAGAATCTGGTTGGTGCCTTTCATCAGCCGGCCATGGTAGTGATGGATACCGCAACCTTGCGCAGCCTGCCGGCGCGGGAATTTCGTGCCGGGCTGGCCGAAGTGGTCAAATATGCCGTGATCATGGACGCAGAGTTTTTTGCCTGGCTGGAACAGCATGCCGATGCCTTGCTGCAGCGACAAACCGATTTGCTCACGCAAATGATCTGCACCTGTGTGCGTCACAAGGCACAAATAGTGGCTGCTGACACGCTGGAGCGCGGGCGTCGTGCATTGCTCAACTATGGCCATACCTTTGCCCACTCGCTGGAATCCTGCACCGGTTACCGTTACTGGCTGCATGGTGAGGCGGTGGCCATCGGCATGCACATGGCAGCAGCGTATGCCCAGCAGCACGGTCTGATTGCGGCGGAATGCGTGCGGCGGCAACAGCATTTGTTGCAGCGACTGGGTTTTGACTTTACCCTGCCGTCGAAACTTTCGGCAAAGCTATTGGCTGAAGCCATGCTGCTGGACAAGAAAGCCGATCAGCGCGGCATTACACTGGTATTGCCGCGCGCAATCGGTGATGCAGTTATTGCGCCAGGTTACGCCACTGCCGACTTGCAGTCACATTTTCAGCAATACCTCGATAAGCAATGATCAGAGGTTCCTTAGCAACAGGAAAAACCAACCATGAATATTGAAAATCAGCGATTTCTCCAGGCACTGCGCTGTGAGCCGGTGGACCGGCCGCCGATCTGGTTGATGCGCCAGGCCGGGCGCTATCTGCCGGAATACCTGAAAACCCGCGCCGAAGCTGGCAGTTTCATGAATCTTTGCCGCAATGCCGATCTCGCCAGTGAAGTGGCCATGCAACCATTGCGACGCTATCCACTGGATGCGGCAATTTTATTCTCGGACATTCTCACCATTCCTGATGCGATGGGGCTGGAGCTGGAGTTTGTGGCCGGGGAAGGGCCGATATTCAATCGGCCGATTCGCAGCGAAGCCGACATTCAGTCACTGCCGACACAAGGCATCATGGAGCGCTTGCAATATGTGTTTGATGTGGTGCATGCCATGCGCGAAAAAATCGGCAGCAAGCTGCCCATCATCGGTTTCAGCGGCAGCCCGTGGACGCTGGCCTGCTATATGCTGGAAGGTCAGGGCACGCGCGATTTCGCCACCGCCCGGCGCTGGCTGTGGCAGCGTCCCGATGCAGTACATTTGCTGTTGGATCAGCTCAGTCACCAGGTAGCGGATTATCTCGCTGAGCAGGCCCGGGCCGGTGTCGATGTGCTGATGCTGTTCGATACCTGGGGCGGGCTGCTGGATGAACCCAACTACCGCGATTTTTCCCTGCGCTCAATGCAGCGTGTCATGCAGGATCTGCGCCAGCGGCATCATCTGGAGTTGCCGATGATGCTGTTCAGCAAGGGCTGCCACAGCCAGGTGGAAGACATGATCGCCACCGGCTGTGCCGGCATCGGCCTGGATTGGCGTGCGGACATCGACAGCGTTATGCAGCAGGTGAACGGGCGCATCGCGGTGCAGGGCAACCTGGATCCAACCGCGCTGCTCGCCGATGAGGACAAGATCGCGCCGATTGTGCGCGCGCGTTTCAGTCGTGTGGTCAAGCAGCCCGGTTATGTTTTCAATCTCGGTCACGGACTGTTGCCGCAGACCAACCCGGACAGCGTCAGCCAGGCGATTGCAACCGTGCACGCTCTGGCGGCTGCCGATTAGGGAACCTGTGAATGTGCACTGGTCTGTGAGTAGCTGAGCAACCAGGCCAGCAAATCTTGCCATTGCGCGGGCAGATAAAACAGTGGCGGTTCCTTGGCCGACTGTTTGCGCTGACCGGCTGAATCACTGCGCAGCATGGCAGCAGGCATGGGACTGTCCGCTGCCAATGCTGCAGAAGTGGTCAGTAACAAATGCACTGCGGTTTGGCTTGCCGGTGCAGCCGTGTGTTTGCGCAGTGTGCTGAGCAGATCATCGGGATCCGCCGTGGATGCGCTTGTTACCTGCACCTCGACCATGTTCTGCAACAGCACTGCGATGCTTGCACTGGCCCTGTCACAGGCAATGTGCAGGTGCACCCCGGGCAGCGCCTGCAGCGGCTCGATGGCCTGCATGGCCTGCGGTATGCGCAGCGGCAGACTGGCGCGGAATACACTGCCCTCGCCGGGTTCCGAGGTCACCGACAAGTGGCCGCCCAGCACTTCGCACAGATGATGACTGATGGCAAGCCCCAGGCCGGAGCCGCCGTAGCGCTGCCAGGTCATCTCACCGACCTGTTGAAAACGCTGGAACAGCCGCTGTTGATCGGCCTGGCGGATGCCGATGCCGGTGTCATAAACTTCGAACAGGACCTGTGATTGCCGATGCTGATCCGTTTCATCCGGGTGCCTGCGCATACAGACCATGACGCCCCCGGAATCGGTAAACTTGATGGCATTGCTGACCAGATTGGTGAGAATTTGCAGGATGCGGTCCTGATCGCCAATACGCCAGTTGCATAAATCTGCCGCTGGCAGGCACACCAGGTAGATGTTTTTTTGCTCAACCCTGGCCAGAAACAGATCTTGCAGAGCGTTGCATAACTGCTGCAGATTAAACAGCTCGCTACGGAGCTCGATTTTTTTCGCCTCAATTTTGGAGATGTCCAGCACATCGTCCAGCACCGACAGTAGCTGTTTGCTGGAATGATTGACCTTGTCCAGCATGATTCGATCCTGACCATCCTGAGGTTGCTTGTCAAGCAGATGCAACATGCCCATCAGGCCATGCAATGGCGTGCGTATCTCGTGGCTTACCATGGCGATGAACTCGCTTTTTGCTTCGTTGGCGCGACGATTGGTTTCTGCCAGTTCGGTCACCTGCTGCAGCAGCTCGCAGTTGTCTATGGGGCTGCCGGCCATGTTGCTGGCGAGCTGGAGAAAACCGATCTGCTCCTGATCCGGCGGTTGTTGCGGCCACAGCAAGGCCAATGCCCGATGCGGCAGCTTGCTGCCCAGCGGCATGAGCAGTGCCTGTTCCAGAGCTACCTGATTGTTGTCAATGCGGCCTGCGTCGACTGCAGTCTGCACGTCGGGGTGCGCGCGCAGGTGGTCATACATAGGCGCGGGGTTTAGCTGCAGTATGTTGAACTCTGCCGGGTAGCTGTACCAATCATCGCTGCTGGCAAAGTTGACTTGCATGCCCCGCAGCGGAATGCGCTTGTTGATGGTCTCGAACATGGCCTGAGCGATTTGTTGTGGCTGAATGCTGCGGTTAAGACGTGTTGCCAGCTCCGACTGCTGGCGGGCGAAGCGCTGGCGCTCACCGGCAAGTGCCAGCGCGCGTTGTTGGGCGTGATACTGTCGGCGTCGTTGCCACGCCAATGCCAGCAATAGCAAACCGGCCAGGCTGTAGCCAGTGATGGCAGCAGTAGACAACCAGGGTGGCTTGGAAATGCTCAGCAACAATTGTTCATTGATCGGCCCCCAGGCTTGATTGCCGATGCGCGCGCGCGCCTGAAACCGATAGTCTCCGGACGGCAGATTGCTGTAAATGGCCTGGGCATTGTCAGCATTATCGATCCAGCCGCTGTCCCAGCCGAGCAGTCGATATTGAAATTGCAGCCGTTCTCGATGCGTGAACAGGATGCTCTGGAAATGAATGAACAAGGTGTTTTCGTCATATGCCAGTTGCGTTCTGCTGGCAGGCGTTGCTGCAACGGCCGTATTCGCCGGCAGTGGCAACTCACGTTTGCTGCTGCGCACATGCTGCAGCGATACGGTCGGTACCGGCAGTTCACGGGCAAGCCGATCAGTTTGCAGCAGCGCCACACCGCCGGAGCCGGCGATGGCGATGCGGTCATTGTCCAGCCTGATCAATGTGTTGGTTTCCAGCTCCATGTTGCTGAGGCCGTCGGATTGGGTGATGACGCGCATCGACTGCGGCATGCCGGTCTGCTTATCCAGTTGCAGTCGCAGCATGGCCCGGGCAGTGCTGAGCCAAAGCGTGCCCGCATCAGTTTGCAGCATATTGAGGATGCCGGCCTGGCTCAGGTTCTGCGGCAGTTGCCAGTGGCGCAATGGTCGGGCCCGGCTGGCTTGGGCAGCGGTCAGATCAAGGCTGTACAGCTCCAACTGTTCGCCACGCACCAGATACAGGCCGTGATCACCGAGCAGCATGTTCTGAATCAGGCTCTGGTTGTATCCGATCAGTGTGTGCATGCAGTGACAATCGCTATGGTAGTGCAACACCTGTCGGCGTGTGGCAATGATGAAACTGCCGTCATCAAGTACAGCATGCGCTGTCAGCGTGTGATCGCTATCGTTGCTGGTGTAGGCGGCGATATCGAATAAGCGCCAGATGTCTTGTGCGGCATCGTAGTACAACAGGTAGCGAGAATCGGCTATGGCCCACAAACCGTTGCCGGCAGCAAAAATAGCGGAAAACAGACGGTTGGAGATGACCTCGACAGCGCGTGGTTCCAGCTTGCTGAAACGGGCACCCTGTTCGGCTGTATAGGAGGCAATGGTCTTGCTCAGACCCAGCCAAAGTCGACCGGATGCATCCTGTGTCATGGCATTGATGCGCTGTTCCTGGGGGCGCTGCGACAACAATGCCTGCAACGCAGCGGGCAGGTGGTAACTGTTGTTGTTCAGGTCATAGCGGACAGCGCCGTTGTTATAGGTACCAATCCAGAGCTGGTCCCCAGCGGCAAACAAGCTGCGCACGCGATGATCCGGCAGGGTGTTGTCGGACAATGGATCGCGTCGCAACAGCTTGAAACTGTCCCAGCCGGATGGTTTGTGTATGACGCCGCCTTCCATGGTGGCAATCCACAGTCCGCCGTCTTCATCCACATAGTTGAAGTAGGTGTTGTTGTTGACAATGCTGTCTGCCAGAGTGGGCGAATATTGAAATCTTTGAACGGCTGCGACTTTGTCTCTGGCCTGATTGAGCTGAACGCGATAGAGGCCGCTACGACTGCTGATCCATGCTTGTCCGTTACCATCCAGGCTGATCGATAGCAAGCCATTATGTGCATGATCGAGGTGGTCTTGCAGAACCATGGCTGTGTGCAATCTGGCCGTGGTCTTGTTCAGCAGCAGAATCTTGTCCCTGGTCAGTGCATACAGATAATCTTTATCATGTGTCATCGAAATGACATATTTGGGCTGGATCAGTTGCTGTAGATTTACTGCGTTATCGTTCTTGCTGACCTGGTTGACTGGCTCGAATCGGTCACTGTGCGCGGTTTTGCGAAACAACCCCGACTGCATGGTGGATACCCAAGCCGTATCGTTGTCATCGTGATGAATAAACAGGATGCTGGGCAGATCCTCGCTATTGCTGTCAGTCTCGTCCGGGATCAGCGGATAGGCAGTAAATGTTTGTGTGCTGCGATCATACAGGCTCAGTCCGGCATCGGAAAAACCAATCCAGAGCTGATCTGGTCCCGCCGTTGCCATGCTCCAGATGGTCGCCATGGGCATGGATGGGGTGTTGTAGGGGGTATGCATCAGCTGCAATTGCAGATTTTCGTCCAACACAGCGAGTCCGGCCGACTCCAGCGCAGCGTAAACCTCTCGGTCATCATTGAGCAGGTATTGCACTGACGCTCCCGGCAGTCGTTTTGGCTGCTGTTCAGGATGTAATGCAAGCAATTCCGGGTTGGCAGATTGGTCCAGTAACAGGGACTTAAACTGATGTCCGTCAAAGCGGGTGATGCCGGCATCGCTGCCAAACCAGAGATAACCCGAATCGGATTGGGTAATGGCATAGAATATGTTGGATGGCAAACCATCTGCCATGGAGTAATTGATAAAACGCTGATCCTGTGCATCGGCGCACTTCATACTGGCGGCAATCACCACAAGCATGATAAAAACGCATCGAACTGGGATTACCCTGATTGCCATTAACTGATAGTGGTCCTTCAACCTGATAATTACTGATGCTGCTGCCATTAACCCTGTTGTCATCATCATAGACCAGCCCGCCAAAGCAGGCAAATGAAACCGTGCAAGTGAACGTGCCGAATCGCATGTATCGACATCAGAAGCGTGGACCATTGATCAGGCTTGCGGCCGGTCGTAATTGGTTGATGGTTGCCAGGAAAAGTCGGCTGAAGCGAGCTTAATCGATCATTTCTGGCGGACATTTGGCATAATCCAGCCAAAAACCGGAAACTCTGATGCAACAGGCCGGGCCAGCATTAAGCCTGCTAGGCAAGTTATCGGTATATAGCAACCAAGTAAAACAAATGCAGTGTTATCTCAAGCAACAACAATATCATCGAGTTTTGCCATGACCGGCTTATGCGGCTATCATGGACAGTGCGCTATGCATGCGAATGGCTCGGGCGCCACGGTCGGATATAAAATCCCGGCGCGATCTGAAACAGATGGTAGCCGGAGTGCGTCAATGACTACACAGAGGTCGATATCACACACCATGACTGACACCAGCTTATTACAGCGCATGGCCAATGGAGAGCCGGGTGCTGACCGGGAGTGCTATGACCAGTATCGCAAGCTGGTTTGGTCAATTGTATGCAGGTTCTGCAATGTGCCTGCTGAGCGCGAAGATGCCATGCAGGAAATTTTTGTCGAAATATGGCGCAGCGCCAAACGTTTTGATCCGTCAATTGCCAAGGAAACCACGTTTGTCGGCATGATCGCCAGACGCCGCATGATTGATCGTCTGCGCCGCAACAAGCGCATCCCGGCAACCGACTCCATCGATGATATTGTCGAGTTGGACGCACCCGGAGAGCACGGCGGAGAAGACGAGGCTGAGCTCGAGGTGGTGGGGCGCTTCCTCAGCGAATTGAGCAAGGATCAGCAGCGCGCCATTCGCATGTCAGTGGTACATGGTTACTCACATGGTGAAATCGCCGAACGCACGGGCATGCCCATCGGCACGGTGAAAACCCATATTCGTCGTGGTTTGATTCTGTTGCGAGAGCGGTTGCACGGCGGGGAGGTGCTGGCATGAGCAAACAACACATGTTGCCCGAACGCATGCAGAAATTGCTCGCCGACCAGGCTGTACAAGGCCTGTCCAGCGATGAGAAACAAGAACTGCAAACCATGCTGCAGACGGTTGATGCCGATACTGCCAATCGTTTTGCTGAGGAACTTGAGCTTGCCGCCGCTGTGCTTGATCACACCTTGTCTACGCCTTTGCAGGATGCGCAGCCCATCCCTGAGCATATGCAGGACAAGGTGTTGACGGCGATGTCTGAGGCACAAAAATTGGATCAGTTGACAGCACACCAGAGCGCTGACGGTCCAGATCTGCAAAGATCATCAGCATTGCCTGTGCAGCCACCACAACAGCAAGCCGCCAACGATGCTTCGGGTGCCTCATTGGGCTGGTATGCTGCTGCTGCAAGTTTCGCGCTGGCACTGGTTTTTGGCTTGCAGTTGTTGCAGTTGCAGGATTCTGACAGCTCCGAGATGGATCCAGCCAGTCAGCGTGAAGCATTGCTGGCGCAAGAGGACACCATGGTGCTGCCCTGGCAGCCGCCGGACAATCCGCGCTTTGCCGATGTGCGTGGCGATGTGGTCTGGGACAATGCCAGCCAGACCGGATATATGCGCCTGGTCAATATGCCGGTCAACGATCCTTCCGAGAGCCAGTATCAGCTATGGATTGTTGATCCGCAGCGCGATCAGCATCCGGTCGATGGCGGTGTGTTTGACGTCAATGCCAGTGGCGAGGTGATTGTGCCGATCAATGAAAAACTGGCCATCAATCAGCCGGCAGCATTCGCCATCACCGAAGAACAGCCCGGCGGTGTGGTTGTCTCTGCTGGACCGTTGCTGGTGGTGGCATCGGCAGAGCAGTCAGAGCAGGCCTGAAAAACTGCCCTTTGCAATGCTTGCGGTGGCGCGCTTGCATTGAGTCCGCGCGGTGTGAACTTACTCCGGCTTGGCCGCGCTGATGGCCACGCCGATGACGTCTCCGCTGTGCTTGCTGACCATTTCGGTATGGCAACTCTGTAAGCCCAAGTCGCGCATGACGGCAATCATGTCGGCGACTTCATCGTCATTCAGGGCGCTATCAACCAGCGCCTGCATGCGCCCGAGATAAACTTCCATTTCCACGCGCACTTCCGCTACTTTTTGCAGCACCAGATCGGGCGCATGCTGTTCCCGGTGCTGGTACAGATAGCCCAGGTTCTGCAGCACCATGTCAAGAAAATCGGATTTGCCGCCGGATACACGCAATCGCTGCATGCATGCCTGCAGCGCAGCGTCCAATGAACGTCGTTGTGGTGTTGCTGCGGTGCGTTGATGTGATTGCGCGATAAACCGGTCGCCATCGATTTGTCTATGCAGCAGTGCTTGCAGTAACACATCCGGTTGTGCCTGTTCCAGCACAAAGCGCGCATGCCCGATCTCGTTGCAGGTGTTGCGATAAACCGTGCTGCGCTGATGATGACAGACCCAGCGCAGCTGGCCGCCTGCTGCCAGCACGCGCACTGCTTCGCTTACTGCAGGGACTGTTGCGGCATATTCAGCTCCGTACTGACTGATCACGGCGTCGAACATGTTGGCGGCGAACGGCAGTTGCTCGATGTTGGTGTGGCCATAAAATCGAATGCGCTGCTGCGCTGCGGCTGGCAAATTCTGCCATGGCTGAATGGCCGCATAGTCGACCCCGGTAAGGCGCAGCGAGTCGCCCTGTCGACTGCTCAGCGCCAGATGAATCAGCGCGCCGTTGCCGGTGGCCAGATCCAGCACCCTGGCAGCGGCGGGCAAACGACCGATCCACTGCCGCCACTGTTGTCCCAGCAGATCGCCGTAGGTGCCGCTGTCGTCGGCCATGCAAGCGGCGATGCGACCATCGGACCAGTAGCGTGTCCACTTTTCGGCGGTGGTCAATGCTTGCCTGTGCATGCGTGGATAAATCTGCTGATGTTGACTAAAATACACACTGCATCTGCGACAGTTGGATGCTGCCATCAGATTGTTGCAGACGACCGTTGCTCAGCGGTTGAATTTTGCCCGCAACTGGTTTCTATAGTTTGCCATACCGGCCAGCTTCGTGTTCAGGCAACAGCATTGGCTGTGCCCGCTGCTGGCCCAACAGCGGAGTGCTTAATGCGAATCGGAGTTCCCAAGGAGATCAAAAATCATGAGTATCGCGTCGGTCTGGTGCCGGCAGCGGTGATGGAGTTGGTCAAGCGCGGTCATGAAGTGTGCATCGAACGTGATGCCGGAGCCGGTATCAACCTGTTTGACAGCGACTATGAACAGGCGGGCGCGACCATCTTCAACAGCGCGGCAGAGCTGTTTGAGCGTGCCGACATGATCGTCAAGGTCAAGGAACCGCTGGCACAAGAGCGCGCCATGCTGGGCCAGAAACAGCTTTTGTTCACCTACCTGCACTTGGCGCCGGATCCGCAGCAGACCCGGGAACTGGTGGCTTCGGGGGCTTCCTGTATTGCTTATGAAACCGTGACCGATGCGCGCGGGCGACTGCCGCTGCTGGCACCGATGTCGGAAGTCGCCGGACGCCTGTCGATTCAGGCCGGTGCGCACTGTCTGGAAAAATCAGCCGGTGGCAGCGGCGTCTTGCTCGGCGGTGTACCCGGGGTGTCGCCGGCCAAGGTGGTGGTCATTGGCGGTGGTGTGGTGGGGTATAACGCCACGCGCATGGCGGTGGGGCTGGGTGCCAGAGTGGTGGTGCTGGATCGCAATCTGGATGTGCTCAGACGTCTCGACGAGCTGTTTGGCAGCAAGATCGAGACGGCGCACTCCAACGACGAAAGCATCGCCCAACATGTCAGTAATGCTGATCTGATCATCGGCGGTGTGCTCATCCCCGGTGCGGCTGCGCCGAAACTGGTAACGCGCAAGCATCTGCAGCAGATGACGCCCGGTTCGGTGGTGGTGGATGTGGCGATTGACCAGGGCGGTTGTTTCGAGACCTCGCACCCGACCACGCACGCCGATCCCACTTTTGTCGAGGAAGGTGTGGTGCATTACTGTGTCGCCAACATGCCCGGTGCGGTGGCGCGCACTTCCACCTTTGCGCTCAACCATGCCACCCTGCCATTTACGCTGCGGCTTGCCGATCACGGCCTGCAAGCCCTGCAGCAGGACGAACATCTGCGGCGCGGACTCAATGTGCACCAGGGCCAGGTGACCTGCTTCGAGGTGGCGCGTGATCTGGGTTATGACTATGTCAGCCCGGAACAGGCGTTGGCCATGTGAGCAGCGCCGGTCCCATCACTGCTCGAATCCATCACGGCTGTGGTCTTGGCTGAGCAGGCGAGGTATTGGATGCCGCCGGAATGGTATCCGCATCAGCGTACCCTGATGGCCTGGCCGCAAAGCCAAAGCTGGGGTGCAGGCTGGCAGCAGGCAGAAGCCGCCTATGCTGACGTGGCCAATCGCATCAGTGAATATGAGCCGCTGTTGATGCTGGTTCCCGCATCCGCCCAGGAGCGCTGCCGCAAACTGCTCAACAGCGCGATTGAACTATTGCCGGCTGATTATGATGATGCCTGGTTACGCGATAGCGGTCCGACTTTTGTGCTTGATCAATGCGGCAATCAGCTTGCGTTGAGTTGGAATTTCAATGGCTGGGGCGATCGTTTCCGACCGTGGCAGCTTGATCGCGAATTGGCAGCCCGGCTGGCAGAACATCTCGGCGTACCGCTGCAACAAAGTAAGCTGGTACTGGAGGGCGGTGCGCTGCATGTTGACGGTGCCGGTAGCTTGCTGGTGACAGCCCAGTCATTGTTCGATGTCAAGCGTAACCCCGCGCAACAGCAACATGAGCTGTTGCAGGAGCTTGCTGCAGTGACCGGCTGTGAGCAGCTCATACTGTTGCCGGCCGGACTGACGTGCGATCATACCCACGGCCACGTTGATGAACTGGCCTGTTTTACTGCGCCTGGCCGGGTTTTGCTGCATGCGGTGGCAGACGATGACGCCGATGCGCAGATCTGCCGTCAGGCCGAGTTGGTGTTGCAGGAACACGCCGTGGACATGGTGCGCCTGCCGGCGCCGTGCGCGCGATATTTGTCCGGCGGGGAACGCCTGACGCTGTCATATGTCAATTTTTATGTTGCCAATGGCCTGGTGCTGGTGCCTTCATTTGATCAACCGCGAGCAGATGCCAATGCCGCAGCCATTATTGCGGAGCAGTTTCCCGATCGTCGCCTGCTGGCTTGCCCGGCACTGGACATCGCCGCCGGCGGTGGCGGTATCCACTGCATTACCCAGCAGCAGCCGCTGACAGGAGCAGTCAATGCATGAACTCAGCGTGGCCGCAGTGCAGATGCATTGCGGCAAGGACAGCACCGATAACCTGCAGCGCGCCGAACAGCATGTGCGCACGGCCGCCGCCGCCGGCGCCAGGCTGGTGTTGTTGCCGGAACTGTTTGCCAGTGAGTACTTCTGCAAGCAGCAGCAGCCGGAGTATTTTGCTCTGGCTGCACCGCTGGCAGAGCACCCGGTGCTGGCGCTGATGCAGCCGCTGGCTGCCGAGTTGCAGGTGGTGTTGCCGGTGAGTCTGTTCGAGCGCGACGATCAATGCTATTTCAATAGCGTGGCGATCATTGATGCCGACGGCAGTCTGCTGGGCAGCTATCGCAAGGCGCACATCCCGGACGGCCCCGGCTACCAGGAAAAATATTACTTCACTCCCGGTCGCCAGCCGTTTCCGGTGTGGCAGACGCGCTATCTGAAACTGGGCGTGGCCATCTGTTGGGATCAGTGGTTTCCCGAAACCGCGCGCATTATGGCTTTGCAGGGCGCCGAGCTGTTGTGTTATCCGACCGCCATCGGCAGTGAGCCGGCCGAGCCGGACATTGACTCCCGGCCGCACTGGCAGGCTGTCATGTGCGGTCATGCCGGTGCCAACATGACGCCTTTGATGGCAGTCAATCGCATAGGCACAGAGACCGATAACGGTATCAGCATCGACTTTTACGGTCATTCGTTCATTGCTGACTGGCAGGGACAAAAAATTGCTGAAGCCGATGCCGGCGCAGAAACCATTTTGTACGCGCAACTGGATTTGGCGGCAATGCGCGAGCTGCGCGCCGGATGGGGATTGTTTCGCGACCGCAGGCCCGACCTTTATGCCAGAATATTGCAGCACTGAACTGCGCGCACTGGAACTGAATGTGCTGCCTGCGCAGAGTCTGCCAACAAGCTGTATCACGCACATTAACAAGGCGCTAACACTGAAAGCGGCTATGCTGTTGGTTTAGCTGTTGGCAAAACAATCAACCACAACGAGGAAATACATGCCATTGAAATGGTTTCGAGGCCTGTTCTCGAATGATCTGTCCATTGATTTGGGCACCGCAAACACACTCATTTACGTGCGTGGCGAAGGTATTGTCCTGAACGAGCCGTCGGTGGTGGCGATACGCATGGACAAAGGCCCGGGTGGTCCGCAATCGGTGGCAGCCGTGGGTGTAGAAGCCAAAAAAATGCTTGGTCGTACGCCCGGGAACATTCGCACCGTGCGCCCGCTGAAGGATGGTGTGATTGCCGATTTCACCATGACCGAGGCCATGCTGCAGCACTTTATACGCAAGGTTCATCAGGCGCGCATGCTGCGCCCCAGTCCGCGTGTGCTGGTGTGCGTGCCGTGCAGTTCCACTCAGGTCGAGCGGCGCGCCATTCGCGAATCCGCCGAGGGCGCCGGCGCCCGCGAGGTGTTTTTGATCGAAGAGCCGATGGCAGCCGCCATTGGTGCCGGCAT
>CAZHRH010000012.1:0-19738 GCA_964534475.1 uncultured Wenzhouxiangellaceae bacterium
GCGAGGGAAAGCCGGTTGGAGTCAGATTTTTCGGTCTTTTGAGGCGAATAGTGCGCCTATTTAACGATGAAGAGCGGGAAAGCTGGCCCAATCCGGCTTTTCCGCAGTAGGTCAGCGTTAAGTCCGACAGACTGCAAGGCAAGGGAGGGAGATGAGCGATGTTCAGCTTCAATGTTGATTGACGCAGGGTTGTTCAGAGATTCAGAGGGCCTCAATCCGTGTTTAGGCGCTCCCAGAGCCCGTTGATCCAACCCATCAACTCGGGGATGAACGGGTCACGCACCGCTGCGGGTTCGACGGCCCAGATATCGATGTCCGGATGACCCGGGGCGGCGTATTCCCAGTCGATCAGGTAGAGTCTTGTGCCGGTGTCCAGAATGTTGGCCGGGACCAGGTCGTGATGAACCAGCCGCACCGGCCAGGCCGAGTGGTCGAACGCTGCGAGCCTTGGCCTGAATTCATGCCACTCGCGTTCCAGTTCAGGTGCGATCGATCCCTTTTCCATAAGGCTTTGCCAATAATGGTCGAGGTAGTCCAGATAGCACCGGCGGGGTCGCTCCAGTGAAATGCGTCCGAATTGCTTGATCAGCGGCCATAGCCGGCTGCGCTGTTCGGGGCAATCCAGATCCGACTGACGCCAGGTTCGAGCTTCGAGGTAGGGGAAGACAGCGAAACGCTGCTGCGGATCCCAATGCAGCACCGGGCGCCCGATGCCCGCAGCGGCGACCCGAGTCAGGATTTCATGCTCCAGTCCGCGGTCAATGCCCAGCCGTTCCGGGACCGGATGATTAAGTCGCAGCACCAGATCTCGTGTCAGGCCCGGTGCGCTCAGCCGATAATTGCGGTTGGTTCTGCCGGCTGGCAGCGGCGCGACTAGCTCAGGGCGATCCGTCAACGCCAGCGGCCATTGCGGCCACGAATCAAGTGCCGTGTTGAGATCTTGTTGATCAAAGTCGTGCATATGTCGGGCCGGGTGCGAAGGGCTCTCAGTCGATGGGAATGTCGCGTCGTGCATGACGATTATTGTGACAATAATCGCGCTGCCAGGCGATCCAGCCGAACACCGAAATCAGCAGATAGGTGGCGTGCAACGCTGCGGTCAGTGCCATCCCGCGGTCGATGAACATGAAGATCGCCAGGCTGTTGATCAGCATCCAGTAAGCCCAGTTTTCCAGCACTTTGCGCGCGACCATGTAGGTGGCGACCACCGCGCCCCAGGTGATCAGCGAATCGAGATAAGGCCAGGCAGCCCGGGTATGGCGCTCCAGCAGCAGTCCGGAGAGCAGACTGCAGCCGGCAATGACGGCCAGCGCAAGCGCATGATTGCGCCACGGCCAGCGCGTGATCTTTAGTGTTTCTCCGGCCCGGCCGCCGTGCTGCCACTGCCGCCAGCCATACACCGCCATGGCCATGTAATAGACGTTGAGCGCCGACTGCATCAGCAACTGCACCTGCCAGAACAGCAGCGTAAACAGCGCCGTGCTGGCAAACGCGGCCACCCAGCACAGGCGCATCTGACGCACCGCCAGCAGCAGGTAGGCCAAGGCCAGCGCCACGGCGAGCATCTCCCAGCCCGACATCTGAGTGCTGCGGTTTGCGAGCTGCTGTAACCACGCGTCCATGCTCGACTTACTCACGCCGCCACAACATCAAAATGTATAGCTGGCGCTGGCGCCGACCACGCGCGGCTCGCCGAACTGGACATACGGCTCGACGATATAGCCCTTGCGCGGATCGTTGCCGAAGCTGCCGAATCCGCGTGTCTTGACGTCCTGGTCGGTAAGATTGCGCGCCCACAGCGCCAGGTCCCAGCGTGCGGTGCGCCAGCCGATCCGCAAGTGAAACAACTCATAGGCGTCGGAGCGCACTTCATGCCGGCTGGAAAAGAAGAACGCATCCTTGCCTTCGGCCTCGACGCGCGCGTACCAGTGATTGCCCCACTGCAAGATTCCGCCGACGGCGAACTGGTAATTCGGCGCCTGCGGCAGGTCGCGACCGTCCATGTCGAAGGGCTCGCCACTGTCCGGGTCGGCATCGACATGGGAAAAGTTCAGGAAGTCATCGAACTGCGACTGCAGCAGGCCCAGGCTGGCAAACGCCTGGAACCAGCGACTGGCACGCCAGTTGACTTCGGCTTCCAGGCCGTAGCTCTGCGCGGCCGTGGCGTTGGTCTCGAAATCAATGAACCGGCACGGGCAGGATTCGCCCTCGATCGGCAACACCAGCGACTGGTCGGTCTGCACGCCGTCGCGGTCCTGAAAAAACAATGCCGTACGCAGGTCGATGCGACCGTCCAGCAGGCGTGTCTTGACCCCGAGCTCGTAATTCCACATGGTCTCGGTGTCGAACCGGCGCTGGTCGTCGGGGATCGCCGAGTCGCTGTTGACGCCGCCGGCTTTGTAGCCGCGCGAAGCCAGCGCGTACCACAGCCCGCCACCGGGGGCACGATATTCCAGCGCAAGCTTGCCGCCCCACATGTCCTCGTCGGGATTGAATACCGCGCCGTCACTGTCGGCATAGCTGGCATCGCGGCGCTCGAATCGCACCCCGGCGACCACCTGCCACTGGCGCGCCAGCGGCAGGTTGAGCTGGCCGTACACGGCCTTGTTCTGCGTGTCGTAGTCGCGCAGAAAATCCTCCGGCAAAAACGTGTACTCGCGGCGCAGTTCCTGGGCCTGATCGCGGTAATAGGCGCCCACCACCCAGCCGAACTCGCTTCTGGCGGTATTGGAAACCGCGCGCAGATCCAGCGTGGTGTTTTGGTTGTCGCGAATATAGTTGTCAAACGACGAAAACGCCGGCGCCAGGCACTCGAACACCTCGCAGAACCCGATAAAACTCCAGTCCTCGTCGAAGCCGTATTCGAGGTCGGCATCGGTATGGCTGAGCAAGGCCTCGACGCTGAAAGCATCGCTTGCCCGCCAGTTGACCCGGGCCGAGCCGGCAATGGTCTCCTGCCGGTCGTGGCCGGGCTCGTCTGAGAAGGTGGTGCGGGTGTTGTCCAATGAAAAGCCGTCGAAGCCGTTGTCGACGTCCAGGTAGAGCCCGGTCAGATCCACCCGCAGATCTTCGTGCGGCTGCCAGGCGAGCTTGGTACGCAGCGTCTGCTCATCGAAGTCTGCGTTGTCGCGAACGCCGAAAAAGGCATTGTCCTGAAAGCCGTCGCTTTGGTGATTCGAGTACGCCACGCGGTATCCAAGCGTATCGCTGAACGGACCCGAGAGCACGCCTTCAAAGGTTCGGGTACCGTACTCGGCCACACGCGTCTCGAACCGACCGGTGACAACCTCGGTTGGGCGGCCGGAGACCATGTTGATCATCCCGGCCAGCGCATTGGCACCGAACAAGGTGCCCTGCGGTCCGCGCAGAATCTCCACCTGCTCGATATCCAGCGTCGTGGCTGCGCCGCCGATGCCGCTCATGTCGATGCCGTCGACCAGCAGGCCCACCGAGGCGTTGACCGGCTCGACGAACTGGCTGCGCTCGCCGATGCCGCGAATCTGGAAGAAGCGGCCACGCGAGGCGCCGGCAGAGAAATTCACGTTGGGCGCCAGGTTCAGCACCTGCTCCAGATGTGTTGCATTGCGCTGTCTTATCGTCTCGCCGTCGATCACGGTCGTGCTGCCGCTAAGATCGAATAGCCCGGCCTGGCGAAAATCGGCCGTGACCCGAACAGGCGGTAGTTCCTCCGTTTGTGGGTCGTCGTCGGTTTGAGGATCGTTCTCGGTTTCGGCCGTCAGGCCTGCGGGCATAAGCAGCATAAGGCCCGCAAGAAGCAGAAATGTTTTCATCATGAGTCTCCATTAACAAGGCAGTTGGAGACCCGGTATGCACGTGGGGTTGCCGGAAGCTGCCGGGCAAAATCATCCCGGACGCTTCCTGGTTCCTGTCCCTACGCCGGCATTAACCGGATCAGGTTCAACGGGTTCACCCTGTCGGGCGTCTCAGGCGTAACTACCACCCCGAGGAATGCCTATCATTTTAACGTTTTTGTTTATCCATGGGCAAGGAATTATCGGTGACCTTCGATACTCGCGAATAGCGGCGGATATGCTCAAATTACCGCGTTCCGCGACGCGATCGTTACACTGGGATTTGCCGTCGAAATTGCGCGGTGGCGGGCTCGCCTTCTTGCCGTTGTGCCCCCACCCCAGATGAAAGCCTGCCCCGCTACGCAGGGATGGAGAGGTGCGATGTTCAGCTTCAGTATTGGTTGCGATCGTCCTGGATGATATGCCCCCACCCCGGCCCTCCCCCGCTACGCAGGGGAGGGTGCTCAGCATCACCATCATCAATGGCTTTGTCTGCGCATGCTCTGTTGGTCTGGGGAGGGAGCTCAGCGTCACCGACATGAGTAGCTTGGTCAGCGCCGCTGTGTTTGGTGAGGAAGGGAATGTCCGAGGCGTTGTTTGGTTTTTTGATATGGCTTGATCAAATAAGCATTATTCAGGATGTGAACATGGAGCAGTAAACAGCGGCTGACAGCTTGACACACTGGGAATGACTATCTGCTGATGAGGGGCAGCTCCTTCCCCCGCGAGCGGGGGAAGGTTGGGATGGGGGGATGCTTGGGCCGATGTAGAACCTGATGCACTACTGAGTCGTGAAGGGATGATATGCCCCCACCCCGACCCTCCCCCGCTGCGCAGTGGAGTGAGAGGGGCGATGTTCGGCTTCAATGTGGGTGTTGTGCTCAGTCTGTCTGAAGTATCTCCACTCCGGGCATTCCACACTGCGCAGGGGGGGAGGGGCAGGGGCGATGTTTAGATTCAAAGTGAGTCTCATGCTCAGTCAGTCTGAAGCATCCCCACTCCGGGCCTTCCCGCTGCGCAGAGGTGGGAGATGAGCGATGTTTGGCTTCAGAATTGCTCGCGTTCGGCATGGGATGACAGCACGGGTTTAGATTACTCCGCTCGTTAACTGCCACGCTTTGCTCGCAGATGAAGACTTTGCGGGATGACAGGCCAACTTTAGATCCCTCCGCTCGCTGCACTATCAGCAGATTCATTCGTTACCGCAGCAAGCTCGATCGCGCTGAGTAGTTGTCTGACGCGTTCGGCGCTGGCTTTTATCGTCGCCATGATGGCATCGATGCTGAGCTCCTCGTTACTGATGCCGGCGGCCAGGTTGCTGACCAGACACAGGCTGGCGTATGGCATGCCCAGTTCTCTGGCCAGGGCTGCTTCCGGCATGCCGGTCATGCCGATCAACTCGCCGCCATCGTGGATGATGCGGCGCACTTCAGCGGCGGTTTCCAGTCGTGGTCCCTGGGTGGCGGCGTAGACGCCGCCGTCAATCAGTTCCAGACCAGCTCTGGCACCGGCATCGAGCAGTGCCTGGCGCAGCAGTTGATCGTAGGGCTCGGTGAATTCTGCGTGCTGCACCGGTTTGGGCGCCGATGTGTCGCGGGTGACACCGTCATAAAAAGTGTGTGCGCGGCCATGCGTGTAGTCGATGATCTGATCGGCCACCACCAGGCTGCCGCCGGGCCAGTGCCGGTGCACGCTGCCGACTACGTTGACGGCGATAACCTGCTTGATGCCCAATTCGCGCAAGCCCCACAGATTGGCACGGTAGTTGACCAGGTGCGGGGCCAGTGTGTGCGGTATGCCGTGGCGGCCGAGATAAAACACCTTGCTTTGCCCCAGCCTGGCCTCGACCACGGCAGCCGACATGTCACCATAGGGGGTATTGATCAGATGTTTGCGTTCACTGTCCAGCCAGTCGCTGAAGCCGGTTCCGGCGATCAAACCAAACGTGTCAGTCATGAGCTGTATCTCCCTGATAGACGTGAATGTCCGGCAGATGCCGCCAGTGGCCGTGAATATCCATACCGCAACCGAACACATACTGATCCGGTACCGTCAGTGCGTGCAGATCCAGCCAATCGCGCGGCAAACCGCGCTGGTGCTGTTTGCATACCATCGCCGTGGTGATGATGTGTGCCGCGCCCTGCTGCAGACACCAGTCCTTGATCGCTGCCATGGTATGGCCTTCATCAAAAATATCATCAATCAGCAGCACGGCAGCGTCGCGCACGCTGACGGCCGGCCGCAAGCGCCACTGCAGTTGCTCACCCCGGGTGCGATTGTGGTAGCGCGTGACCTGCACCGAATCAATCACCAGCGGCTGCGCCAGACGCTGCAGCAGCCACACTGCCGGCTGCATGCCGCCGCGCATGATCACCAGGGCAATGATCGGGACAGCGGCATCCAGCAGCGTCAGGCGCGCGCCAACGGCAATCGACCAGCGATCAACGGCAGCTTCTACCTGCGCCCGGTCGAGCAACAGAGTGCTGTGCTGCAATAGTGCTTGCGGGTTGTTGGCGAACGGTTCTGGTTTGCGTACTGCTGTGGTCACAATAAAATGCCTGTGCTGATCGATATGCTGCGAGATGGCAGCTATTTTGCCATACTGCAGATTGATTCAGCGGCATGCTGGCATGTCCTGCATTATACTGCGACAATCGCAAGCGACGGCAAACAGCATTAATCATCAGCCAGCAGGATTCGAGTAATGGCCAAGGCAATGGACAAGCATCACATTGAAAGCGTCATCGAGAAGATTCAGCAGGATGATGGCTGTCTCGATGACATCTGTGAACTGCTCGCTGCCATCGCCGAGCGTGAGCAACGCTCACCCAGCGCAGATGAGCTGCAACAAGCTGCCGGCCTGCTATCAGACTACATCCTGCAGGTGCCTTATGTGTTACAAGTGGCCAGCGTGGCCGCCGAACATGCCGGGCTGAGCGAGCCGATGGAACTGATCCTGGATTCACTGCGCCGCTACTGGGAGCACGATGAGGATCTGATACCGGACAACATGGGCATGCTGGGTCTGCTCGATGATGCCTACTGTTCACGCAGTGCCATGCAGGCGATTTCCGATCAATACCGCATGCTCAGCGGCAAGCATCTGTTTCCTTTTGACATGCGTACAGCCAACCAGGCGGTACGAAAAATTCTCGGCGAGCCCTACGCCGCTGATCTGGATCGCTATGTCGTCGATACCCTGAATGCTGCCGGCATCATACCGGCACTGCACAAACTGGCAGACGGCCAGAAAAAACTTGACCTGGAAGCAGCCAGCACGCTGTGGCATCACGACGCCACCAGCAAGGATTCACTGGCGGTACTGATGTCCGTGGTGGGCCAGTAACCAGCCCATCGTCGGCGTCATTTCGGCATGACAACAATCATCAATCCTGAGCAGACAACAACGCCAATAAGGCCTGCTCGTCGAGAATGCTGACGCCGAGCTTTTCCGCGCGGTCTTTTTTACTGCCGGGATCGCTGCCGACAATCACCGCCGTGGTCTTGCCGGAGACGCTGCCAGTGACATTGGCGCCCAGTTTTTCCAGCGCCGCTTTGGCCTCATCACGGGTCATCGAATCCAACGCGCCGGTGAGCACGTAGGTGTTGCCGGTCAGCGGCAGTCGGGCTTGTGCATCCGCTGCGGCATTCGCAGGCAGGGCCTGTCTGAGCTCGACGAAATTGCTTTCGGCCTGCTTCAGTTCAGATATGAGATCAGTATCTTGTATGATATTCAGTAATTTATCAGCATTACCTGAAGTTAATCCGAGCTTCTGTAATGCACCTGTATCGCTGGCTTCCAGTGCCTGCACCGAATCAACAGTGCTCAATTGATCGATCGACGGGATGCTGTAGGCATGCGACTTCGCTGCCTCAAGCAAGGATTTCATATGCAGCAGCTCGCGCACCCTGGCCGCTGGCGCATGCTCATCCTGCAGCTCGATGCGATCCTCCTCAAGCAGAGCCGCGATGACTTCCTCGTTGTGATCTTCGGCAAAAAATGCCGCAATGGCAGTCGCCACCTTGGCACCAATGCCCGGCACCAGCACCAGGGTGAAACAATGCAGCTTGCGAATGCGCGCAAAACTGCCGAACCAGGCGGCCAGATCGCGGGCGGTTTCCTCGCCCACCAGAGGGATGCCCAGAGCATATAGATATCTCGCCAGCGTCGGCTTGCGGCTGCGCTCGATGCTGGCCAGCAGGTTTTCTGCCCACAGCGTCGCCACTTTGCCCTGTTTCACCGTCTCCGGCGTGCTGCCATCGCGTTCGTCGCTGCGGCGTTTCATCGCCAGCAGATCATCCAGTTGCAGACGATACAGATCGGCAATGGTTTTGACATAGCCAAAATCGACCAGATCGGCGATCAGTCGCTCGCCCAGACCATCGATGTCCATGGCTTTGCGGCTGGCAAAATGCTCCAGCGCGCGCTTGCGCTGGGCCGCGCAGATCAAACCACCGGTGCAGCGCACGATGGCCCCGCCGTCTTCCATTGCGGTGGCGCTGCCACAGACCGGACACTGGCTCGGCATCACGAAAGGATCGGCGCGCTGCTGATCACCACTGCTGACCACACGCACGATTTCCGGAATCACATCACCGGCACGGCGCACAATGACCTGATCGCCGGGGCGTACGTCTTTGCGGCGGATCTCGTTGATGTTGTGCAAGGTGGCATTGGTCACGGTGACACCGCCGACAAACACCGGCGCCAGTCGCGCCACCGGCGTCAGTGCACCGGTGCGGCCGACCTGAATGTCGATGTCCTGCAATGTCGTTTGCGCTTGTTCGGCGACAAATTTGTGCGCGATGGCCCAGCGCGGGGCGCGACTGACAAAACCAAGCTGCTGTTGCCAGTGCAGACGGTTGACCTTGTACACCACGCCGTCAATATCGTAATCAAGCTGATCACGCTCATCGGCCAGTGCCTGGTAATGCTGCAGACAGGCATCAATCCCGTGCAGCAGGCTGGCGCGGGCAGACACCGGCAGACCCAGTTCTCGCAGGCACTGGAGTATGTCCCACTGTGTGGTCGGTGCATGCGCCAACTGTTCATCGTCCTGCCACATCAGGCTGTAGGCAAAAAATGCCAGCGGGCGGCTGGCGGTGATTTCAGGATCCAGTTGGCGCAGGCTGCCGGCGGCGCCATTGCGTGGATTGACCAGCGGCTTGTGGCCTTGCTTTTCCGCGCGCTGGTTATAGGCAAGAAAACCGCTGCGCGGCATGTAGACCTCGCCGCGAATTTCTATCTCGCCGCTGATCTCGTGACGCAACTGCAGCGGCACCGCCTGGATCGTGCGCACGTTGGCCGTGACCTCTTCGCCGCTGCGGCCATCACCTCGCGTGGCTGCACGCAGGTAGTGACCATCGCGGTAGAGGATGCTGATGGCCAGACCGTCCAGCTTCGGTTCGGCCACATAATCCATGCGCTCCTGCGCCAGCGTCTTGCGGATGCGCTGATCAAACTGGCGGATTTCTTCTTCGGCAAAGCCATTGGCCAGCGACAACATGGGCACACTGTGCTTGACTTCGGTAAACGCCGACGCTGGCTTGCTGCCAACTCGCTGCGTTGGCGAGTCGGGATCAATCAGCTCCGGATGAGCCTGTTCCATATCCTGCAACTGGCGCAGCATGGCATCGTACTGGGCATCGCTGATGGCGGGATCATCGAGTACGTAATAACGGTAATTGTGCTCGCGCAATTGCTCGCGCAAGCGTTCGATCTCCTGTCGGGCGCTCATTGCCGGCGCCGATCAATCTGTCGCATGTGTTCCCGAATCTGTGCCACAGCCTGCCGGTTCAACGGTTCGCGGCTGGCATTGACGACGCGCGCCGATAGCAGTGACGACAAACGCTCGGCAGCGGCAAGCATGGTATCCCAGCCGTTCATGGCGCCCACCGGTCCCGGCAACGGCATGAACAAGGACACACCGCGTGTTTCGAACAGGTTCCACGCGGTCGGATCAAAGCTGCCGGGCGCGGTCAGATTGGCCATGGAAAAGACCGATTCGCCGGTCTCTGCATGGATGCGATGAAATATGTTGTGTTCACCAAAATCCAGCCCGACCTTGAGCGCTGCATTGAGCAATTCAACACCGGCGATGGGTTCCCGCCGCTGCGCCACAATATATAGCGAAAACACATTGTTCTTGAACAGTTGCTCGACGCTGTCCGCGTTGGACGTGCTGCCGGCGGACCCGGCTTCGGCAGCGGTGGCGGCGTGCTGTGGGGCATATGCGGGCTGCTGTGGATGTTCGCTGCTGGCGGCTTGTTTGTTGCCGTCGCTGTTCCTGCTCGTGCTGGCAGTATCCGCAGCGGGCGCTGATGCGGGTGCTTGGTCTTTATGTTCAGGTTCATCTTCGGCATTCAGGCCATCGATGGTTTGCTGCCGCGCCAGATACAGATCCTCATCCATGTCCAGCACCGGTTCGCGACGCTCAGCGCTAGATTTGCCGTCTTTTCTGCTGCGCTTGGTCATCGATTGCTTGCGCTCGGGATTGGCAAACAACACGATACCGAGCAGAATCAGCACGCCGACGGCAACCAGAATCCAGCGAAAATACTCCATGTCAGCAATTATGCCTTGCCACTGTCATAGACGCTAGCCTGCCGCTGCCATGGTGGCCGCCTGTTCGATATCCACCGACACCAGCCTGGAAACACCCGCTTCGCGCATGGTCACGCCGCACAACTGTCCGGCCATTTCCATGGTCGCCTTGTTGTGGGTGACCACCAGAAACTGTACCCGATCGGACATCTCTCGCACCAGACTGGAAAAGCGCTCGACATTGGCATCGTCCAGCGGTGCATCGACCTCATCCAGCAGACAAAACGGCGCCGGATTGAGCGAGAATATCGAGAACACCAGCGCCACAGCGGTCATCGCCTTTTCCCCGCCTGATAACAGGTGCAGACTGCTGTTGCGCTTGCCCGGCGGCCTCGCCATGATCGAGACACCGGCGCTGAGCCAGTCATCGCCGGTCAACTCCAGATAGGCATGACCACCGCCGAACAGGCGCGGAAACAGCACTTCCATTTGTTGGTTGACCTGTTCGAAAGTGTCGCGGAAGCGCGTGCGCGTGGTTTTGTCGATGCGCGCTATGGCTTTTTCCAGCGTTGCCAGCGCCTGTTCCAGATCATCATTCTGGCTATCGAGATAGTTCTTGCGCTCCTGCTCCTGCTCAAACTCACTGATCGCCGCCAGGTTGATCGGCTCCATGCGCGTGATACGCTGCTGCAAGCGCTCTAGCTGTTCGCTGGCTGCGTCCAGATCGAAGTCTGCATCGAGTTGCTGCAGCAGGCTGTCAATGTCGGTATCCGGCATGAGCTGCTGGATGGCAGCGCTTAAGTTGTCGCTGTTGATCTGCAGTGACTGTCGCTGCAGCTTGTGCTCGGACACCTGCTCGCGCAGTGATTCCGCCTGCTGCTGGGCCTGCTGGCGCTGTTGTCCGACTTCCTGCAGTTGCGTGGTCAATTCGTCAACACGGATGCGTGCATCCTGCATGCGCTGTTCGATCTGCAGCTTGTCCTGACCGTATTGTTCGAGCTGCTCGGACTCAGCCTGACCCGGCTGCTCAGCCGATGCCAGTTGCTCGCGCAACTGCTGCTGGCGCGCGCGCGCCTCTTCAACCTGGGACTGCCCGCGCTGCATGGCATTTTCCAACGAAGCCAGACTGGCTCGCGCTGACTCCACGCTGACCGCCAGTTCGCGCTCCCGGGCGTTATGTTCGTGCAGCGCCTGGCGCGCCGCGTCGCGCTGTTGCTGCAGCTTTTCCAGCCCGGCGCGCAATGTCTGCTGCTGTTGCTCATCGGCACCGATGGCCGTGGCCAGTTGCTGCGCCTGCTGCTGCATGGATTGGCCTTGTTCTGCCGCCTGTTGCTGACGCTGCTGCAGTTGCTGTATCTGCTTCAGGCTGGCTTGCTGACGGTCACTCAGCAACTGTTCGCGCTCCTGCAAGGCATGCAGCTTTGCTGCTTGCTGACTGTGCTCGGCGTGGGCCTGGTTGGCTTGTTGTCGACTCTGCTCAATGGCCTGCTCGGCCGCCTGCAGTGCTTCCCGTGCAGCAGCGTTGCGCTGCTGCAGATCAGCGGCCAATTGCGCAAGCTGCTGCAACTTTAGTTCCAGCTCGCGCATTCGCTGCTGACGTTGCAGGGACCCGGCGGTCGGATCCTGGCCGTGAGCGATGCGCACCCAGTCTGCGCTGACCCACTCACCTTGTGGCGTGATGCAACTTTGGCCGGACGGGAGTTCAGCCTGCTGCGCCAACGCCTGCTGCAAATCATCCGCGCAGCGCACTTGTGCCAGCAGGCGTTTGATCGCCGCTGGCGCGCTGACCTGATCGGCCAGCGTGGCTGCAGCCGACGACGACGTAGCTTGAATGTCGCCATCGCTTTGCAGTAACACCAGATCATCTTCACCGAGTTGCGCTGCCGCCTGCAGCAAGGCATCAGCATGTGCGCTGCAGTCCGGGGTCACCAGCGCCGGCAGCAAATCAGCCAGCACCAGCTCCACGGCCAGCGTCCACGCCGGCGCGGTATCGATCATCTGCGTCAATCGCGGCAGGCTATCCAGGTCGTGCTGTTGCAGCCACTGCTGCAGCTCGGTGCGATCCTCGCCCAATGCCGCCTGCTGCAGGGCCTGCAGCGACTGCTGTTGCGCCTTGAGCTGGCTGATTTCATCCTGACAGGCGCGCAGTTGCTCGGACAGTTGCTGGCGCTGCTGGCGGGCCTGCTGCAGTTGTTCCTGATTGTGCTCGTGCTGGCTTTGTCGCTGCTGGAGCTGATCGCTGCAGCGTTGCAGTTGTTCATCGGCTGCCGCAATCTGCTGTGACAATTCCGCTGTTTTGCTGCTGCTGTCGTCATGCTGCAACTGCTGTAATTGCTGCTGATCGCGCTGTTGTTGTTCTTCAATTGCCGCGATGCGCGTGCGCAGAACCTCGTGCTGCTGGCGCTGATCCGCGCTGGCGCGCTGTTGTTGTTCTATCTGTTGCTGGTGCTGCTGGCACTGCTGCTCGAGCTGTTGCAGTTGTTCGCCCAGCTTTTGCCCCTGCTGCTGCAGTTGCTCGAGTTCAGGCTCCTTGTGCTGCAGCGTGTCGCGCAGTTCCTGCATGCGCTCGGCGTCGCTGGCATGCAGCTGCTGATACTCCTCACTGCGTTGCTGCAGTTTTTCCAGTTCCTGCTGCTGGCGCTGGCGCAGTTCCTGCTGATGCTGGATGGTTTGTTCCAGACGTGCCATGGCAGCACCAATCTCATAGGCCTGTGCCTGCACTGAGTTGACGTGCTCCTGGGCCTTGTTCTGCTGCTCCCGCAACAGCTCCTGAGCCGCCTCTTGGCGGCGCTGATCGGCCAGTGCCTGCTGCAGCTCCAGTTCTTTTTGTTTGCTGTGGTCGTCACTGCGCTGCAACTGCGCGCGCAGTTGTTGCAGTTGGCTTGCCTGCACCGTAACCTGCAGCTCACGCGACTGTTGCTGCAGTTTTTTGTAGCGCTCGGCCGCGCGCGCCTGACTTTGCAGTTTTTGCAGATGTTTGCTCACCTCGGTGCGCAGATCATTCAGGCGATCCAGGTTTTCCTGGGTATGGCGGATGCGGTTCTCGGTTTCCCGGCGTCGCTCGCGATAGCGTGAAATCCCGGCCGCTTCTTCCAGGTAGTTGCGCAATTCTTCCGGCCGCGCCTCGACGATTTGCGAGATCATGCCCTGCTCAATGATGGAGTAACTGCGTGGGCCGAGCCCGGTGCCGAGAAAAAGGTCGGTGATGTCCTTGCGCCGGCAGCGGGTGCCATTGAGGTAGTAGCTTGAGGTGCCATCGCGACTGAGCTGGCGGCGCACGGCAATTTCGTTGTAGCCGGCATACTCGCCACCGGCGCGGCCATCACTGTTGTCAAACAACAATTCCACACTGGCCATGCCCACCGGCTTGCGCTGACCGGAGCCGCTGAAGATGACATCGCTCATGGATTCACCACGCAACTGGCGCGCAGATGATTCGCCCATGACCCAGCGCACCGCATCGATGATGTTGGATTTGCCACAGCCGTTGGGGCCGACGATGGCGGTCATATTGTCTGGAAAGCTGACCGTGATCGGATCCACAAAGGATTTGAAGCCGGCCATCTTGATTGCTGTTAATCGCATTGTTGTTCTGGAATCCTTAACCAGGATGTTTCATAAAGCTACCCACAAGGCAGATACAGTGCGGTTGGGTTAGCATATCCGCATGACCCACCATCGCAATACAAGTCAATGATATGAACAGCAACAGCAAGCCAATAATGACCCCCAGCCGTGATCTGGAAGTTTTTCCCAATCCGCAGGCAGCAGACGGCAATACACAAGCCCGCGATTATAGCATTCACATAGATATTCCGGAGTTTACCTGTCTGTGTCCGAAAACAGGCCAGCCCGATTTTGCTGAACTGGCGCTGGTGTATGTGCCCGACCGGCTCTGCGTGGAACTGAAATCACTCAAGCAGTACATCTGGTGGTATCGCGACCAGGGCGCGTTTCATGAGGCGGTGAGCAATCAGATTCTGGATGATCTGGTGGCCGCAACGGCGCCCAAATTCATGCGTCTGAGTGCCGACTTCAATGTTCGTGGCGGTATTTACACCAAGGTGGTGGTGGAACATCGTGATCCCGACTGGCAAGCGCCGGCGCCGGTCGAATTGCCTTAATCAAAACAGTCAGTGATCGACGCTGATATTTTCCAATTCTATCTCGGCGCGCTCGCGCAGCGTCTGCATCCACGCCTGCACTTTTTTCCGGTTAATGTCCCTGCGCATGCCGTCACTGACCTGCTCAAATGCTGGCGCAGAAAAGGCGCGGGCATCAACAACACGTACCACGCGCCAGTCACCACCTGCTTGCAGCGGCACCGCCACCAGCTCGCCGACGGCCGTTTGTTTCAGCGCATCGCGAAACGCTTTCGGCAACGCTGCGGCATTGGTCCAGTCCAGCTTATCACTGCCGTTTTGTGCAGCCAGTTGGGCAAAACTGCTGTCACCTTGCTGCAAGCGCAGCAGCGCCTGCATGGCATCAGCCTGCTGGGTGAAAGTCAGTGTTTCCAGGCGGTATTCCTTACCGCCGCTGGCAGCCACTGTTTCATCATACTGCTGGCGTAGCTGTTCATCAGACACGGGGAAGCGCTCGACATAATCGGCCGCGTAACGCTCAAACAGCACCCGTCGCTGTGCCAGTTCAAGCTCTGCCTGCAGGTCAGCTTGCTGCATGAACTCACTGTCGTCGGCAGCCGCTGAAGAAACCACATACAGTTGCAGCAGGTTTTCCAGTGCCTCGCTATTTTGCTCCGCCGTGGGATCAGTAATGCCCTGCTGACGCAGATAGGTGTTCAGAACCTGGCGCGTGATCGGCACATCATCGACCGTTGCCACCGCCGGTATTGACAGGTCCGGTGCTTCTGACTGGCAGCCGACCAGCACCAGCAAAAGGCCGGTAAAGGCAAAGAAGTGTTTTCTATTTTGCATTATATTTCATGTATTTATATGAGTTTATTAAAGCTAAATCTATAGTACTATCTTGATTCAGCCTGTTGCCGTTGTGAGTCCGATACAGGTGCCGTGGCAGTAATGCTCAGCGCGTGAATATCGGTTTGCATCAATTCACCAAGAGCCGCGTAAATCAGTTTGTGCCGACGCATTGGTGTGAGCCCGGCAAAGGCTTCTGCTTCTATGCTGACATGAAAATGGCCGCGACCGTCACGTGCTCCGGCGTGACCGGCATGCAGATGGCTTTGATCCTCAATATCCAGCGCGCTGGGTGCCAGCGACTGCTGCAGCGCGCTGCGAATCATCTCGATGCGATTACTCATGGTGACTGGCAATAATGTTGCGTTTGTATCCGGCAACTATTCTGACACAAACAGATGCTGTTCGCCTGCTAGCAGCTATGTGCTGGGCAATCGCCGCAACAATGCTGCTTCAATAGGCCGGACGCCGATAACTGCCCTCGTATACGCCACGCGGCTGGGCTTGCGGGCCAAGCTGAGCCAGCGGCACGCGTACCTGCTTACCTGGATTGTAATCCATGTAAAGCTGACTCTGATAACCCTGATAGTCGTAAGTGACCTCATAGCCGGTGACGCCGCGTTCGGTGCGGTATTCGGTGATGTCGTCACAGACTTCATAGACCTCGGAGCGACCGGGACCGGCTGCCTCGCTGGCGATGCCCTGGCCGATGGCACCACCTGCGGCGGCACCAATCAGCGTGCCCGCTGTGCGCCGATAGCCGCCATCAATGGCATTGCCGATACCGGCACCGATCAGGGCACCGAAAATGGCACCCGCCGGATTAGCTCGACGCTTGTAGGTGACCTGCTCTTCCCGGCAGACCTGACGTACTTCCGGCACCTGTACCTGGCCATACACTGGGGTGGCGGCGACGACATCGGCATAAACGTATTCATCACTGCTGTAACTGTCATAGACACCGTGTCCGGCGCAGCCAGACAGCAGCGTCAACGCAGCCAACAACAGCCACATTCTGCTTGAGTGAGTAAAATTTCGCCACGATTGACTGCACGATGGTCTGTTCATGCTGGCACTCCTGCACTGATTTGTGACAATGGTAATAGTAGCGCAGGTGACTGAACCATGCCTGAACCGCAGTCAATAAAATCCTGCAAACTACAGCCCCAACAAGCAGCAGAGGCACAAACTGCTGCCGCTTGTGCGCCTACAGCGACTGCATTTCAGTTATGATTATTTGCTCACGTTGAATGGATGGCTCTCAATGGCACCCACTCCAACCAGAAAACGTCAATCGCGCAAGGCAGGAAAACTCCGCATTGGTGATGACTGGAACGCCATTCGCATCATCGCCCTGTCGCAAAACAACCCGCTCAAGGCAGTCGCTGAGTTCGTCGAAAACAGCATTGACGCAGGTGCCAGCGAGATCACCATCACCCGCGGCCGTGAGCGCGGCGAGCAGTATTTGCGCATCGTCGATGATGGCCAGGGCGTGCCCTTGAATGCTGCCGGACTTCCTGATTTTCATTATGTTGCAACACACATCTGTGATTCCGTCAAGAGGCAGCTTAAACAAGCCGGTGCGGATGGGCTGCAGGGTGAATTTGGTATCGGTCTGTTGAGCTTCTGGACCGTCGGCGAGCATTTGAGCATGACCTGCGCTGGCACCGATGGCCGCACCTACACCATGCATATGGAGAAGGGCGATCCATCCTACAAAGTGCAGCAACGCAGGTTATTGTTCAGCAAAACCGGTACGCAACTCAACATTGCGCCCTTGCTGCCGGGTCTGCGCGCATTGAGTGGCGACAAGCTGCAATGGTATCTGGCGTCTGAACTGCGTGAGCGGATTCGCAGCACGGGGGTCAATTTGAAAGTGATCGATCGAATCTCGCGCAAGGAGTTCAAGGTTGAGCCGCGTCAATTCACCGGTCGAGCCTTGCAGCAATTACCTGTGCCAAGCTGTGCGTTCGGTGAGGTTCATGCAGAGCTGTACCTGTCCGAGCCTGACAGCAGCAACACGGTGTCCCTGTTTCGCAATGGCACGCGTGTGATCGAGCATCTGACTGAACTTCCTGCTTTCCAGCACAGCCCCTGGAACGAGGGCGTGTTGCAAGGAATTATCGACGCCAGTTTCCTCAACCTGACGCCTGCCAGTAGAACCGGCATATTGCATGACGATCGCTTTGCGGCCTTTGTAGAAGCGCTGCAACCGCTGCAGACCCATTTGCTGGCCCTGGTCGAACAGCAACGACGCGCAGAAAACGAGCGCGCCAGTCGCAATATGCTGCGCACCATTCATAAAGCCTTCAAGGAAGCCTTGCTGACGCTGCCCGCCGAGGAATATGACTGGTTTGATGTGCATCGCCAAGCCCGAGACCAGGCCAAAAACAGGGACAGCAATGGCAGAGCAGAGATGATGGCCGGCGTAACCGAGGCCCATGGCGGTGGGGTTTCAGGCGAGCAGCCAGGCCATGCCGAAGACCACGATCAGGCGGCACAGGATGTTCCACAAAAACAGTTTTTCGACTACGCCGGTCCGCTGCATTCGGTGCGGATTGCACCAACCTCCTGCGTGGTGCCGGTAGGAAAGTCGCGCAATTTCAGCGCGGTCTGTCGCGACAAGAAACGGCTGCTGGTCGAGCATGATCTGCGCTTCCAGTGGCAAATCATTGATGCTGCCGGCGTGCTCGACAACAGCGACGGCGAAATTGCCACCTTTACCGCTGCGGAGGAGCCTGGACTGGTGCAACTGCATCTCATCGTGAGCCAGAACGATATTAGCGTCGAAGCCGACGCCCTGATCACAGTGACCGACACCTTGCTGCCGGAAACACGCGAGTCCACCAGTCCGCGCCAGGGCTTGCCCGGCTATACATTTGAACGCGCTGCCGGCAAGCTGTGGCGCTCGCGATTCAATGCTGAGCAGAATGTCATCATTATCAACAATGGTCACCGCGATTTTGTCCACGCCTCGAAAACCAAAGCGGCCAAGTTGCGCTACATCAGCCGCCTGTACGCCAAGGAACTGGTGCTGAAAAACTTTCCCGGCCAGCCCGCTGATCAATTGCTGGAAAGATTGATCGAGCTGTCCTTGTACACGGAAGAAAATCTGCGCTGAATGACCTCACTGGATTGAACCGCAGGCGATCACAGGGTTACTTCAACCTAACGTATAAAGTTGGTCTTTCAGCGTTCAGGGTAAGGCGCGGCAGGCAGCCAGGCGTGGTGTCTGGCTGCTGAAGTCTCTGGCTCTACTCTTTGCATACACAGCCCAACGATAAGATCTCTCCACTGCCCTACCGATCAGCAGGATAGCTGATCGGGTCGGCTAAAAGCCGCACGCAGTGCGAGCGGAAGGAACGCCGCGAGACCGATGACAACCCAATCGTTACCACCAAGATGAAGCCAAACACTGCCCATCTCCCTCCCCTGCAAAGCGGGGGAGGGCCGGGGTGGGGGCACTATTCGCCTCAAATGACCGAAAAAGCTGACTCCAACCAGGCTTTCCCTCGTGACGATCGGCCAACTCAGACAGGATGTTACAGCAACTTGCCGGGGTTGAGTATGCCGCCGGGATCCAGCGTCGACTTGATCTCGCGCATGATGTCGATTTCGTTTTGGGAGCGGCTGTACTGCAGCCAGGGCTGTTTCAGCAAGCCGACGCCGTGCTCAGCGGAAATGCTGCCGGCCAGCCGCTGGATGCAGTCAAACACCTGCTCATTGACCTGTTCGCACTGTTGTTTGAAAGCATCCGCTGACAAAGATTCCGGCTTGAGCACGTTCATGTGGATGTTGCCGTCACCGATGTGGCCATACCAGAGCACTTCAAAATCTGGGTAATGCCGCTGGATCAACTCGTCCAGTTGCTGCAGCAGTTCCGGCACCGCCGTAATGCGCACGGCGATGTCGTTTTTGTATGGCCTGTGTCCGGCAATGCTCTCGCTGATGCGCTCCCGATACTGCCACAATTGCTGCGCGTGCTGCTGCGACTGGCTGATGACGCCGTCGCTGACCAGTTGCTGCTCGAATACCTGCTCGAAGAAATCGGCCACCTGCTCATCGGCGACGGCATCGCATTCCACCAGCACATACATGTCCGCAGCCTGCTCCAACGGCGGCTGTAGCTGCGCATGGGCACAGACATGACGCACACAATCATGGGTAAAAAACTCGAATGCCGACAGGTTCAGCGCCTGGCGCGCGGCAATGAACAGCGGCAGCAAGGCCTGATGACCGGACACCGCCAGCAACAGCACCTGGCGCGCGCCGGGATGCGGCCACAGTTTCAGCGTGGCGGCGGTGATCACCGCCAGTGTACCTTCACTGCCAATCAACAGATGCCGCAGGTCGTAACCGGTGGCGTTCTTGATCAGGCCATGATTGAGCTGCAGCAGTTCGCCGCTGCCGCTGACTGCCTCCAGCCCGAGCACCTGATCACGCGTCAG
>CAZHRH010000012.1:19838-26312 GCA_964534475.1 uncultured Wenzhouxiangellaceae bacterium
CCGGTGCGACCGCCGGACGGCACCAGTGCCAGGCCATGGCGATTGGCGCAGTCAACAATCTGCTGCACCTGCTCGCTCCGCTCCGGAAACAGTACTGCCGACGGGGCCGGCGCGCGCAGCTTGCTCCAGTCGCTGCCGTAGCTGGCCAGATCGGCTGCTTCCAGACTGGCATTTATGCCCGGCAGATGCTGCTGCAACCAGACTTTATCCATGCTGTTCATCGTTGCTCGGGTCGTGCGCTGATCAAGGTCATTGTCATTCGTTATTCGCTGCCAATTGCAGTGCGATTCGCTTTATCATGGCATTGATGAACATTATGAACAACAAACGCCTGTCACTGGCCAAGGACAAGATCCGCTTTCTGCTACTGGAAGGGGTGCATAGCGACGCTGCAGAGAATCTGCGCCAGCACGGTTATGACAATATCGTCGAACACAAAGCCGGTATGGGCGCGGATGAATTGCGCAATGCGCTCGCTGACACGCACTTCCTCGGCATCCGCTCACGCAGCCAGATCAGCGCCGATATCATGGCTGCGGCACCCAGGCTGACCGCCATAGGCTGCTTTTGTATCGGCACCAACCAGGTCGATCTGGATGCTGCTGCTGCAGCCGGTATTCCGGTGTTCAATGCCCCCTATTCCAACACCCGCTCGGTGGCCGAACTGGCGCTGGCAGAGATCATTCTGCTGTTGCGCGGCATACCGCAGAAAAATGCCGCCGCACATCGCGGCCAGTGGCTGAAATCTGCCGCCGGCAGCTTTGAAGTGCGCGGCAAGACCCTGGGCATCATCGGCTATGGCCACATCGGCACCCAGCTTGGCATCCTGGCGGAAAACCTGGGCATGCGCGTGTTGTTCTATGACATCGAAAACAAGCTGCCGCTGGGCAATGCCGGCGCCATGAACAGCCAGCAGGAGCTACTGGCCAACAGCGATGTGGTGACTCTGCATGTGCCTGCCACCGAGCAAACCGCCAACATGATCACCGCCACCGAGCTGGCGCAGATGAAGCCCGGTGCGCATCTGCTCAATCTGGCGCGCGGCAACATTATTAATATTGACGCACTGCATGACGCGCTGGAGTCTGGCCATCTGGCGGGTGCTGCGCTGGATGTGTATCCGCAGGAACCAAAGAGCAATGACGATCCGTTCGTCAGCAAACTGCAGAAATTCGATCAGGTCATCCTCAGTCCGCACATCGGCGGCAGCACGCTGGAAGCGCAACAGAATATCGCGCTGGAAGTCACCAGCAAGCTGATCCGCTACAGCGACAACGGCAGCACCCAGTCAGCGGTCAATTTCCCTGAAGTCAGCCTGCCTGATAACGCCGGCAGCCATCGCATCATGCACATTCATCACAATGAGCCGGGCGTGCTGCGACAGATCAATCAGATCATATCAGCCAGCAGCGCCAATATTGCCGCGCAGTACCTGCAAACGCGTGATCAACTGGGCTATGTCATCATCGACGTGGAAACCGACGACGCCACTGATTTGCTCAAGCAACTGCATCAGGTCCCGGCCACGATTCGCTGCCGGGTACTTTATTGAGCCTTGGATGTAACTGCTCACCCGCTTGGCTGAAGTATGTTTGAGCAGTCACGCACATGGTATGCAGTCAATCTAAATCTGCGGCCAAAACGACGCTCGTCATTCCGGTGCAGGCCGGAATCCAGTTTAAATATCACAGTCGCGCAGCGACACCACCAAACCAGTAAGCTTTTGTGTTTCGCTAATGCGCAACGATTGCAATGACTGGATACCGGCCTACGCCGGTATGACGGCAGACTTTAAGTGCTTAACCAAGGCTCGTTATTGCGGCCGGATAAGCATCGCGCAGCCGACATTTAACCATGATTGGATTTCCGTCACTGGTAACAGTCTGGTGACCCGCAAAAAAAATGACTCAGCACCGGAATGCTAAGTCATTGTTTTATATGGCTCCCCGGGTCGGATTCGAACCAACGACCTAGTGATTAACAGTCACCCGCTCTAACCAGCTGAGCTACCGGGGATCAAGCCTTCTATTGTCGCTGTTCCGGTCGCCAAGGTCAAGGCCTGCAACGACAATAGTAGGCCATTAATTCGAACGTCCGGCCCAGCAGTTCTCATCATCTCCGGCTGCGGTTTTCTGCCCGAGATGATTGATGGTCAAGGCACCGCAATCGTCGTTTACCTGCGCGCCTTGAGGCGCTGCTGTAACCGTAAAACCCTGACCGCCAGCAATGAGCGCGGTAGTAATCGTGTAACGGCCACTGTTGATAGTAAAAGGATTGGTTGCAGGTAGATCAAACTGATTGGTACGCGTATAGGTCGCCTGTTGCCGCCCGGCCTGACGCAGCAACTCATCAATCGCTTCGGTGCGATTCGAGCGCAGCACCTGGTTGGTGTAGCTGGGCACGGCAATGGCCACGATAATGGCGAGAATGGCAATCGCCACCACCAGTTCGATCAGGGTAAAGCCGCCCTGACTTCTTGATCTGGTCATATGCACGCTAACCATCAGTGTGTCAGATCGCCATCCACCCAGATGGCTGTGACGCGCCCGTCATTGTCAACATTGAATTGAATGCGGGCGCCTTCCGGTATCATCGTCGGCGGCATCGGATTGCCATTGGCCAGGGTGGGAATCCTTGACGGATTGATCACCGCCGGATAGCCCTTGCCGCTGATCACCACGGTATTATCCTTGACATTAATACCTTCAAACACACCGTTGCGGTTGGGCTGCGCCGCTATATTCTGTTTCTCCTCGCTCGGTGGGCGTGTCTGCTGATCGTAGCTTAAAGACTGCCCATGAACTAGCGGAACAGCCAGCAATATAGCAAAAGTCATCATACTCGACACGAATACGGTAGCTGGTTGTGGTGTATATGGTTTACATTTCATTGCCGTTGTCTCCATGCGGTTCGGCCACAGCTCAAGGTGTCCATTGCGGCACTGGCGTTGGTGATGCCGCCATTGGACGTTGTCGTGTACAGATACATTCTCGTGGTCTCTGCACCACAGGAACGAGGTTTGTTCAGTGGTGGTGGAAATGTCGGGACAGGCAGTTCATCCGCATCTACAGTACCATCACCATCAGTGTCGCATGCTGCATTAGCAGGATCTCGAACACACAACGGTCTGGGATCAAATATGACAGCAGGCAGGGCTGGTATGCCGCCTTGTTCAAGGCCGATTACCACTTCATCTCCGGGGTTATCAAACTCGTCAAACACACCATCACCATTGGTATCAAAAACTGCTGGTGATCCAAGCTTCTCAGGAGATGGTACCCCACCAGTGCTTATGTCAAGAGCCATAAGGAAACCCGTTCCGCCAGGTATACAGGGCTCATCGGATGGAATCAGCGTCACGAAAAACACCACACCACTGCGGGCAAGCGCTGGTCGGATCACGCGTTCACCTTGATCTGGCAGATCAACAAACCAGCCACGATTCACTGGTACGCCACTGCTATCCAGCCAAATAGGCTCCGTAGAGGTAACTTCGTTGATGAAACGCTGATTACCAGTGGTTGTTATCTTGATCTCGGCAAGATCTGATCGTGCAAAATCATGGCTGGTGTCTGTGACTATCGTGGATAAATCCCTGTCCCAAATGGCGTAGAAGGATTGTTCAGGTGTGGTCAGTGGATTGGCATCAGGGCCCTCAATAAATTTTCCGGTGCCAAAGAGCACCAGTACACCTTGCCCAATTCCCAGGGGATGTGGAACAGCGATGGGTGCACCGGTAATTGGTTGTGTAACACCGCCACCGTTGACGGCAGTGAACAAGGCATCACCTCCAAAGTCGATTTTCCAACTGGCAGGATTCGTGCTGCTCACATCGAACTTCCACAGGTTGCCTTGTAAGTCACCCGCATAGAGTGCATCAACCATGCCATCACCATTGATATCACCAGCACCAACTGAACCCAGACCGTTTTGATTGGCCAGCGTACCTGAATTTGTCTTGATTTTTACAAAGTCACCAGTCTGGAATCCATCGACTCCGTCTTCAATGAAAAGAATGAAAAGCGCTGCGTCACCCGCTTGCGAATCTGGCGGCCTGTTAGCATCCGGCTCAGCGTTGTTGTAGCCATTACCGAACACCACTGCCCACTTATTGTTGTTCATTCTCACTATGGTAGGTTTGGCAAATGTAAAACCTAGTTCAGGATCATCAGCGTCAGAGAACTCCCACAGAACATTGCTGGCAGTAAAACTGTCCGGGTTGGTGATATCCAGAGCGTACATGGCCTGCCCACCACTGCGCAGACCACCGGTAAGAATGCTGGTCCAGTTGCCGCTAATCTGCACATCTCCATAGACTGGAGAACCATCCACGTAAAACTGATGACTGTAAGCAGGTTCTGTCAGCTGGTTGAGTCTTGGTATGACAGCGGAAGGTATATAGTTAAACATTTCCTCACCGGTAACACCATCGAACCCATGCAACATTCCGTCGTTGCCGCCAATGTAAACCATTGGTCTACGGGTCTCATTGTTAATGAAGAATGTTTGATAATCGTCAAAGTTAAAGAAGAATCTGGGTGCGGCAACAAACTCTGGATCAGAATTGATCAAATCACCCAATTTGTTATCGGGTTTGCGTATCAGGGGGTTGCTAACGTCAACTCCGCGAATCATATTAACCCGTTGTTCACCAAGTCCGTCAGGTATTCCAGTGTTTGGTTCTTGATCAAGCATGGCTTGCTGCGCCGGGGTCAGGTTGCCCCAGAGGAACTCATAAGAGTTATTGGTTGCAGGATCGGTGGTGATTATAGTTCTGCTGCCTGAGAAGTAACTGGGAGACCTGGCGTTTAGCAGTGCACCAGCATCCCATTCCGGGGTGGTGCTTAAGGTGCCGTCATTTTGCACTTTGAAAGAAAACAACTGGCCGCTCCAGTCTTCACTGTTGAATATGGCCTGATACACCCGGCTTTCAGACGAGATGGAACCACCGTTGGTAGCCGCTGAAGCCGCTGTCCCTGTGCGATCAACAATGTTCTGTAGTGTGTCCAACAGTGCTGTAGCAACCTGTTCCGGTCGGCTGGCAGATATGAATTCACCGCGAGCGTTGAAGGCGGCGTGCCATAAATCATCCACGCGGCTGCTGTTACCGCCGCCGCCGGCATTCCACCACACGTTGCTGTTACGCGCTAATGGTGGGTTGGGCCAGCCATCGTCGTCATTGTCAACCAGAGCACCCTCCAATCCAAACGCGATGGTATATGACACCAGGTGCTGCGCGGTGTTGGTGTCAAAGGCATCCACTGGCACGATATCATCCAGTGAGGTGTCCAGATCGCGGTTATAGAATTCCATCGCCACATCGGCAAGTCGGTTTCCAATGCCATCACCATCGACGTCACCAACACCCGGGTTGCCACCATTCCAGAAGCCGTCGGTGAATGTCACAGCGAAGTTTTTCTGGCAGGCTTCAATGATCGGACTGGTTCTGCCCTCATCAAGCGGGTTGCTGGCGGCATCAAAATACTCGCCCACCCGACGCAAACCAAGGCGCAGGGGTGTGCCAAAGTTCTGCCAGTCATGATCAAGGAAATCATCGATTAAATCATCGTTGTGGATTTGAATGTCCGGGGCGGTGGCACCGGCCGGTGGCATTTCCACAAACAGCGAGGCAAATTCATTGATCAGGCTCATGCCATAGCGCAGATTGGGCACCTCATCCAGCAGTTGTACCACCGCGCCACGGGTAATCAGTGAGCGTCGTCTGGAATATTCATACCAGTTGGCGATGTTCTGCTGCAAATCGCCCAGGCTCTGGTTATTGATAAAGGGGGCACAAGCAGTATTGCTCATACCGCTTTGCTGTCGGGTGGGCGTGAATGCCGCAGTCGTATAATCCACATTCCAGCACTGGAAATTGCCGTTGTTAACGCGCACGCGGATGTGGCTGTCCCACAGATCGACTTCACCGTTAGGTGTGCTGGTCATATCTGTGGACACCGGATCAGGATGAGCGCCTACATAGCCACGAGAATCAACCCAGACCGCAAACTCAAAACCATTCAGATCAGCCAGATTGCCGTTGCCGGTGCTACCGGGCTGCGGATTGGATCTGGCGGCGTTAAAATTGGCGTTGGGGAATCCGACCCAAGGTTGATAATCAACATTCGGGTTGAAATACATCAAGTTATGGTCTGATGAAAAAAACCGCCATTCATCAACGATAGGGTTGTAGCCGTTGGCAACGCAGCGGCGCACTGAGTTGAAGGCTCCACCACCCTGAAAATCCTGACAGGATTCCGCCAGGGTGTTGTCATTGGTATCCGAATAGTACAACCAGTTGCGCAGATTAAAGTTGTTCAGGCGCGGGAAAATCATGGTGTCACTGTGCTGAAAATTGGCACAAGTAGCGCCGTTGTCCGGAGATGGAATATAGCTGCAGTACATGAAATGTTCACTGGTCAGCACTTCCCAGTCCATGGAGCCCGAGTCATCAATTTCCAGAAAAACGTTGGG
>CAZHRH010000013.1:0-25672 GCA_964534475.1 uncultured Wenzhouxiangellaceae bacterium
ACTCGTTCACCTTTCGGCGCACCTGAAGACCTTGCCCCTGCTCACCGAAAAACAGATCGAACTCTATGCCCAACTGCGCGGATATGCCGAGGCGGGCGGCGATCCTTGCGCAGCGGTTCCCGAAGGACATGACCCCGAAATGTGGCAGCGGCACAACGGCTGCGAATGACATCGGTCAGGTCAAGTGCGGCAGCTCGTCATCAGCCAATGGCGCGGTGTGCCGCTCATTCACGAGCGCACCAAGCTGATAACGTAGAACATCTTCTGTTTCGAGGAAGTGTCGAAAACCTGCACTCTCGAGGGGAAGCAACTGCGGACGCAACTGGACACCAAGCACTCATACCCACTATGGCAAAAGACTGAAAGTGTTGGAGGATAACGGCTATGGGATGTGGGTGTTCCGAGCTTGTCGGGTGTTCAGGTAGCGGGCTGGATTCTGCCCTGACTCATAAAAGATCCCAGTGAGCCTGTTGCAAATGCAGTAATCAAGCTGCTGACGCCCTTCAACCGGGAACTCGTCAAACCGCACGTCGGATATGGTATGAGTGTCACCAGATTTTTTTGACCCGAGCCTCGCGGAGTGAAGATGCAGCAATGGCAAGCGCTTGGGAAATAGTATTCAATCATCCATTCCGGAGGCAAGATACTCCATGCGTGCGGCGGCACCATATATCTGCGCGGCATCGCCACTGACCTGCTGCGGTGGTAGCAATCCCGGCCACAACGGTCGTAGATCATCGAGCAAGGCTGCGGCTTGTTCACGCACAGCATTGTCTGACACCGAGTCCAGTAGTTGTCTGGCGAATTCGGTATGACCCCAGGCAGTCTGATAGTCATGCAGGTTGCTGACTTCACCAGCGACCACGCCACTGGCGTATGCATCGGCAGCGCTGCGCAGCAGGCGCGTGATGCGCTGCAGCAGAATAGTATCATCGTGACTGTTACTGACCGCTGTGCTGTGATTAGCAATGGCCTGCTGAAGATCACGGTATGCCTGTTCAACATCCGTCACAGCATCGATAGAAGCGCTCACTGACTGTAGTTCGGCGGCAAAGCCAGGCAGGTCGCGGCTGGAAATGGCGCCTTCAATCTGGCTGTAAAGCTCATCGGTGGCGTGTTCAAGATGCAGTGTAGCGGCTGCAACATGACCCTGCTCGAGCAGCCGTCTGCTGACCAGCAAGTGGCCGCTGATAAGATCCAGCCGGCTCAGAAATGCCGGATCATCAGTGCTCAGCAAATGCTGCAGAGTCTGCACATTACTGCGAGCATCAGCAACTTCAGCTGCGTTATGACTGCCAGTGCTTGCAGTCTGCTGGTCTGATCGGGCTGCTGCTGCATCAGCTTCGCCATCGGCATCGCCAGGCTTGCAGCCGACCAACAAAATGGCAGCAACGATGCTGCAGACACTCAATCCGTAATAGAACAGAATTCTTTTCTTGATGTTCAGACTCCTCAAGGTGGTTGCGTGATTGGCTCACTCACAGAGTTTAACCCAGCGGGAATGCAGGTTGTAGCCAGAGCTTTTAGCAGCCTGTCGGACTTAACGCTGACCTACTGCGGAAAAGCCGGATTGGGCCAGCTTTTCCGCTCTTCTTCGTTAAATAGGCGCACTATTCGCCTCAAAAGACCGAAAAAGCTGACTCCAACCGGCTTTCCCTCACGACGATCGGTTAAGTCCGAGAGGCTGCTAGCAGAACCGAAATCAAGGCTGCACCCGCCGTCAATGCTGCAATGTCTGTCGCGATAATACTAACAGTTATCATAGCCCGGGACAGCAGCAGTGGTATTGTTGTTTGCTCGCATATGAGGACATGAACTGGCTAAGGAACCTCTGAATTGATCAGAGGTTCCTTAATGTTTTCACTTCAAGTCACGCTACACTAGACGATCATGACCGACCGGGCCAATACTCAACCCATCACCATGCTGCTGCAGCGCAGCCGTGATGGCGACAAAGATTCTCAGGACGAGCTCATGACAGCCGTCTACGACGATCTCAAGAACATTGCCCGCGGCCAACTGGCGCGCTGGCACCACGGTCATTCCATCAACACCACTGCACTGGTGCATGAGAGCTATCTCAAGCTTGCAAGCAAAAGTGATCTGGACTGGCAGGATCGCGGTCATTACTTCGCTGTGGCAGCGAGGGCCATGCGCTTCATTATCGTTGACTATGCGCGCAGTCGTCTAAGCGACAAACGCCGAGGTCAAATCGCTGACATCGAACTGTCCTCGATTGCCGATGATGGCCAAATCCAGATTGAGCAGGTAATCGCAGTGGATCAGTTGCTCGGCCGGCTGGAGTCACTGGATGCCGACATGGCGCGCATCGTCGAATGTCGCTTCTTTGCCGCCTACACACTGGATGAAACCGCTGCCGCTTTGAACACTTCACGGCGCAGTGTGCAGCGCAAGTGGCAGCGCGCGCGCGCCTGGCTGGCGACCCTTGACGCCATACCTTGATACGGATTGTTTGCCGCTCATCGAGCTGCCGTAACAGCAGCCCACTGGCGACGGTTGGCGATGATTAATTCGGGCTAGTGTCCCCGTTTATGCTGTTTTACCAGGCTGCAAGCTCATCAAGATAATTGCACCATCAAGCCCATTAAAAAAAGTTGTCCAACTTTTTCCATCTGTTCCGATAATCATTACAGAGTCAATAACCTTCGTATCGCCGTCAGATACCAAAGCTGAACAGATCTCAAAATCATAATACTGATCTGTATATAAAAATTCTTCTGAATGACGCTGCGCAGGTTATCCAGTTGCTGACCCGGTCGCTCGAGCGGGTCAGCGCTTTTTATCCGTAACGAGACAGAGGTGATTTGAAATGCAATATTTACGTTTTGCTGTGGTTTTGACCATGCTCTTTGCCGGCATGCAGGTGCAGGCAGCAAGACCCAGTGATTTCTCTGCCATTTCCGAAGCGGAAGTATTGGAGCGATATGGACGGCTGGACGTATCAGCCGACACTTTGGCCGCACTAGCCGCCGAGCTGGCAGCGACTGCGACAAAACCTGCTGGCTCTGGCGCTGTTATCTGCTATGCCGGTGCTGGTTGTCCGTTTGCTACCATTCAGGCAGCAGTCAATGCCTCCAGCGATGGCGACACCGTGCGCGTCTTAACCGACAGCTATGACGAGCGTGTCACAGTTTTTTCCAAAGAAATCAACATTGTTGGCGGCTTTGACAACTGCAGCGCCAGCGCGTCTTCCGGTCGCAGCACGATCGACCGCGGTGGTGCCGGGCTGGGATTGGACGTGTTTTATCCTGCTGCAACAGCAGATCCTGTGCGCACCGTAAACATCGAGAACTTTCGGATTACAAATGGTGGCGGTAGTGGTTTTGACTCTGGTGGTGCAGTGATCGAGGGGCGTCCCGGACGTTTGACGGTGAACTTTCGCAACGTGGAAATCTCTGAAAACTCTCGTGAGGGCGCCGATGAAAATGGTGGCGGTGTGCGCATCATTGCCAATGGCACCGCGTCTGATTTCAATGCCATGGTGACATTTGATAATGATTCTTTATTGACCAACAACAGTGCAGCCGGCAACGGTGGCGCCATCCACTGCCAGTCCAACGCCGATACCGGCAATGTAACCCTGCTGCGCCTGGGCACCACTCTGGTGTTCGGTAATGAGGCGACGCATGGCGGTGGCATTGCCGTGGATGGGTGCAGCAATGTGTTTCTTTACAGTGGCGGGCCAATTGTGCTGATTTTCCCGGCTGGTGGCATCGTTAACAATACCGCCACAGAAAACGGTGGCGGCATTCATATCGAAAACGGCGGCACTGTACAACTGCTGGCAAGAGACTTTGCCGGTTTTGGTGACCCTTCTGAAGCCGCATTGATGGCCGGCAACGAAGCTAACGCAGGTGGTGGCGGGTACGTGACCGGTGCTGACAGCCTGCTACGGGTGGTGGACGCCTACACCATCAACAACAACGCCGTGTTGGGCGCGGGTTTCAGCGCCACCGATGGTGGACAACTGGAAGTGGCACGTTCGTCCGTCGCAGATGCCTGTGCGCCGATAGAAAGCGGCGGCGGTGTACTGAGCCGACCGCCATGCAGCGTCATCGACGGCAATGATGCTTCATCAGGCGGGGGCGCATTCGATTTAAGCAAAGACGCTGTCGGTAACGTCAGCCGCACGATTATTCGCCACAACATCGCCGGCAGTGGTGGTGGAAGCTCATTCGGCCCCATCGCCAGACTTACCAACAATTCGGTCTATGAAGGGCCGCTAACCCGACTGCGCATCGAAGGCAGTCTGATGCACGACAACGACGGCGGATTTGGCTTGAATGCCACCAACAATGCAGAAATCATTGTCTCGCACAGTACCATTGCCGACAACCCAATAACTGAATTCAGAGCAGCCGCCGTGGCTGACCGTTTTGCTGCAGTGCGGGTGTTCAGTTCGATCGTCGAAGGCGGCATCGACATGGGCTTTATCGCTGGTGATGGCACCACTGTGATTGAATATGATTGTGTCATTGGCAACCTGGCACTGGCGGATAACGATGCGACTGTCAACTTCGCCTACAGTCAGGTCGATCCGGAATTTATTGATGCTGACAGCCGGGATTATCACCTCAGTGCCACCTCACCGGCGATCGATTACTGCGATGATGCGCTGCCACCCGAGTTCGTTGGTCTGGACGGCAATCCGCGCGGTGTGGCATGGAATGGTCCGCCAACCAACCCGGCGCCCATTTCAGTGCCGGGCGGGCTGTATGATCTGGGCGCCTATGAACGTCCGTTTGAACCGCTTGACGCCGATCTGGCGCTGGACACTGATCCACCAGGCCAGCAAAACCTGTTCATCAACGTCGGCGATTCGATAGAAATCAATATGACACTGACCAACAACGGTCCCAACACCGCGTTCGCGCCGATCGATGTGATCGATGATTTCACTGTCGGCGCGGTGGTCAATGAAAGCTGGACCTGCATTCCACCTGCCGGGGTCACCTGCACACCAGCATCCGGCAGCGGCGATATACAGACCGAAATCAGCGCCATGGAACCGGGCCAGCAGGTCAGTTTTACGCGCAGTGCCGAGCTGGCGAATCCTGGCATCGATCAGGAATTTCAGTACATCCTCATTGCCACTGAGTCTTCATTCAACCTTGATCTGAATGCCGGCAATAATGATCTGGAGCTTGATCTGGAAACCGGTCTGTTTGCCGACGGCTTTGAGTGATGCGAACTCTGGTTATCATTGACGGCTGCAACTGCTATCAGAGAAGGTGCTATGTTGTAATCTGAGCACAACAGACTCAACCTCAGCGAGAGCATGACCCAGCATTCAGAACAACAATTGAGCGATTTGAAGGCACTCGATCGATGGTTGCAAGCGCGACTGGGGGGTGCCGATATTGCACCTCCAGAGGGACTGGAGCAACAGGCCCACGCGTTGTTGCAGGCCGCTGAGGCCAATGCCGACAGCCAGGCCTGGTCGCCACTGGAAAACAGCGAATTTCGTGACGATCTTGCTGCTGCGCTGGGAGCGGCCAACCGCTATCCACCAGGTACACGTATTGGCGCCTTCACTCTGCAACACGAGCTGGGCGCGGGTGGCATGGGCGTTGTGTATCTGGCCGAGCGCAGCGCCGGCGGCTTCAGTCAACAAGTGGCGCTGAAGCTGTTGTCTGATCGCTTCTCCCGCCCCGAACACATCCAGCAATTCAATCGCGAACGGCAATTGCTGGCGCGCCTGGAACATCCCGGTATTGCCCGGCTGATCGACGGCGGCATCAGCGAAGACGGCCAGCCTTGGTTTGCCATGGAGTATGTGGAAGGCCTGCCGCTGGATGACTATGCGCGCCAGAACAAGCTGAATATCAGGCAACGCCTGGAACTGATCCTGCAACTCTGCCAGGCGCTGGATTATGCCCACAGCAAGCTGGTGCTGCATCGCGACATCAAGCCATCAAATATCATTGTCGATCACAGCGGCAGGCTGAAGCTGCTGGATTTCGGTCTCGGACGCGCCCGTGAATCGGACACTGACAGTGATCAGACCATCACCCAGGTGACCTGGCGCTGGTTGACGCCCGACTATGCCAGCCCGGAACAGGTGCGCGGCGAGCCGATCACACTGGCGTCAGAAATCTATCAGGTCGGCCTGGTCATGTATCGTCTGTTGAGTTTGCATGCGCCGTATGCCATCCGCGAGACCAGTCCTGCGGCCATGATCGAGGCCATCTGCGACACCATCCCACAGGCTCCCAGCAACCAATGGCAGCAGGGGACCGATGCGGAGTTGCCTGAGCGAGCATTGCAACTGGAAAGTACCCCTGATGCAGTGCATAAAAATCTGCGCGGTGATCTGGACAACATCATCATGATGGCGCTGGCAAAAAAGCCTGACGAACGCTATCGCAATCTGGGCGAGTTGATGGAGGACATCCGTCGTCACCTGGACAACCAGCCGGTGCGCGCGCGTGCCGCCACCACTGGCTATCGGCTGCAGAAGTTTCTGTTGCGCTACCGTGCCGGGGTTACCACCGCAGCGATCGTCTTTCTGCTTATTTCAGCAGCGCTGGTGGTCATCACCCTGCAGTCAGTGCAACTGGCCGCACAGCGCGACAACGCCAGATCAGCCGAACAGCGGGCCTTACTCGAAGCGGCCAAAGCACGCCAGGTGCGTGATTACCTGACCGGCCTGTTTGAACAGGCCTCACCCATGAACGACAGCGGTCGCGACATCACCGCCTACGATCTGCTGCAGGAGGGGGCTCAGGATCTTGAACAGCTCAATGAAACGCCGCTGATTCAAGCCGAGATGATGCTGGCGCTGGCCACGGCCAATCGCAACCTGCTGGATTTCGAGCAAGCGGCAGCGCTGCTGGACAAGTCACTGGCGGTACTGGAAGCCAGTGCAGAATCGACCCCGCAGGATACGTCAGAAGTGTTGATCGAGCGTGCCAGAGTCTTGCAGCAGCGCAATGATCATGCCTCGGCCAGAGGATATCTGCAACGCGCGCAGACTCTGCTGGAGCCGGAACATACCGGCGACAATCTGTATGCGTCATTGCTGCGCCATCAAGCCATCACCGCCGCCAACCTGCGCGAGTTTGATCAGGCCGAGAATCTCATGCTGCGCGCCATTGATCTCTATGCCAGCTTGGGCAATGAAAGCGACAAGACCTGGGCCATCAACGACCTGGCAGCTTTCTATCTGTTCACGGAACAACCCGGGCGGGCGCAGCCACTGTTCCAGTCGGTGGTGGATCGACGCAGTCGCTTGCTCGGTGCTGATGATCCGGCAACGCTGGCGGCGAAAAAAAACCTCGCCGCCGCCTGGATGGACAGCGGTGATCTGGCTGCAGCCGAGCAGGTATATCAGTCTCTGCGGGTTTCTTATGCAGAGCTCTATGGTGCCGACAGTCAGGAACTGGGTGCCGTGCTGTATCGACTGGGACGCATCGCGCTGCAACGTGATGACCTGATGGAGAGTGCACGCCTGCTGGCCGAAGCCAACCGCTTGCGACTGTTGAATCGTGGCCCCCAAGATGCCAATCTGGCCACGGTGATGTCCTGGCAGGCCAAAGTTGCCGAACGTCAGGGACATCCACAGCAGGCGATCGAATTCCTGCAGCAGGCATTGTCCATCTATGCACAGATCAGCAGCGCACCCCATCCGCGCAAGCTGCAATTGCGGCTGTCGCTGGCCAGGCTGCTTACCAGCACGCAACAGTTAACGGCAGCGCAGCAGGTATATGCAAAGACCACCCAATCTCTACAAACGCTGAGCGATCGCTTTCGCGGCGAAGCACTGGACGGCATGATCGCGCTCATAGATGCCGGCCTGGTAGCAGGCGACCAAACGCTTGCGCACGAGATTCTCACCGATGCACGCAGCGTGCTGTCTGCAGCGCAACAGGCAGATCAATTTTTATCACAGCAGCAGACAGTGGCAAGCCTGCAGGCAACACTCGATCGTTGAGCAAAAGGAATGCTCGCAGCATAGGCTGTGCCTGCCTGGTACCGTCTCATGACCAACTGATCATCACATAGCCTTTGAGTGCTTGACGGCTCAATTTGCCGCAGCACTCGCAGGCAAACACCCTCCGAGATTTGCACTGGAACAGACTATGCGGGCGAATCCTCTGCTTGCTATCTGGCGTATAGATGAACAGTGTTTATTGGTTGCGCATATCACTGTATTCTGCTAATGTTAAATTATCATAAATAAGAATGAGTCAGATAACAATTTGCATCATCATAACGTTGCTTTTCGTCGCAGCAACTGTGCTCTTGTTCAATAATTTCTACTCTATAAAACAGTATGAAGGCAACGCTGGGCTAGCAGATTGTTGTTGGTATCGAGTCTTGGCTCTTGAGTAAGCTAGAGCGTGCATCAACTATGGCTTGTAGCAAGATTGCACGCAAGCCCATACACACCACCCCGGGAAAAAAACACATGATCAGGTTTGTCCATCATCCTGCTTTCTCACGGCATCAAGCTGGTCCCAGACATGAGCTTGATCAGATAAACGGATCAATTGCCGTCATCCTTCCCCGCATAATATTGACTGTCTTATGCCTGCTTGCATTGCTGCTGGGTGCGATGACATCCGCTCAGGCTCAAAGCGAACCAGAACCAGAGAATGACGAGCCGAGCGAAGAATCCACGAGCAATAATTCGCCAGCCGATGAGACAGTGGAACTGGAAACGGTGATTGTCACAGCACGCCGCATCGAAGAACCTGAAGCGAGCGTGCCGTTGGCCATCCGTGTACTGGACGATGAGGAGATCATCCGTAACGGCATCATACAAATTGAAGATGTCGCGCGACTCACACCGGGGGTAACCTTTGACATTGGCGGCTTTCCCAACGACACCCGTCCGGCGGTTCGCGGCATGCAGTCAGAACGCGGCCGTCCAAGCGTTGCCATCATGCTCGACGGACTTGACCTGTCGGGTGAGAATCTGGCCATTGCCGGCGGCACTGCCGGTGTGGTTTCCGATCTGCTGGATCTGGAACGCATTGAGGTGGTGAAAGGACCGCAAACCGTACTCTACGGTCGTAACTCATTTGCCGGTGCAATCAACTATATCACCAAAAAACCCACTGACACCCTGCAGGGTCAGCTCATTCTGGAAGGGGCTGAATACGGTCAACGCCGCGCTGTAGGCATGCTCAGCGGCCCCATCATCGACGATCTTTTGTCCTATCGCATCAATGCCGTCTACCGCGACAGTGATGGATTCTGGACCAACCCGGTCAACGGCGGCCCGCTTGGTGCACAACGTTTCGACGGCATTGCCGGCGCTTTGCGCTTCACCCCCGGCGACTGGGATATCAACCTGCGTTACCAGACCAGCAGCACCGACAATTCGGATTATCCTACTGCGTTCGTTGCCAGCAACACGCGCGTGCCGGTGCCCGATGGAACCTTTACTGCTGGGCCGCCCGGATCACCAGCACTGCCGTGCCCGCCCGAGCTTGACAACCAGCCGGCGCCCGTAGTGTCTGCCTGTACCCGCGGCACGGTCATCGGACCCATCGTCGCGGACATCAGCGATGTGCAAATGGGAGTCAATGAAGAAACCGGTCAGCCACCGCGTGGACTCGAGCTGGATCAGCGCTTGCTGACTCTGGATGCAGCTTGGGATTCTGGTTTTGGTACATTCCATTACACCTTCGGCTGGATCAACAACGACAGCTTCGTTGAAGCCGATGGCGACTTCACAGACTTCCCCGCGCCGCCAGGTTTCGTGCTCTCGTTGTCGGCGTTGCAGCAACTGGATTACGAAGACAAGCGATTCGACAACAACTTGTTCTGGACCCACTCATTCGGCGCTTTTGACGTCCTGCTCGGTGCCCAGCGACTCGACGAAGAGTCAAGCCTGGTGAATAGTTCAAAATTCTGGTTGCGCAACCCCGACTCGCCCCTCGCCGGACCGCCGTTCTTCCTCGCCTCAGCACAAACGAGCAATCCATTCCCGGTGAGAATCACGCGCGATACCGATTACACCGCGCTGTATGGCAGTGTCAAATGGCGTCTGACCGAGAGCGTGCGGCTTGGTCTCGAAGCGCGTCTGAATTCTGATGACATCAACTATGAAATACCCGGATGGACGCTTCAGGATACCTCTCTGCGTGGTTTAGAACCGGTGTGCCTACCCGACATTCCACAAGGGGCGATATTCATGGGCGTACCGGGACCGGATGTGCCACCTCCCGGGACAGTGCAGGCCTGTCCACGCAGTGCCAAGTTGTCTTACAGCGAGTGGACTCCGCGAGTGACGCTGGACTGGAGCGTGCGCGATAATGTCATGCTCTACGGCAATGTGGCGCGCGGCTTCAAACCGGGTGGCTTCAACACCAATGAAATTATCGACTTCCAGGATCAGGATTTCCTGCCTGAGTTTGTCGATGCCTATGAAGTGGGCGTCAAGAGCCGCCTTCCGGCGCTCAATCTGAGCCTGGACGCCGCCTTTTTCTATAACGACTATACCGATCAGCAAATTGGCGTGCAGCGCAATCAAACCGGTGCAGATGATACCGTCATCGCCGTGCCCGGCATCGTCAATGCCGCTGCAGTTGAATCCTGGGGCTTCGAACTCGCTGCTGAATGGTTCAGCTATGCGGGATTGAACCTGAACCTGGCCTATGCTTACACCGATGCAACCTTCCAAGAATATGTGCAAGGCCCCAGCCCTACGGCACCTGCCTCAGCATTCGCCGCTTGTGGCGTGCCACAAGGCCAGTCTTCGTCTGCTCAGGTCAGAGCAGAGGCTGGCAATGTGTGTGCTGATTTCTCCGGTAACAATGTGGCCAAGAACCCCAAGCACGCACTGAATGCTGGCGCCTTGTATCGAGGCTCCCTGGGCAATCGCGGCAATAGCTGGTTTGTTGAACTGATCGGACAATATCGCTCCAAGCGCTTTGTCGATGAAGCCAATCTGTCCTGGACACCAGGTTACGTCAATCTCGATCTGCAGGCTGGTGTTGATTTTGATCAATTCAGCGTGATCGCTTTCATCACCAACTTGACCGATAACGACAGCATTCGCAGCGCTCAACGCAATGTTGACCCCGGTAATCCGGAAGGCTTCGCACCCGGACGCTCGGTGATCGCATATCTGCCGGAACCGCGTGTCGCCGGTGTGCGGCTTGTCTATCGGTTCAGACAGTGATGTCCAGGACGTTTCTACAAAGATGGTGAGAACGCCGGTCTCTCACTTTGGCCCAACGCACTCTCCGATTTGAACAAGACGAAAACCACGTAGCGCGCTATCATCACCTGGCAGCCTAAGCCGCATGCGTTTATTATCATTACCCAGACTACGAAACAAATCATTCATATGCAACCGGTTTCAATTTGATGCATCAATACATCTACAGATATTCGGCAGCGCTACTGCTGCTTTGCACGCTCGCTACCAGCGCAATGGCCACCAGTGTGGTGCAGAGCAAAGGTGAGTTTGTCGACAAGTTTCGGCAGCTCGATGAGGTGCTGCCAACGCCCAATGTGTACCGCAATGCCGCGGGCGCGCCGGGGCATCATTACTGGCAGCAGGAAGTTGACTATCAGATTGACGCCACGCTGCTGGAAGACACGCGCCGTTTGCAAGCCAGTCAGCAGGTTACCTACCGCAACAACTCGCCGGATACGCTGCGCTATCTGTGGTTGCAGCTTGACCAGAACCGCTTCCGATCTGATTCCATCGCAGAATTGTCCACCACCTTTGGTGGCATCGGCCGCCGCGGCCCGAAAACCGAAGCGGCCAATGACGAGCAACCCGCGCGCATCAGCATCGACGAACTGCGGCGACGTCAGTTCATGGCGGACAACGAACTGGGCTATGAGATTTCCGAAATCATTGACGACGCCGGCAATCCGCTCCGAGCGACCGTGGTGGGCACCAACATGCGTCTGGATCTCAACCAGCCGCTGGCACCGGGTGAAGCAGTGTCGTTTTCGTTTGAATATGCGTTTAATATCGTGGAAGAAGACGCCGTTTCTGCACGCAGTGGTTATGAGCATTTCCCGGATGACCCGCGCGAGGGCGGCAACGATATTTTCCTACTGGCGCAGTGGTTTCCGCGCCTGCACGCCTACACCGACTACGAGGCCTGGACCAACAAGCCGTTTCTCGGCCGCGGCGAGTTCACGCTGGAGTTTGGTGATTACTCGGTGTCACTGACCGTGCCGGCCGACCACGTCGTTTCTGCCACCGGCGCGCTGCAGAACCCGGAAGAAGTGCTGACCGAGCGCCAGATCGAGCGCTTGAAACGTGCCGAAACTGCGCAGCGACCGGTGTTCGTCGTTACCGAGGATGAAGCGCTGGAGAACGAAAAAAAGGCGAGCGAGGACACCAGTACCTGGCGCTTTCAGGCAGATCAGGTACGCGATTTTGCCTGGGCCTCCTCGCGCAAGTTCATGTGGGATGCCAAAGGCTATCAACAGGGCGGTGAAGTGCAGCCGCTGGTGATGGCGATGTCGTTCTTTCCTAAAGAAGGTGGTGAGTTATGGCGTAAATATTCGACTGAATCGGTCATCCACACGCTACAGGTTTACTCGCGGTTTTCGTTTGATTTTCCGTATCCGGTGGCGCAATCGGTGAATGGCCCGGTTGGCGGCATGGAGTATCCGATGATCACCTTCAATGGGCCGCGCACCACCTTGCAGGACGATGGCAGCCGCACCTATTCATTGGCGGAGAAACGTTTCCTGATCGGCGTGGTGATCCATGAAATCGGACATTTTTATTTCCCCATGCTGGTCAACTCCGACGAGCGTCAGTGGACCTGGATGGATGAGGGTCTCAACAGTTTTCTCGACGGTGTGGCCGGGCGTGAATGGGATCCCGATATCCCCTGGGGCGTGGAGCCGCGCGACGTGGTGGATTACATGAAATCAGAGGATCAGGTGCCGATCATGACGCAGTCAGATAGCGTGCTCAACCTGGGACCGAATGCCTACACCAAGCCGGCGGTGGCGCTGAATATTCTGCGCGAGACCATACTGGGTCGTGAGCTGTTCGATTTTGCCTTTCGCGAGTATTCCAGACGCTGGATGTACAAACGACCGACGCCAGCAGATTTTTTCCGCACTATAGAGGAAGCCAGCGGCGTTGATCTGGACTGGTTCTGGCGCGGCTGGTTCTATTCCACTGATCATGTCGATATCGCCATCGATCGAGTCTCTCAACTGCGGCTGGACACGCGAGATCCGGACATCGATTTCAAACGCCGAAAGCAGGAGGAAGCCGACAAACCGCTGTCGGTCACGATCGAACGCAATCGCGCCGAAGGTGAGCTGTGGATCGAGCGCAACCTTGATGTACGTGACTTTCATGATGACAACGACCGCTTTACGGTGACCAACGTTGAGCGCAATGAGTTTCGCGCCTGGCTGGCCGAGCTGGAAGACTGGGAGCTGACGGCCTTCAACCGAGCGCTGGAGGAGGACAGCAACTACTACGTGCTGGAATTCTCCAATCTGGGTGGACTGGTGATGCCGATTCTGCTCGAGCTTGAATTTGCCGATGGCAGCAGCGAAGAATTGCGTATCCCGGCCGAGATCTGGCGGCGCACACCCATGCAGGTGGACAAGCTGATTGTCACCGACAAGGAACTGGTGCAGGTTACAGTGGATCCTCGCTGGGAGACCGCTGATGTGAATACAGAAAACAACCACTATCCGCGACAGATCGTCAAATCACGCATCGAGGCGTTCAAGGAAGAAGAATCCGATGCGCTGGAAGCGCGCGACATCATGCAGGACATCAAAGCCGAACTCGAATCAGATGAGGCTGGAGAAAAGTGAGCAGTAACGGTCAACGCTTGCTCAGTATCTGCGTGCTGCTGATTAGCCTGCTGTTTGCCACCGACATGCTGCCGGCACACCAGCAGAAGGCAGCCATAACGCGCGTGCTGTTCAACGAGCGCAGCGGAAATATCGAGGTGATGCACCGTTTCTACTTGCACGATGCCGAGCATGCAGTCCGGGAAATATTCGGCAAAGATGCCGACATCATCAAAGACGAAACAACTCGCGCAAGGTTCAGTGACTATGTCAATCAGGGCTTTGCAATGCAAGCCGATGGCGAGGCGCTGCCGCTGACACCGGTCGGCTATGAAATCGAAGGCAGGTTTTTCTGGGTGTATATTGAAACTGCAATTCCCGAAACCCTGCAGACATTATCGATTCAGCACCGCGCGCTGCGCGATATCTGGTCAGCGCAGTCCAACCTGGTGAATGTTGAACGCCAGGGACAAGTCCGCAGCATGCGTTTTGCTGGTGAGGCCGACTTGCTCTCGATCGACATCCAGACATCCGACTGATTCCAACTTATCCACACAACCGCAAACCCGATCAAACACACCGTGTTGACAACAGGACGATAGATCTGATTGCATCTTGATGTGCATTTGCTGCTCATTTTAAGCAAAGATATGTTATGTTATAACATATCCAAATGTTAAGATTTAAGCTTCTACCTTGGAGTTATGTATGCGGCTGACATGCAACCAGCAAAAGGTACTTGAGACGCTACAACGGTTGCAAAAGCCAATCAGTGCTTATGACCTGCTCAAGCGCTTGCATACCTCTGGTTTCAATGCACCGATACAGGTTTATCGTGCGCTGGATCGCTTGCTTGAGCATGGCCTTGCACATCGTCTGGAATCACTCAATGCATACATCGCATGCTCGATTCCGCATGCAAGCGAGCACGCTGCCCCGGCTTTCGCCATCTGTGAAGAATGCGGTTGCGTAGATGAAGTAAGAGACAGCGACATCAATCAAAGCTTGGTACTGTGGGCAAAGCACAATAACTTTGCATTGGGACAGAGCATCATAGAACTGCATGGCCGCTGTGCGAAATGTACCGGGACTGAGTCGCCTCTTTGACGTAAACGCTGATCAACCAGGCACTGACCTTGCGTTGTTGTCCTAGCTCAACTTGATGTCTCGACTGAATGACATCCAGTCAGTTTTATAGAAGTTTATATGAACACGCCAAATGCATGCAATCAGATTCCGGTCACCTTGCTCACTGGCTTCCTGGGCAGTGGGAAAACGACCGTGCTCAATCATCTTGTACGACAGCCTGAACTGTCAGCCGCCCTGGTGATCATCAATGAATTCGGCGAGCAGGCGCTGGATCACATGCTGGTCGCGCACAGCACCGAAAACCTGGTCATGGAGATGAGCAGCGGTTGTCTTTGCTGCAGCATTCGCGGTGACCTGGTGCAAACACTGCGCGATATTGCCTGGCGCTTTTCGCGCAATGGTAAGCGCCAGTTTGAGCGCGTCCTGATCGAGACCACAGGGCTGGCCGATCCGGCACCGATCATCCATACGCTGATGACCGATGCGAAGATCGCGCCCTTGTACCACCTCGACGGCATCGTAACGACCATCGATATGGCGTCGGGGTTCGACACCCTCGATCAGCACCAAGAGGCGGTCAAACAGGCGGCCGTAGCCGATGCTGTGCTGCTGACCAAATCCGATCTTGTCAACGACGTGCAGCGAACAGCGCTGATAAGCCGGTTGCGCAAGATCAACCCGGCAGCGCCAAGATGGGAGATTCACAACGGCGAGGTAGCACCGTCGAAATTGCTGCATCTAGGCTTATTCAACGCCGATGAAAAGACTCCCGATGTCGCGCGCTGGCTCAACGAAGAAGCCTACTTGACTAAGTCGCAGGACAACAACATCTTGGATCTCGATGCCGACCATGATGATCACAACGCACCGGAATCGCATAATCACCACGGGCATGATCACCATCATCATGATCTTAATCGCCATGACGATCGTATCCGCGCATTCTGTTTCAGCGTGGAAGAGCCGATTCCCGAGGCCATGCTGGCTAAGTGGCTTGATGTACTGATGGCGTTTGTGGGCAACAAGATCTTGCGCGTCAAAGGCATTCTCAATATAGAAGGTCAGGAGCAGCCGGTCATCGTGCACGGCGTACAGCACATTTTCCATCCGCCGACCACGCTGCCTGCCTGGCCGAATGAAGACCACCGTTCGCGCCTGGTTTTCATCACCAGGGATGTCGACAAGGAAGCCATCGAGACAACCTTCCGCGCCTTTCGCAAGGTGCTGCCACAGCCTGGGGAGGTTGCGGCATGAGTGCGCTTGTCAATCTGCACAACACGCTGACGCGCAGCAAAGAGCCCGTGCGTACAGAGCGTCCTGATCGGGTCACGATGTATGTCTGCGGCCCGACGGTGTATAACTATGCACATATCGGCAATGCAAGGCCTGCGGTCGTTTTCGACGTTCTGGCGCGCGTGCTTCGGCAGCATTACGATGAGGTGATCTACGCCAGTAACTTTACCGACGTGGATGACAAGATCAATGCTGCGGCGGCAGCCGAGGGCGTGCCCATCGGCACGATAACCGCGCGCTATATCCGCGCCTATCAGGAGGATATGGACGCGCTGGGTGTGTTGGCACCGGATCTTCAGCCCAGGGTCACAGCGCATATTCCCGACATTATTGATCTTGTCAGTGCGCTGATCGAACGCGGTCATGCCTACGAAGCTGAAAGCCACGTGCTGTTCCACGTGCCGTCTTTTGACGACTATGGCCAGCTCTCTGGGCGGCGCACGGAGGACATGCTCGCCGGTGCCAGAGTCGAGGTTGCGCCCTACAAGCGCGATCCCATGGACTTTGTGCTGTGGAAGCCTGCAAGCCCTGAGCAACCGGGCTGGGACAGTCCCTGGGGACGGGGTCGGCCGGGCTGGCACATCGAGTGCTCGGCAATGATCGCCCGGCACCTGGGGCACACCATCGATATCCACGGCGGCGGTCAGGACCTGATCTTCCCGCACCATGAAAACGAGATCGCCCAGGGCACTTGTGCGCACGGTGCTCGCTACTGCCACACCTGGGTCCACAACAGCTTTGTTACCGTCGATGGGCAAAAGATGTCCAAGTCGCTTGGCAACGTGTTGCTGGTGCGTGACCTGCTCGATGAAGCACCGGGCGAAGCCATCCGCTTAGCGCTGCTGTCTACCCATTACCGCCGACCGCTGGACTGGAATGCCCAGCGACTGGCAAGCGCGCGTCAAACCCTGATTCACTTCTACACAGCGCTGGATAAAGTTGCAGCATTGCCGCCGACATCCGGCGTTGCGGCTGACGAAGGCGTGTTGGCCGCGTTGCGCAATGATCTCAATGTGCCGGCTGCGCTGGTCAGGCTACGTGAACTGGTGTCCGTACTCAACGACGCGAACTCTGAAACGGATCAATCACGCGCTAAGTCCTGCCTGCTGGCTTCGGCTGGCCTGCTTGGGCTGCTGCAGCAAGAACCTCATGTTGCGCTGGTCGCGCTGAAAAAGCACTCATCTCTGCAACTGCCATCGGCACTGAGCAAGCATCGCATCGAAGCGCTGGTCGCTGAACGAGAACAGGCTCGTCAGCAGCGCGACTTCGCTCGCGCAGACGCGCTGCGCGAAGAACTGGCTGCCGCCGGCATCGTGGTGCAGGACACGCCCCAAGGCAGCACCTGGCGTCTGGCCGAGCGTGTTCCGGCATGAGAGGCTGGCTGGGTAAAATGGTGATAGCACTGATTCGGACCTACCAGTTCATGATCAGTCCGCTGCTAGGTCAGCGCTGTCGTTTTTACCCAAGCTGTTCTCAGTACGCCATTGAAGCGGTGCAGACCCATGGGCCGTGGAAAGGCGCTTGGCTGGCGCTGCGGCGCATTTTGCGCTGTCACCCACTTCATCCCGGCGGCATCGATCCGGTGCCGCCTGCCAAAAACCATCAGGAAAGTTGAACGCGGTTCTCGTATGGGTGCTGCTGGCGGTTTTCGTGTTCTTTGTGATTACCGCGTTTCTCGGCGAGGGCATCAGCCGCTTGTTTGGCCTGCGCTACCCGGAGCATGCGTTGCTGACCATGACCACTGCGGCGCGTAATGCACCCTTGATGCTTGCCGTCACCATGGCCGCCCTGCCGGGCGAGCCATTGATTTACGCCGCGTTGATTATTGGTATGATGGTAGAATTTCCGTACTTGAGAGCCTTGCAGCATCTGCTTGTTGACGCGCAGCGACGCTTTGTTCGACGCGAGCAGTCGCCAAGTGTTTCAACAAATGTTTGACAGACCCAGAGCGAGTTTCGAATCGTGCCGACTATCGCGCCTGATCGACCCATGACTCTTATGCTGCCGGATGGCTCGCAGCGTGGCTTCGATCGGCCCGTGACCGTGGCCAAGCTCGCCGCCGCAATCGGCCCCGGCCTGGCGAAGAGCACTTTGGCCGGCAAGGTCGATGACCACCTCGAGGACGCAAGCGACGGGATCGAACATGACGCGATCGTGCAGATCATCACGCCTAAGGATGCAGTAGGAATGGTGCTGTCAATCACCGATGCGCCGTCGGGATGGTCAGGATCTCGGCGTGCTGAGGCTGGAACAGGGTCGGCAGTATCTGCTCGACGAAGTGCAGGCGCCGGATGCGACCGCGCGTCGGGCCGAACAGGCAGCCCTGCAACAAGGAATAAGCGGGCGTGGCACCAATGCTTCAATCCCCGCAACGGCAGCTAAGGTGAACATATGAGCAAGATACTCATTCGCGACGCGTTTACGGTAAAACGTCTATTGGGAATGGATTCTGACGACAAGATAAACATCCATGTTGCTATTGAAAATAACAGCATTGCGTCGGTTTCCGAGCAGCCCATTGAGGGGCAGTTTGATCGCGTGATAGACGCGAGCGGATTGTTCTTGTCGCCAGGCCTGGTCGATCCTCAGGTTCATTTCAGAGAGCCGGGTTTAGAGTACAAGGAAGACATTGAATCTGGCAGCAAAGCCGCTGTTAAAGGCGGATTTACCTCCGTTATATCTATGCCCAATACGCGCCCAACAGCGGATAGCCCGGAAGTGATCGCCTTTATGGTCAATCGCTCCAAAGAATCAGGTATCTGCAAAGTGTACCCAACGGGGGCACTGTCTATGGGGCTTGCCGGGCAAACAATAACCGATTTTGCCGCCTTACAAAAGGCGGGAGCCGTTGCCATTACGGATGACGGTAAAGGCGTGCAAGACGACAAACTGTTTCTTGCGGCGTTAAAACGCGCCAGGCAGCTTAACTTGCCGGTATTGGATCACTCTGAAGATGATTCTTTGTCTGATGGCGGAGCCATTCACCAAGGTGAAGTATCACGAAGGTTTGGGGTGAAGGGCATCAAGGCCAGTTCGGAATCTGTGCACGTAGAGCGTGGCTGCCGCATGAGTGAAGAAACCGGCGCCCATTATCATGTACTGCATATCTCTACCCGGGCCTCTATTGATGCCGTGCGAGCAGCGAAAGCAAAGGGCATTCCGGTTACGGCCGAAGTGTCGCCACATCACTTGTTGCTGTGCGATGAAGATATTCGCATAACAGAAGACAATAGCCTGGATGCGAACTGGAAAATGAACCCGCCGTTGCGTTCTCGCGCAGACAAAGAGGCCTGCCAACAGGCTTTGCTTGACGGTACGATTGATGCCATCGCCACCGATCACGCGCCACACTCGCCCACTGAAAAAGCGCAGCCTATCGAATCGGCGCCCTTCGGTATCATTGGCCTGGAAACCGAATTTCCGCTGATTTACAGCCATTTTGTAAGAAACCGGCAACTGTCACTGGCCACCTGTATTGACCTGATGAGCAAGCAAGCGGGTGCATTGTTTAACCTTAAATGCGGACGCATCCAAGTGGGTGCTGCGGCTGACCTTTGTTTGTTCGACCTGGAAACAGCATTTGTCGTAAATGATGCATTTTTCGCTTCGAAGTCGACAAATTCGCCGTTTATCGGCGAAACACTGTACGGCCAAACCCGAATGACAATGACCGAGGGCCAGATTGTTTATAACGTATGAATACCAAATCTTCCAATACTCCGCAAACCAGCGCGGTGAGCCTGGCTCTGCGGACATCCATAGAGCAAGTAGAAGAAGGGCAGGAACTTGCACCAAAGTTTGATTCCGACGGTTTGGTGCCATGCGTGACCACCGCTGCTGACAGCGGCGAAGTGTTGATGCACGGCTACATGAACCGTGCGGCCATGGAAAAGACCATACAAACCGGTCAGGCCCATTACTGGAGCCGATCACGCCAGACATTGTGGCACAAGGGTGCGACCAGCGGCCTGGTGCAAACCGTGCAGGACATGTATATCGATGATGATCAGGACGCGGTGTGGCTTCGAGTGCGTGTCGCAGGCTCAGGCGCGAGTTGTCATGTCGGCTACCGATCCTGCTTCTATCGCCGGATCGCGGTTGGCGCCGAGCGGCAACCGGGTGATCCGCTTACCTTCACCGAAACCGACAAACGCTTTGACCCAAAGGAAGTTTACGGCGATGTACCCAACCCGACCAAGCTGTAACGCGCCTCGACGCTAAGGTGGAGATGCGCGGACCCAGACGCATCGTTTGTCTGACCACCGAGACCGTTGACGTCATCTACCGTCTCGGCGAGCAGGATCGAATCGTCGGCACCTCCGGTTTTACCGTGCACCCGCCGCAGGCGCGGCGCGAAAAACCGAAAGTGGCGGCCTTTACCACCGCCAGGATCGATCAGATTCTGGATCTCGAACCGGATCTGGTGCTCGGATTTTCCGATCTGCAGGCCGATCTGGCGGCTGAGCTTATCAGACAAGGCGTGGCGGTATATGTATTCAATCAGCGCGACGTGGCCGGCATCCTCGACATGGTTTTCCAGGTCGGTGCATTGGTCGACGCCAGCGCAGCCGCTCGCAAACTGGTCGATGAGCTATCCGCCCACATCGAACAGGTCCGCCAAGAGGGCAGTCAACTGCCGCATCGGCCAAGGGTCTACTTCGAAGAGTGGGACGACCCGATGATCTGCGGCATCGGCTGGGTCTCCGAACTGATCGACATCGCCGGCGGCGAGGATATCTTCGCCGATCTCGCCAGCTTGCCAGATGCCAAACAGCGCATTCTGTCGGGGCCCGATTGCGTCATACGGCGCTCGCCTGAGCTGATCATTGGATCCTGGTGCGGCAAGAAATTCCGCCCGGAGCGAGTCAGCACGCGACCGGGTTTCGAGCGAATTCCTGCAGTCCGGAACGGAAAACTCCACGAGATCAAATCGGCCGATATCCTGCAGCCGGGACCCACGACTCTGACCCGCGGGTTGGACCAACTGCATGCATACATCAGCGCGCTTTATGAATAATGCGGGCTAATGTACAGCCTGAGCAGCAAACAATACCGTCAAGCCGAGCACAAAGAACCCAAAGCGTAATAGTGTCTCGACGAAATGTTCTGAACGTTTAACCTCTGGCAGCATGTCCGCCCCGGCAATGTATAGGAAATTGCCAGCACCCAGCGCGACCAGAAAGTAGACATCCAGATACTGACCGGCAAACCAGGCAATCACGCCCCCGAGGGGAAAGCTCAACGCCGAGATAAAATTGTACAGTAACGCTCGCTGACGAGAATAGCCAGCGTGCACGATGGCACCGAAATCGCCGATCTCCTGAGGCAATTCATGCATCGCGGCAGCGATCCACGCAGCGACACCAGCGTTGAAATCGACCAGAAAAATAGCACCGATAGCCAATCCGCCGAGCAGATTATGCACCCCGTCAGCGACCAGCAGTAGCGGGCCGAGCGGTTTTATATGTTCTGATGGCGGTTTGTGGCAGTGGTGCCATTCCAGCAGTTGATCCAGAGCAAAGAAAGCGGTGAACCCCAAGGCTACCCAGAGCATGGCGTGAGCATGCGTGCGTGAATTATCCAGTGCGTTGGGCAACATATGAAACAGTGCACCGCCTAATAAAGCCCCGGCAGCAAACGCGACCATGGGTTTAAGCCAGCGCCGCAGGATTTTCTCCGGCAGGAAAATAAACATGCCGCCGACCAAGGCGATCAGACTCATCAAAAGACCGAAACCGAGTATTATCAGCAGGGTTGAATCCATGATCGTGTGTTGATACAGGGCGATTTGAAGGAAAACTAACTTATTGCTCAGAGCTACCTGCTGTGCGCAAAGCCCCAGACGTTGCCGTTTGCGTGCTGGTATTGTTTGTCAAAGTGATTGCATTGTTGGTGATCGGCCTGATCTTACTGATGGTGAGATGATCTGGAAGCTGATGTTTTGCCATCGATTGATGTGCTCTTGATAGATCGCTGCAACACAGCTATCGACGCTGACAGGCCCTAAATACGTCATTTTCAGGTTGAGTAATCACTAGCCTGCCATATCCTGATAGTGTCATCGCAGAACAGGCAAGAGGTGTATTATGCAGCAAAATGCAGCGATACTACTGTTACAATATAACATTACAATCCTTCCAGTCAATTGACTTGTGGCAGAGCATTTGAACAACTCTGACCAAACTGAACGCTCACAAATGTCGTTTTGCAAGATAAGCTAGCGAACTTGTTACCTTCGTTTAAAGTTACAGCATTCAGATACAATGCTGCGTCAGACAAAATGCATTTTCGCATGTGTGCCTGAAATGACCTTGGACTTGATCAAATGTATAAATTGTTGATCCTTATGCTAAGCCTTGCGCTCGGCGCTTGTGCGTCTGGCCCGTCGCCGGCCCCTGCCGTCGACGCTTCCAGGATGAGTACTATTGAGGCCGAGCCTGAGCGCATCAGCATCATGGCCTTCAACGTTGAGAACCTTTTTGACACACAAGACGACCCGGGCAAGAACGACGCCACCTACCTTCCGGTGGCGATCAAATCGGATCCGGCCCACATAGACGCCTGCAATCTGATCGAAGTCGAGCGCTGGCGCGAAGACTGTCTCTACCTTGACTGGAATGAAAAGGCGCTGCAGTTCAAGCTGCAACAACTGGCAGCAACGATCCTTGCCTACAATGAAGGCCGCGGGCCGGACATCATTGCGCTGCAGGAAGTGGAGAACTTCAGCGTTCTTGATCGGCTGCGCCGTGAGTATCTGAGCCAAGCCGGTTACCACGAACCGGTGCTGATCGAGGGCCGCGATGCCCGGGGCATCGATGTCGCGTTCCTGACCCGCTTGCCGCTGGTCGATGAACCCGAGCTGCATGCACTCGACATGTCTGCCTTTCCCGACCGCGCGCCGGATACCCGCGGCATGCTCGAGGCCAGTTTCGAGCTGCCCGATGGCACGGTCATGACCGGTTTTTCCGTCCATTTCCCGGCGCCGTTTCACCCCATCGAAATGCGCCGGATCGCCTATCAAGAGTTGCAGCGCTTGCGCGAAAACGTTCCCACCGACCGTGTCGTCTTCGCGGCCGGTGACTTCAATACGCCGAAACGCGAGATGGAGGACACGCCGATCATGGATGAGATGGTGCGCCCTTATTGGACCGTCGTCCACGAGGTCGGCTGTGATAGCTGCAAGGGCACGAATTACTGGTCACGCGGGGCGAGCTGGTCGTTCCTTGACATGATTCTGTTTTCGCCTGCACCCGCTAGCGGCTGGTCGCTTGACGTCGATTCAGTCGAGGTCGTGGCAATGTATCATGACCAGCTTAACGACGACGGCACACCAAAGCGCTTTGATCTGGAGGCTCGCGAAGGGGTCTCTGATCACCTGCCCATTGCAGTGTCGCTCAAGCACCAACGCTGACGACCCGTCGATCGCAGTTGCAACCGCTATGGAAGCCATACAGGTTCAGCGGGCCTGGCGAGTCGGCTTATACTGCCCAGGGCGGCATAAGATTTGTTTATCACGGATGGCACGCAACGGACCCAAGCGAACAGCCATTGAGAGTCTGATCATTGACAGTCTTAGGATAACGGCGAAAGGTCATATTTCAGGAACAGTATCGTTATGAAAAATCTATCCGTCATGAGCGTTTATCTGCTCATCATGCTGGCCGGTATGCTGGCATTATCATCTGCTGTTTGCGCCGAAACACCGGAACAGCGTCTGGCCGCAGCCGGTTACACGCTGCCGCAGGCGACCAGCCCGGTGGCCACTTACGTTACTTCACGCCAGGTCGGTAACCTGCTGTTTTTATCCGGTCATGGCGAATGCGGGGATGAGTTCACCACCGGCAAGGTCGGTCGTGATCTGAGCCTGGAGCAGGGCCGGCGCTCGGCCGAGCTGACTGGCTTGTGCATGCTGGCGACGATCAAGGCCGCTGTGGGCGAGTTATCGCGGGTCAAGCAATTTGTGCGCATTCTCGGCATGGTCAATGCGACGGAAGAATTTACCGATCACCCGCAAGTCATCAACGGCTTTTCTGATCTTATGGTGGTGGCTTTCGGCGATGCCGGCAAGGGTGCGCGGGCGGCCGTCGGCATGGCCTCGCTGCCGTCGAATATCGCCGTGGAAATCGAGGCGATTGTCGAGATCAGCCCACAAATTCCACCACAGTCTGATTGACCCGGCGCGTTATAATTATTGGCTGATCCACAACAACGAGTCAGCATGAACCAACATTATTACCGCAACGGCGATAGTATCGATTCGATCGGACTGGGCACCTGGAAGTCACAGCCGGGTGAAGTCGGCCAGGCTGTAGCGGTCGCACTGGAAGCTGGCTACCGGCATATCGACTGTGCCGCCATCTATCGCAATGAGGCAGAAATCGGTGCAGCACTGAGCGATGTTTTTGCCCATGGCAGCCTGCGCCGTGAGGATGTGCACATCACCTCCAAGCTGTGGAACAACGCGCATCTGCCCGAAGATGTTGTGCCTGCGCTGAAAAAAACGCTGGCGGACCTGCAGCTGGAGCATCTGGATTTATATCTGATGCACTGGCCGGTGGCATTCCGCTCCGGGCTGGAGGGGTTCCCGGAAAGCGAAAGCGATTTTCTCACCCCCGATGAGGCACCGTTCACTGCCACCTGGGACGCCCTGCTGGCTGCCCGCGATGCTGGCCTGACTCGTCACGTCGGCGTGTCCAACTTCAGCATTCAAAAGCTGCAGCAGCTTGCCGCCAGCGGAGTGGAAATGCCGGAGATGAACCAGATCGAACTGCATCCTTACCTGCAGCAGGACACCTTGCTGAACTGGTGCCGCGAGCACGATATTCTGGTCACCGCCTATTCACCGTTGGGCAGTAACGACCGGCCCGACACGCTGAAAGGCGATGACGAGCCCTCTTTGCTGGACAACGAAGTGATTGCAACAATCGCCGCCAAACATGCAGCATCGCCAGCACAGATTCTGATTGCTTGGGCCGTGGCTCGCGACACCCTGGTCATACCCAAGTCCACCAATCCCCAGCGTATCAGCCAAAATCTGGCCAGCGCGGACATCGCCCTTGATAGCGAAGACATGCAGAGCATTGCCGACCTGGATCAACACTATCGCTACATTGGCGGCAACGTGTTCCGAATGCCCAGCGGTATGTATGGCAATATCTTTGATGACTGATATCTAGGAGCCTGTCGGATTTAACGCTGACCTACTGCGGAAAAGCCGGATTGGGCCAGATTTCCCGCTCAGTTTCATGGGGCACATCCGTGTGCCCCACCCCTGCAGGGCGGCTTGCAGCCGTGCAAATCGGCATTCCAGCCGATTTGTCGTTAAATAGGCCCACTATTCGCCTCAAAAGATCGAAAAATCTGACTCCAACCGGACTTTCCCTCGCTACGATCGGTTAAACCCGCCAGGCTCCTAGACAAGCTCACTCAAAGCCATCGGCGAGTATCACGTCCACGCCCAGCAGGGTTGGAAACGCAATCTGAATCGAGTCCTCGCCGCCATCTGCAACCACCGCGATGG
>CAZHRH010000014.1:0-20391 GCA_964534475.1 uncultured Wenzhouxiangellaceae bacterium
CGATGATGGCGCCACGGTATTGTAGGCGCGCGCAAGACGGGTGATGGAGTCGAGCAGGATGACCACATCCTGCTTGTGCTCGACCAGGCGTTTGGCCCGCTCGATGACCATTTCGGCTGCTTGCACGTGGCGCGTGGCCGGTTCGTCAAAGGTGCTCGAGATCACTTCGGCATCAACGGTGCGCTGCATTTCGGTCACTTCTTCGGGACGCTCGTCGATGAGCAGAATGATCATTCTGGCATCCGGACTGTTATGACGGATGCTGGTGGCGATGTTCTGCAGCAGCATGGTCTTGCCGGCTTTGGGCGGTGACACGATCAGGCCGCGCTGGCCTTTGCCGATCGGTGCGATCAGATCGATGATACGCGTGGTGATGTCTTCGGTGCTGCCGTTGCCGCTTTCCAATGGCATCTGTTCACGCGGAAATTCGGCGGTGAGGTTCTCGAACAGAATCTTGTTTTTCGAGGCTTCCGGTGGTTCATAGTTAAGATCCTGCACCTTGAGCAGAGCGAAGTAGCGCTCGGATTCCTTGGGCGGTCTTATTTTGCCTGAGATCATGTCACCGGTGCGCAGATCAAAGCGTCTGATCTGGCTGGGGGAAACATAGATATCATCCGGTCCGGCCAGATAGGAGCTGTCGGCTGCGCGCAGAAAGCCAAAACCATCTTGCAGAATTTCCAATACACCATCGCCGTAGATGGGCTCGCCACTGCGGGCATGGGCTTTGAGAATGGAAAATATCAGTGATTGTTTGCGTGACCTGCCAACATTATTGAGGCCCATTTCATTAGCAATATCAATAAGTTCCGCAACGGACTTTAACTTGAGTTCTGTCAGGTTCATGGGTTTTGATGCTTGAGGTTAATAAAATCGCGAGCTGGCGAATGGGTTGAGCGTATATCTCTACGGCTGTTCTGCTCACTCAGGAAGAGCGGTCAGTTCCGGGTTCGTCATAAAGGGGGCACGGTTAAGTTACCGCAACAATAATCTAGCACTAAATAAAGATCACGTCCAGTGAAATCTCTGTATTTTATGTTGATGATTGTGCTGTTTCAGCAGTTGTTGGCACACTCGTGACGGTTTTCAGGCAGTCGCTCACTGCGTGATGTCAGTTCAGGCTTTTACCGCGTCGTCAATGAAGTCTTGCAACTGACCTTTGGTCACAGCGCCAACCTTTGTGCCATGAACCTTGCCGTCCCGAAACACCATCAGCGTCGGTATGCCGCGAACATTATACTGCATGGCAGTCGCACGGTTTTCATCGATATTGACCTTGGCGAATCGAACCTGGCCATTATAGCTGTCGGCAAGTTCATTGATAATGGGTTCAATCATCTTGCACGGTCCACACCATTCAGCCCAGTAATCGACCAGTACAGGCTGTTCGGACTTCAGAACCTGCTCTTCAAATTCCTGTTCAGATACATGTATAACGTTGTTGCTCACGGTACTGTCCTTTGGCTGCTGATTAAATCAGGCACTATTGTTTAAGCTGATAGCAAAGATTTCAAGCCTGCTGCAGGCATGATGCGACTTGCTGAGCGTGAAGATTTACTGGCGATCGATTTTGTCTATGGAGCAAGAATAACACGGAATTGACCATGACCCCGTCATAATCTGATTGTGATAGTATACAACTTAATGACAGTCCATTTGTACTGGCGACTCGGTCTCTATCCGGATTCTGCCAGATCAGGTTCCATCACTCCTCGCCATAATCCCGCAGTTGATACAACATGGGCTGGTCTTGAGCATTCACTTCCTGCGTGCAGCATGTCACTGGACAGCAAGCTGCTCCTGACGACGGATTAACATTCTCTTATGAATCAACAAACTACCACATCGGCTGATGATATTTCAGCAATTGACGCAACCGGCATAGCAACAGCCTTGACCGACACCCGTTTTGATGCATTTGATCTGCATCCATTGATTTCAGCGGGCCTGCAGACTGCCGGATTCAGCCATTGCACCCCGATTCAACAAAAAACCCTGCCGCTGGCCTTGCGAGGTCTGGATGTGACCGGGCAAGCACAAACCGGCACCGGCAAGACCGCAGCATTTTTGCTGGCGATCTTCCAGCGGCTGTTGCAACAGCGTGAGCAAACTGGCGATATCAGCCAGGGGCCGCATGCGCTCAGCGCGCTGATTCTGGCACCGACACGTGAACTGGCGATCCAGATACACCGCGACGCGAAGATACTCAACGAAGCTGCGGGCCTGCGCTTGTCGCTGGCCTATGGTGGAATTGACTATGACAAGCAACGCTCTGAGATTGCCGCCGGCTGCGATATCCTGATCGGCACGCCGGGGCGTATCATCGACTATTTCAAACAGGGCGTGTTCAAGCTCAAGCATCTACAGGTGCTGGTGCTGGATGAGGCCGATCGCATGTTTGATCTCGGCTTTATCAAGGACATTCGTTATCTGCTGCGTCGTTGCCCGTCGCCGGACCAGCGTCAGACGCTGCTGTTTTCTGCCACCATCTCGCACCGTGTGCTGGAGCTGGCTTACGAACACATGAACGACCCGGAGCGGGTCACCATTGAGGCCGAGCAGGTCACTGCTGACAACATCGAAGAGCGGGTCTATTATCCGGCCAATGAAGACAAGCTGCCCCTGCTGCTGGACGAATTACAGCGGCCCGATGTAGAGCGAGCGATAGTCTTTGTCAACACCAAGCATCAGGCACAGCGCGTTGCCGATACCTTGCGCGCCAACAACATCAGCTCGGCATTGCTCTCTGGCAACGTGCCGCAACAACGGCGGCAGAAGCTGCTGGCCAGATTCAGCGGCGGCGAAGTTGCGGTGCTGGTGGGTACTGATGTGGCGGCGCGGGGCTTGCATATCCCGGCAGTGTCGCATGTGATCAACTACGATCTGCCGCAAAGCGCTGAAGACTACGTGCATCGGGTGGGGCGAACCGCGCGTCTTGGTGCCACTGGCGTGGCGATCAGCTTTGCTTGTGAACATTACGCTTTTCATCAGCCCGAGATCGAGGAATATATCGGTCATGCGCTGCCGTTGCAGCAGTATGACCCGGATGCATTGCCGCACATCAAGATCGCACCCAAGCGACCGCGTCAAAGCGGCCGCGGTGGGCGTGGCCCTGGTGGTGGCAAGGGCGGCGGTGGCAGGGGCGGTCGGCCTGCGCGACGCAAATGAGTACGGGTATAACTGCCTGAGTTTGATGGTACGCTTTGCTTGCTGATGTTGCTTGATATCGCGTTATAATCCGCAGCATGCAAGCATTCTCACTGCATGGGCTGGATCACGAGCGGCTGCAGCCAATCGCGGCCAGAGTCAGTCTGGTCTTGTTGCTGCTGCTGGTGATGTGGCTGGCGGTGCGCTGGCTAATGCTGCTTGCCAGCGGCCCGGAGATTGTGGTGCGCATGCCCGATCTGCCGCAGTCAGCAGGGCAGCAGACCTCTCTTGCTGCGAGCAACGGCAATGCTGCCGTTAACAGCATTGCCGATCTGCATCTGTTCGGCGCCGCCGGTGATGCCAATCCGCTGCAGCTGGAGATGTTGCCGGAAACGCCGCTCGACCTGGAATTACGCGGCATCGTTGCCTCCAGTGATGAAGACCAGCAGGGGCATGCCATCATCATCAGCAGTGATGGTCGTGAGTGGGTTTATGGTGTTGGCGATCGCTTGTCAGACGATACCCAGGTCATTGCGATCACCGCGCAGCAGGTGGTCTTGCAACGCAACGGTCAGCGCGAAACCCTGTCTTTACCCAGACTGGCTGCTGATCAGACCGCGCCAGGTGTGCGCTCAACGCAGCCAGTGCGTCAACAGCAGGCGCAAACACGAACTCAGGGAAACAACGCCCTGGTGGGTAATGCCATGCCCGGACTTGCCTCTATCCGTGGTGGTATGCCCTCGATTACAGCTTCTGCTACCGGCAGCGTCGCCGGTGTCACTCTGGACAGCAGCAATCTGGCGCGCATGGCGCAGATGATACAAGTCACACCGGCAGCCGGCGGTGGTTATCAGGTTTTCCCCGGGCGCGATGCCAGTCAATTCAGACAGTTCGGGCTGCAGGCCAATGATGTGGTCACAGCGGTGAATGGACAGCCATTGACCAATGCGCAAGCTGCACTGCAGATATTCCAGAATTTACCACAGCAAAACAGTGTAACCTTGACGATCAGGCGCGATGGTCAGGTGCTGCAGCTACAGCCCGATATGAGCGCACTGCAACAGCAATAAACACATTCCTCCAGAGGCTTTATCGATGGGTCTAGCCAGCATTACAAGAAAATTTCAGCCGTTACAACCGCAGCGATCGCTATGTCGGCTGCTGTTGTGGGCCGGCTTATGCACCAGCATGTCGCTGCTGGCACAGCCGCAGGTGCTGAATTTCAATCAGGCCGAAATCCAGTCGGTCATTGCCACCATGGGGGAAATCACCGGCAAGACTTTCATCATTGATCCGCGCGTACAAGGGCAGGTTACCGTTGTTTCCAGCAGCCCGCTGGAGCGAGACGAAATGTATGGCGTATTCCTGAATGTGCTGCAGGTGCATGGTTATGCCGCCATCGAAGATGGCAACGTGGTGCGCATCGTGCCCGATGCTGTGGCCCGGCAACAGTCAGGCAGCAGCCCGCAGAATGGCGGCCTGGGTGGCGAGAACATCGTCACACGCATTCTGCCATTGCGCAATATCAGCGCCAGTGACGCGCTGCCGCTGCTGCGGCCGCTATTGCCACAGGGTGCTCACCTGATGGCGCACGATGCCAGCAATACACTGATCGCTGCCGATCGCGCCAATAATATCGAGCGCTTGCAGAACATCATTGCGCGTATCGACAAGGCCGAGCAGAGTGAAGTTGAGGTCATGCGCCTGGAACACGCCTCGGCCACCAGCTTGCTGCGCATTATTGAGGAAATGAACAGCTCCGGCACCAGCAAGGTATTGGCGGACGAACGTACCAACAGCCTGCTGCTGAGTGGTGATCCGGCCGGCCGTTTGCGCCTGCGTACACTGATTTCGCATCTGGATACGCCGCTGGATCAGGGTGGCAACACGCAGGTGGTGCATCTCAATTATGCCGATGCCCAGGAGATGGTGCCGATCCTGCAGGGGTTGATCGAACAGCAGGCAGCCAGCAGCGATGCCGGCCAGGGAGCATCGGCTGGCAGCGGCATGCAGGCCAGAATCCAGGCCCATCAGCAGACCAACTCGCTGATCATCTCGGCGCAGCCGGATCAGTTGCGCAGCATGAAAAATGTCATTCGCAGCCTGGATATTCCGCGCGCCCAGGTGCTGGTGGAAGCGATCATTGCCGAAGTCACGGTGGATACCTCGCGTGAACTGGGTGTGCAGTGGCAGGCGACCGGTTCACTGGATCCGATTCTGGATGCCGACGGCAATGTCATTGGTTTGCAGGATGGTGTCATTGGCGGCACCAATTTTGGCACCGGCGGCAACAACATCATCAATCAGACCTTCTTCAATCCGGAGAATCCGGCCTTGCCCAGCAATGGTCTGAACATCGGTTTTTTGTCTGGCACCACCAGCATTCTCGGCACGGAAGTGCTGGAACTGGGCGTGGTGCTGCGCGCCTTGTCCAGCGACAGCAACAGCAATATCCTGTCGACACCGTCGATCGTTACCATGGACAATGCCGAGGCCAGCATCAGCGTGGGCCAGGAAGTGCCTTTCATTACCGGCTCGTTCACCAATACTTCGGTGGACTCTGCCAGTGGTCAGGTCAATCCGTTCCAGACCATCAATCGTGAGGAAGTGGGTATCCTGCTCAAGGTGACACCGAAAATCAACGAGGGCGACTCGGTCATTCTGACCATTTCGCAGGAAGTTTCGGCGCTGTTGGGGCAAACCGCCGGTGCCTCTGATCTGATCACCAGCAAACGCACGCTGTCAACTCAGGTCATGGTGCAGGACAATGACGTGCTGGTGCTGGGTGGTCTGATCACCGATGATCTGATGGAAGTGGAGGATCGTGTGCCCGGGCTGGGCGATGTGCCGTTGCTGGGCAATCTGTTCAAGACCCGCAGCAATCGCAAGGTCAAGCGCAACCTGATGGTGTTCATTCGTCCGCGCATCCTGCGTGATCGCGATCTCAGCAATGCCATCAGCGCCGGCAAATATGAGTTTATGCGCGCGCGCCAGCTTGACATGCGTGAGCGCGCCCAGGGACTGTCGCCGGAAGAGGAGATGCCGCTGCTGCCGGAGCTGTATCAGTACCTGCAAACCACACCCGAGCAAATGCAGCCGCAGGATTCCGGCGGCAACGATTGACGCATTTATGGTCAGCCAGCGACCCGCTTACGCATTTGCCCGCCGCAACGGAGTCCTGTTGCTGGGCTGGAACGACGATGGCTCCGCGCGCGTGGCCTGGCGCCAGCCGGGTGAGTTGCATGCTTTGAGTGAAATGCGCCGTTTCCTGCGCAGTTCGATCGAGGTGCAAAAGGTAGCGGCTGACAAATTCGACCAACTGCTGGAACAGACCTATGCCGATGGCGGCACCAGCGCCAGTGAAATCGCTGCCGATGTCAGTGATGATCTGGATCTTGCCGCGCTGGCCGATACGCTGCCGGAGCCCGAAGACCTTTTGGCCAGCGAAGATGATGCGCCCATCATCCGGCTGATCAACGCCATTCTTACTCAGGCGGTGAAGGAACAGGCTTCTGATGTGCATATCGAGCCGGATGAAAAGCATCTGGTGGTGCGTTTTCGAGTGGATGGTGTATTGCACGAAGTGATGCGGCCAGCGCGCAGCCTGGCTGGTCTGGTGGTTTCTCGTATCAAGGTGATGGCCGAGCTGGATATCGCCGAAAAACGTCTGCCGCAGGATGGCCGCATTGGTTTGCGCATCGCCGGTCGACCGGTGGATGTGCGTGTCTCCACGCTGCCGGCCGGACGTGGCGAGCGGGTCGTGCTGCGCCTGCTGGACAAGGCGGCCGGACGCATGGACCTGCAGCAGTTGGGCATGGATACAGATACGCTCGAGCGTGCCCGTCAGTTGATCGCCAGGCCGCACGGCATCATTCTCGTCACCGGCCCCACCGGCTCGGGTAAAACCACCACGCTGTATGCCATGCTCAGCGAGCTGAATGATCGTAGCCGCAACATCATGACGGTGGAGGACCCGGTTGAGTATCAGCTTGAGGGTATCGCCCAGACCCAGGTCAATGCGCGCATCGATCTCACCTTCGCGCGCGGCCTGCGCGCCATTCTGCGCCAGGATCCGGATGTGGTCATGGTCGGTGAAATTCGTGATCTGGAAACCGCGCGCATTGCCGTGCAGGCCAGTCTCACCGGACATCTGGTGTTATCCACGCTGCACACCAATTCCGCCATTGGCGCCATCACCCGACTGATGGACATGGGTATAGAGCCGTTTCTGCTCTCGGCCAGCCTGATCGGTGTGCTGGCACAGCGGCTGGTGCGACAGCTGGATCAGCAACACTGTGTGCGCTGGCAGGCGAGCGTGGAGGAATTGCAGCAGCTGGGTTTTGCCGCGGATGATCCGGTCGAACTGTACCGTCCAGATGCAGACCTGCCCGTCGGTGTCACCGGCTATCAAGGCCGCCTGGGTGTCTATGAACTGGTGCAGATCGATGACCACATGCGACAACTGATCCATGATCAGGCCGGTGAGCAGGAACTGACCAGGGCCGCCAGACAGCAAGCGGCGGCGATGGCTGAGGATGGCTGGAACAAGGCAGTGGCAGGCCGTACCTCACTGGAAGAAGTGCTGCGTGTCACGCGCGTTGAATAGTCGCTGATACTCATTTTTCATGGCAGCATTCGACTATATCGCAATGGATCAGCAGGGCAGTCGCCACAAGGGTGTGCTGCAAGGCGACAGTGCCCGTCAGGTGCGCGCGCGGCTGCGCGATAAGGGTCTGCTGCCATTGACTGTGGAGGCGGTATCCGATCAGCCGCAGCGAGCCGTTGGGCTGCGCTGGCGGCGCGGTTTCAAACCGGCCGAACAGGCCCTGTTGTTGCGGCAATTGGCCACCCTGCTGCGCTCCGGGCAGCCACTGGCCGAGGCTTTGCAGGCGCTCACCCGCGGCGAGCAGCCGGCGCGCTTGCGCAATGTGGTGGCTGCGCTGCGCGCGCAGGTGCTGGAAGGCCGCAGTCTGGCTGCGGCGATGGCCAGCTTCCCGCATCATTTCTCCGAACTGATGACCGCTTCCGTGGCCGCCGGTGAGCGCGCCGGTCGTCTCAACGAAGTCATGCTCCGACTGGCTGACTACACGCAAAACCGCGAGCGCATCGGCACGACCGCATTGATGGCCTTGCTGTATCCGGCGCTGTTGGCGGTGCTGTCGGTGCTTATCGTCGCCGGTCTGGTCACTTACGTCGTGCCGCGGGTCGTGGTGGTGTTCAGCAATTACCAGCAGCAACTGCCATGGCCGACGCAGTTGCTGCTGGGCATCAGTGATTTGCTGCGTGATCATGGTTTACTGATCCTGGTCGTGCTGTTGCTGGCGACGCTGCTCGGCTGGTGGCTGCTGCAGCAAGCCAGCTACCGCCACTGGCTGCAGCAGCGTCTGCTGCATCTGCCGCTGCTGGGGCGTTTACTGCGCGCCAGCGAAGCGGCCAGATTGACGCGCACGCTGGCGATCATGCTCGGCAGTGCGGTGCCGGTGACCGAGGCACTGCAGGCCAGCGCGCGGGTGGCACTGCTGTTGCCGGTGCGGCAAAGCATCGAACAGGCAGCGCGCAGCGTGCGTGAGGGCAGCAGTCTGGCACATGCGCTGGAGCGGGGCGGCTGGATGCCGGCGGTGGCAGTGCAATTGATCAACAGTGGCGAGCAAAGTGGCGATCTGCCCTATCTGCTGGATCAGGCGGCGGCGATCCAGGAACAGGAACTGGATGCTGCTACCGCGCTGTTGAGCAACCTGGCGCAGCCGGTGTTGATTCTGTTGGTCGGGGGCATGGTGTTGTTCATTGTGCTCGCCATCATGCTGCCGATTCTGGACATGAACACGCTGGTGGCTGGCTGATGCGGCAAGCCTCACTGGATTATTTCTTTAATGACAACGCACACATTGTGTTTCGCCAGGTGTGCAAACGCTTTCCCGGTGGCATTCGTGCCCTGGACGATGTCACATTGAGCATTGAGCAGGGTGAACTGGTGTTTCTGACCGGGCATTCGGGCGCCGGCAAAAGCTCGTTGCTGAAGCTGATCAGCATGCAGCAGCGGGTCACCCGCGGACAACTGACGGTGGCCGGACGTGATCTGCGCAAACTGCCCAAGCGACAGATACCCCTGCATCGGCGCAGTCTCGGTCTGGTGTTTCAGGATCATCAATTGCTGCTCAACAAGAGCGTGTTCGATAACGTTGCGCTGCCGCTGGTGATCGCCGGACTGAGCTATCGCGAGATCGGCCGCCGCGCGCGCGCGGCGCTGGACTCGGTGGGACTCGGTGATCGCGAAAAAGCCATGCCCGGCATGCTCTCGGCCGGCCAGCAGCAGCGCGTCGGTATAGCCCGAGCCATTGTCAACAAACCGGATATCCTGCTCGCCGATGAGCCCACCGGCAACCTTGATCCGCAGTTGTCCCAGGATATCATGGGCTTGTTTCGCAGCTTCAACGAGCGCGGCATGACCGTGATCATCGCCAGCCATGATCTGTATCTGGTGCGCAAGCTGGCCCAGCGCGTGCTGGTACTGCAGGAGGGCCAGCTCATCGATGATGTTGAGCCGGGTTCTGCATGAGCCGGCTCAAGTTGGTGCGCAACAGCCTGCGCGGATGGCTGCGCCAGCATGGTTACTCGCTGCTGTACAGCATTGGCAATCTGGTACGGCATCCGCTGGCGAGCGTGATGACAACGCTGGTGCTGGGTATGGCGTTGTTGCTGCCGTTGCTGCTGTGGACCGGCCTGCAGCAACTGCAGGGGTTGCGCAGCCTGCAAGATATTGAGCGTATTTCCGTGTTTATCGAACCGGCGCAGGCGGCCACGGCTGCACAGGCAGAATCCTTGGCCGCCGGCGTCAGGGACTGGGCTGGCGTCAGCGCGGTAGGCATGATTTCACCGCAGGATGGTCTGCAACAGTTGCGCGAGCAATCCGGTTTTGGCGATACCTTGACCCTGCTGCAAGACAACCCGTTGCCGTGGGTGATGTCGGTGACACCGGTAAACGACGACCCGGAGCAGATCGAATCATTGCTGCAAAGACTGCAACAACAAGACTGGTCGGCCCTGGTGCAGGCAGACCTGGGCTGGTTGCGCAGGTTGCAAAGCATGCTGCATTTTGCTGATGCTGCGATCACGCTGCTGGCGGTATTGCTGGCGGTGGCAGTGCTGCTGGTGGTCAGTAACACCATTCGGCTGGATGTGCAAAACCGGCAGGATGAGATCGACGTGCTGGCGTTATCGGGTGCCACGCCGGGGTTCATCCGCCGGCCATTCATCTACACCGGTTTTCTCTACGGTGCCCTGGGCGGTCTCAGCGCCTGGTTGATGCTGGCATTGACCTTGCTGCTGTTGCAGCAGCCAATGGCAGCGATGGCCGATGCCTATGCCAGCGATATCGCTCTGCGCTGGCCGAACCTGTCGTTCATGCTGCTGGTTCTGTTGGGCAGCGGCATACTTGGCTTGCTCGGGGCATGGCTGGCGGTGAGCCGGCGCTTGCAGCTAATGCAACCGGACTGAACCTAATTCCCACTTTCCAGTCGAACGCTTAAATGAAAGACATGCGCATGTACCTATACAATAGTGCGGTCAATTTGCTATAATATTAGCTAAGTCTAAACTCGAATTTTAAACTATCGGAGGCTTGATCATGACAAACAAATCACTGCTTCCTGCCCAGCAGCAACTCATTGCCAGTGCGGTAGGTAACCTGGATGCCTACATTTATGAGGTTAACCGGATTCCTGTACTGACACTGGATGAGGAACAGAGCCTGGCCAGGCGCTACCGTGATGACGAAGATCTCGACGCAGCGCGACAGATGGTGATGGCGCATCTGCGTTTTGTCGTGCATGTGGCCAAGGGTTATTCCGGCTACGGTTTGCCGCTGGCGGATCTTGTCCAGGAAGGCAACATCGGCCTGATGAAGGCGGTCAAGCGTTTTGACCCGGACGTGGGCGTGCGCCTGGTATCTTTTGCCGTGCACTGGATCCGGGCAGAAATGCACGAATACATTTTGCGTAACTGGCGCATTGTCAAGGTCGCCACGACCAAGGCTCAGCGCAAGCTGTTTTTTAACTTGCGCAAAAACAAGAAGCGTCTGGGCTGGCTGTCACACAAGGAAGTCAATCAGGTTGCCAGCGATCTCGGTGTCAAGCCTGAAGTGGTGCTGGAGATGGAAAAGCGCTTGTCCGGCCAGGACACCTCTTTCGATCTGCCCAGCAACTCTGACGATGAGGAAGACTGGGTGGCACCGGCTGCCTATCTGCAGAACAGCGAACTTGATCCGATGTTGCAGGCCGAGCAGGACAACATCAATGATCATCACCATGAACTGCTGCTGCAGGGCATGGACAACCTGGACCAGCGCAGCCGCGACATCATCAGTTGCCGCTGGCTCAGCGATGACAAAACCACACTGCAGGAGCTGGCCGATCGCTATGGAGTCTCAGCAGAGAGGATTCGCCAACTGGAGTCGGTGGCGATCAAGAAGATGCGCGCCAGCTTCATCGCCTGATCGCGACCTCAATGACCAGAACAGCCGCGGCCTTGTCGCGGCTTTTTTGTGAACGAGCCATTGTTCAAACCGGTCTCGCTGGCACGGCAGAGCATGTCGATAGCACATACACCTGGCGAGCATTTTGCCGGCAAAACGGTTAAGCTTGGAACTTCCTGCGGCAGCCGAACCCGACCCTATGACCGTTGAAATTCTGCTGGTATTCCTCATCATTGCGGTGGCGCTGTATCTGTTTGCCACCGAAAAGGTGCCGGTGGATGTGACCGCACTGGGCATTCTGGTGACAGTGATGGCGATCCCGGTGCTGTTTCACTCGCAGTGGCTGCTGGATCGGGGCATCAATCTGCAGGCGGCTTTTCCCACCGTTTCCGAAAGCCTGTCCGGCCTGTCCAGCACGGCGACGGTCACGGTGCTGTGTATGTTCATACTGTCCGGTGGTATTCAACGTTCCGGACTGGTGCATTTACTGGGCAAGAAGCTGTTCCCCTTGGTCGGCAAATCGGAGACCCGACAGATCATTGTCATCGGCATCATGGTGGGTCTGGTGTCGGGTTTCATCAACAACACGGCGGCAGTGGCGATTGCCATCCCGCTGGTGCTGGATATGGCGCATCGCAGCGGCGGTAAAGCCTCGCGGGTGCTTATTCCGGTGAGTTTTTTCGGTATGCTTGGCGGCACCCTGACGCTGATCGGAACCTCGACCAACATTCTGGCATCGTCGATTCTTGCCGATGATCCCGGCGTTTCGCGCGAGCTGGGCATGTTCGAGTTTACCCACCTGGGTCTGATTGTGCTCGCCACTGGTACCGTTTACTTTCTCACCATTGGCCGCTGGCTGTTGCCCAAGGATGATGCCCGTCCGCTGCAGCGAGACGAGGAAGACGCTTTTGTCATCGAGCTTTGCGTTCCGGATGATTCACCATTGCGTGGCCAGACCCTGGCCGAGTCGCGCTTCGAGGAGCACAGCAGAGCAGAGGTCATCAAACTTACGCGTGATGAATTCAGTTGGGTCAAGCGTGCGCTGAGTACGGAAGTGCGCGCTGGTGATGTCATTCTGGTACGAGCCTCAGTACGCCAGATCATGGATCTGATCAAGGACGACAGCATTGCTGTGTTGTCCGAGTTTGGTGAACCGCGCAAAGCCGATGGCAAGGGGCAACTGGTGCCGGTGCTGCTGCGTGACAGAACCCTGTTCAATGGCCGTATCGCCAAGGCAGTGGATTTTTATCAGCGTTACCACGGTCGCCTGATCGGGTTGAATACTGAAGAGATCAGCGCGCGCAGACTGGCGCAGGAAAAACTGCACGTCGGCGAGATCGCCCTGCTGGAAATCAACCGCGAAGCGCTGGATGAGTTGGTCAGCAATTCCGATGTTGTCGTGCTGGATGAATACAAGGACGATTTTGACACCCGCAGAATGCTCGTGGCCGGCAGCATCGTCGCTGCCGTGGTGCTACTCGCGGCCCTGACCCCGATGCCGATTGTGCTTACTGCCATCGCCGGCGTGATTGCCATGGTGGCCACCGGCTGTGTATCCAAGCACGACATGTACACCGATGTGGCCTGGGATGTGATTTTTCTGCTTGCCGGCATCATACCGCTGGGCATTGCCATGACCAAGTCCGGTGCTGCCGGCTGGCTCAGTTCGCTGCTGGCAGTGTATGCCACTGACTGGCATCCGGTGGCCGTTATCATGGCGCTTTACGGCGTGACCATTGTGCTCACCAGCATACTCAGCAACAACGCTTCGGTGGTGATTCTGGTGCCGGTAGCGATTTCGCTGGCGTCCATGCTGGAGTTGAATCCGATTCCGCTGGTGATTGCGGTGATGTTTGCGGCCTCCAACAGCTTTCTCACTCCGGTGGGGTATCAGACCAACACGATGATTTTCGGCACCGGGGTGCTGCGTTTTTCCGATTTCCCCAAGGTGGGTGGGCCACTGAATCTTTTGTTGATGGTGATCTCCAGCTACAGTATCTGGTGGCTTTGGCCGATGCAGCTTTGATGTCTGTGTGCGGGGAGTTGCAGAGTTTGCCAGGCGCAATTGGCAAAAGCATTTATATCGACAAGGTGCTAGAATGGTGGGTTAATTTATCCACGTCATAGCTATAGGTCGCTGACGTTGGAATCTTGCCAGATACAGCCAGCAGGTGAGTTATGACCGATCAATATTCGTCGCTACGCGTGGCCAGCCAGGCGCTGACTTTTGATGATGTTCTGCTGGTGCCGGCGCATTCCGAAATCCTGCCAAAACAGGTTGATCTTGGCACCCGACTGACGCGCGATTTGCGATTGCAGATGCCGTTGCTGTCCTCGGCCATGGACACCGTGACCGAAGCCCGGCTTGCCATCACCATGGCGCAAGAGGGTGGTATCGGCATCATCCACAAGAACATGTCGATTGCCGATCATGCACAGCAGGTGCGGGTGGTGAAAAAGCACGAGGCCGGCGTGATCAAGGATCCGGTCACAGTGACACCTTACACGACCATTGCCGAGGTGCTGCAGATCACCCGTCAGCACAACATCTCCGGCGTGCCGGTGGTTGACGGCAGTGAGCTGGTCGGTATTGTCACCAGTCGTGACATGCGGTTTGAGCGCAAACTGGACGATCCGGTGCGCAATATCATGACGCGCAAGGACAAGCTGGTCACGGTCACCGAAGGCGCCAGTCAGGACGAAGTGCTGGAGTTGTTGCACAAACATCGCATCGAGAAGGTGCTGGTGGTCAACGACCGCTTCGAGCTGCGCGGCCTGATCACAGTCAAGGATATTCAGAAATCACGCGATTTTCCCAACGCCGCCAAAGATGCCGCCGAACGCCTGCTGGTGGGGGCCGCCGTGGGTGCCGGCGGTGATACCGAGGCGCGCGTGCCGGCGCTGGTCGAGGCACAGGTGGATGTCATCGTGGTGGATACCGCGCACGGCCACTCGCAGGGTGTGCTGGATCGCGTGCGCTGGATCAAACAGCACTATCCGCAGGTGCAGGTGATAGGCGGTAATGTCAGCACCGGCGCCGGCGCCCTGGCCCTGGTCGAGGCCGGTGCCGATGCGGTCAAGGTTGGTGTCGGGCCGGGTTCCATATGCACCACGCGCATTGTCACCGGTGTCGGTGTGCCACAGATCACTGCCGTTGCCGATGTGGCCCAGGCTCTGCAGGGTTCCGGTGTGCCGCTGATTGCCGATGGTGGCATACGCTATTCCGGTGATCTGGCCAAGGCCATTGTTGCCGGCGCGCATGCGGTGATGGTCGGCAGCCTGTTCGCCGGTACCGAGGAAGCACCGGGCGAAGTTGAGCTGTATCAGGGTCGCAGCTACAAATCCTATCGCGGCATGGGTTCGCTGGATGCGATGCAAAAGGGTTCATCTGATCGTTATTTTCAGGGCGATACCGACAGTGACAAGCTGGTGCCTGAAGGCATTGAGGGCAGGGTGCCATACAAGGGGCCTTTGTCCAGCGTGTTGCATCAGTTGCTGGGCGGGCTGCGCTCCAGTATGGGTTATACCGGTTCCCGTAATATCGAAGAGATGCGCACAAAACCGTCGTTTGTCAGCATTACCGCAGCCGGTGTCACCGAAAGTCATGCCCACGATGTGGCCATCACCAAGGAAGCACCGAACTACAAGCTGCGCTGAGCGGCAACGTGGCTTATGAACATTCATGATCAGCGCATTCTGATACTGGACTATGGTTCGCAATATACCCAGTTGATCGCACGCCGCGTGCGCGAGGCCAGCGTATACAGCGAAATCATGCCGTGGGATGTCGATCCACAGGCGATCAGCGATTTTCTTCCCGACGGTGTAATCCTGTCCGGCGGGCCGGAAACCACCACGCTGGATGGCGCCCCGCCGATTCCCGACAGCGTGTTTGACCTGCAGGTGCCATTGCTGGGCATCTGTTACGGCATGCAGGCACTGGCGCGGCATTTCGGCGGGCGCATCGAGCCCAGCGACAAGCGTGAATTCGGTTTTGCCCGGGTGGAGGTGGCCCATGCCGGTAAGCTGTTGCAAGGCTTGTCGGATCATCGTGGTGATCGCGGTCAGACCGTACTGGATGTGTGGATGAGCCACAGCGATCACGTCACCGCGGTGCCGGATGGCTTTGACATACTGTGCACCACGCCATCGGCTCCCATCGCCGGCATGGGTGATGATGAGCGGCGCGTTTATGGTCTGCAGTTTCATCCCGAGGTGACCCACACCGCCAGCGGCCAGGCCATTATCGAGCGATTTGTGCACGATATCTGTGGCTGTGCCAGGCAGTGGACTGCGGCCAATATCATTGAACAACAGAGCCGGCGTATTCGTGAGCAGGTGGGCAGTGACAAAGTCTTGCTGGGGCTGTCCGGCGGGGTCGATTCATCGGTGGTGGCAGCGCTGTTGCACGCAGCCATCGGCGATCAACTGACCTGCATCTTTGTCGATACCGGCTTGTTGCGGCTGCATGAGGGCGATCAGGTCATGGCCACCTTTGCCCGCCACATGGGCGTGCGCGTGATCCGCGTGGATGCGCGCGATCAGTTCATGCAGTCGCTGCAAGGCGAACCCGATCCGGAAGCCAAGCGCAAGATCATCGGCCGCGAGTTCATCGAAGTGTTCGACCAGCAGGCCAAAGCGCTGCGCGAGGTCAACTGGCTGGCGCAGGGCACAATTTATCCGGATGTGATCGAATCTGCCGGTGCTGCCACGGGCAAGGCGCACGTGATCAAGTCACACCACAACGTCGGCGGCCTGCCGGCACGCATGAACCTGAAGCTGGTCGAGCCGTTGCGCGAGTTGTTCAAGGACGAAGTACGCATGCTGGGTCTTGAGCTGGGCCTGCCAGCGGAAATGATCATGCGCCACCCTTTCCCCGGGCCGGGGCTGGGCGTACGCATACTGGGCGAGGTGCGTCCGCAATATGTCCCGCTGCTGCAGCGCGCAGATGCCATTTTTATTGACGAACTGCAGCAACACGGCCTGTACGACAAGGTTTCGCAGGCGTTTGCCGTGTTCCTGCCGGTGCGTTCGGTGGGTGTGATGGGCGATGGCCGTCGCTACGACTACGTCATTGCGCTGCGCGCGGTGGAAACCATCGATTTCATGACCGCACGCTGGGCGCAGTTACCGTATGACTTTCTCGATCACGTCTCGCGGCGCATCATCAACGAGATCGACGGCATCTCGCGCGTGGTCTACGACATTTCCGGCAAGCCGCCGGCGACCATCGAGTGGGAGTAATTTTGTGTTGCACCTGGAGTTAGAGCGCGCGCCCACTATTCGCCTCAAAAGATCGAAAATCTGACTCCAACCGGGCTTTCCCTCGCTACGATCGGTTAAACCCGACAGGCTCCTAAAGAACGGCTTTACCAGCGCAGATCATCCGGTACTTCAAAGCCTTTGTATTGCTCGTCCCAGTCGGCTCCACTGGGTTCATCGCCTCCCAGATCTGGTACCAGATCCGGGGCAATATGTTTGAACGCCGCCAGTGTCTCGGGGTCCAGCAGAACCGGTCTGCTGCGCAATACAGCGATTCCCAGCTCAGCTTCATTAACTGCTTTGAGTTGTGCTTCGGTGAGCAGGATGCGACGAATCTTGTTCATATAATGAAAGTAGCGCGGAATTTCAGCAGCTTCATCGTTGAGCGTTTTGCCTTCGACCAATGCGCTGAGTTGCACGTTGCGCAACCGGCGCTGTTCCTGCTCTGCCACCTGTCTGGCTTTGCGCTCCTCGCGCTCTTTTTTCTCGGCGCGTGCCCGTGCACGATAAGCCGCTTCGAGATCGTTCGGTTGGCGCTTGTTGCCGGCCTTGGCCCCGGCTTTTGCTTGCTGGGCAGATTTGTTAGCGTCGCTGCGGTGTTTTTTCTGCGGCGCTGGGGGTTTTCCTGAAGGGCGTTGCTTAGTTTTGCTCTGTTTCAGCTTATCTTCATCGACCAGGCCGGCCTTGAGCAGTTGTTCTTGCAGAGATCCCATGATGGTCAACCCTTGTCGGTCGCATGGCCGCTGCAGTGCTGCGGCCTGTCGTTGCTGCTATCGTTATTTTCAGGCTGTAAGGTCGTCGTCGTATGTGCGTTGCATCGACCGCTGGCTTACTCGGCGGCCTCAGCTTCGCCAGCGGCAATTTCCAGCAACTCGACATCAAAGATCAGCGTTGAGTTGGGACCGATGTTCTGGCCGGCACCGCGTTCACCATAGGCCAGATCAGCAGGGATATAGAACTTGTACTTGGCGCCCGGGCTCATTAACTGCACGCCTTCGGTCCAGCCAGCAATCACCTGATTGAGCGGAAAAGTCGCCGGCTCGCCACGGCTGTAGGAGCTGTCAAACTCGCGTCCGTCCAGCAACTTGCCGCTATAGTGCACGGTCACTTTATCGGTGGCGGAAGGTTTCGGGCCGGATCCGGCTTCAATGACTTCATATTGCAGGCCGCTCTCGGTCACAGTAACATCTTCGCGGGTGGCGTTTTCGGCCAGAAAGGCCTCGCCTTCTGCCTGATTTTCTGTTGCTTGTGCCTGGCGTTCGGCTTGAGCTTGTGCCTGTTGCTGCTGCATGAAAGACTGCTGGATCGCAGTTGCTTCTTCAGTCGTCAAGAGTGTTTCTTCATCATTGTAAACCGCGCGTATGGCTGCGAACATGGCTTCCAGATCAAGTTCAGACGACTGTTGCTTTAGTGAATTGCCAATTTGCATGCCGATGGTGTAACCCAATTTTTCGGCATCGCTCTCCAGAGTGGTCTGGGCATGTATCTGAGAGGATAGTATCAGCAGGCTCAGGCAACCGATTGCATAGGTGATGTGGACTGCTTTGAAAGATTTCGGGAATGACATTAATCGCTCCAATTGAGATGTGAGTGTTTGCTACTGACTGACAGCAACTTGGCATGGTTCCGTATAGACGTTGATAGACGCAATAGTATAACTCAAGCCCGCAAGCATTCACCAGCGCGAAAAACTGCCGAGCCGCTATGCATGCGCTGCCGTCTCAATCTATAATGGGTAGTTAGCCAATTGCATGCCGCGGTTGCGATCTATATAAATCAACGGACCCCCTGATGAACAGCGACTCCACCCACACGCTGCCGGCCGCGCATGGCGGCAGTCTGATCAATTTACTGGCACAAGACGATGCCCTCGATACACTGCGCCAGCTCGCCACCGAGCTGCCGTCCATCACCCTGAATGAACGTCAGCTATGTGATCTGGAACTGCTGCTCAACGGCGGTTTTTCACCGCTGACAGGGTTTCTGAACGAAGCCGATTACGCCAGCGTGTGCAAAGACCTGCGGCTGGCCGATGGCACCCTGTGGCCGATGCCGATCACGCTGGACATCAGCCGCGAACAAGCTGCCGGACTCAGCATTGGTGACCGACTCACCTTGCGTGAAAGCGAGGGCATGGCACTGGCGGTGCTGACCATCGAATCGATCTGGGAACCGGATCTGATGCAAGAGGCACAGCAGGTGTTTGGCAGCGAGGACGACAAGCACCCCGCGGTGGCATGGCTCAAGCATCACAGCGGCCCGGTTTATCTGGGCGGTTCCCTGCAGGGCATTCAGTTGCCGCATCACTACGACTGCCGTCACCTGCGCCACACGCCGGCCGAGTTGCGCGCCTATTTCGACAAAATGGGCTGGCATCGCGTGGTCGCGTTTCAGACCCGCAACCCCATGCATCGTGCGCATCAGGAACTGACATTTGCCGCCGCACGTCAGGCCGAAGCCAATCTGCTGATCCACCCGGTGGTGGGCATGACCAAACCCGGCGACGTCGATTATTTGACCCGCGTGCGCTGCTATGAGGAACTCATCAAGCGTTATCCGGAAGACACCACCATGCTCAGCCTGCTGCCGCTGGCCATGCGCATGGGCGGGCCACGCGAGGCGCTGTGGCACGCGCTGATCCGCAAGAACTTCGGCTGCAGCCACTTTATTGTCGGTCGTGACCACGCCGGGCCCGGCAACGACAGCAACGATCAGCCGTTCTACGATCCGTTCGAGGCACAGCGGCTGATGCACGAATACGCCGATGAACTGGGTATCGAGATGGTGCCGTTCAAGATGATGGTGTATGTGCGCGAGCGCGCCGAGTATGTGCCCAGCGACGAGGTGCGCGAAGGTGAAACCGTGCTGAATATTTCCGGCACCGAACTGCGTCGGCGGCTGGGCAAGGGGCTGGACATTCCGGAATGGTTCACGTTTCCGGAAGTGGTCGCGGAGCTGCAGCGCCGCTACCCGCCGCGTGCGAAACAGGGTTTCACCATCTTCTTTACCGGTCTGTCTGGTGCCGGCAAGTCCACCATCGCCAATGCGCTGCTGATCAAGCTCAACGAGATCGGTACGCGCCCGGTGACGCTGCTCGATGGCGATATCGTGCGCACCCATCTGTCCAGTGAATTGGGTTTCTCGCGCGAGCACCGCGACATCAACGTGCGCCGCATCGGCTATGTGGCCTCGGAGATCACCAAGAACGGCGGTGTCGCCATCTGTGCACCGATCGCGCCATACGCCCATACCCGGCAGCAGGTGCGCGAGATGATCGAGCCGCTGGGCGGCTTTCTGGAAGTGTTTGTGTCCACCTCGCTGGAGGTGTGCGAGCAGCGCGACCGCAAGGGTCTATACGCCAAGGCGCGGCGCGGCGAGATCAAGGAGTTCACCGGCATTTCCGATCCTTATGAGGTGCCGGAAAATCCGGAAGTGGAGCTGGATACGGCCGACCTGTCTCCGGAACAGTCGGTGCAGCAGATTCTGATCGAGCTGGAGCGTTTGGGACTGTTGTC
>CAZHRH010000014.1:20491-25478 GCA_964534475.1 uncultured Wenzhouxiangellaceae bacterium
CGGAACAGTCGGTGCAGCAGATTCTGATCGAGCTGGAGCGTTTGGGACTGTTGTCTATACGCAGATAAAACAGCACTTCTTACTCAAGCAGTCTCACCGTTCTGATCTGTTGCGACAAATTGCCGAGCCAGCGCGGCGAAATGATCGCCGCGCTGCTCAAAGTTGCGGAACTGACTGAAGCTGGCTGCGCCCGGTGACAGCAGCACCGTCAAAGCTTGCTTAGGCAGCGCTGGCAGGTCGGTAAATACAGCATCCAGATCGGTTGCCTGGTGCAGGCCGCCGGGCGGCAACGGCATGTTCATTTGCTGCCAGCGCTCACGCAGCGCACTGATCAGCGCAGGTCCAGTGTCGGGCAGACCGTAGACAGCATGCGGCGGGCGTTGCTGCAGTTCATCCAGCAACGCGTCCCAGCCCAGACCGCGATCATAGCCTCCGGCAATAAGGCAGATGCGTTCATCGGCCAGCGCCTGCAGTGCCATCACCGTGGCCAGCGGTGTGGTGGCGATGCTGTCATTGATAAAGGTGTAATGGCGGTTGGCCGCCACCGTCTGCAAGCGGTGCGGCAAGGGTGTGAAGCTTGTCAGTGCGGCTTGCAGTTGCGACATGTCTGCAGCGAAATGATCGGCCACCGTCAGCGCGGCGCAGGCATTGACATAGTTGTGCTGGCCGCGCAGCTTGAATCCATGATTAGATAAACTGCGTCCATCAGTATGTTGCCAGCCATTCTCGGCGGGCTGCCAGCCGTCTGCTCCGGCGCCGAAGCTGTGCAGCGGTGCAGCCAGCTCTGGCTGAATCCGGCGCGCGCTGTCGGCCAGTGTTGTCGCTACCAGCACTTTCTTCTGCGCCATGCCCAGCAGACGCAGTTTATCCCGGCGGTATTGTGCCGCTGAGCGGTGCCAGTCCAGATGCTCATCAAACAGGCTCAGCAGCACCGCCAGTTCAACTTCGGCGACCAGATCGGCGATCTGGAAACTGGACAGCTCCAGCACCCAGACATCGGCCCGGGCAGCGAGCAGACTGATCAGCGGCACGCCGATATTGCCGGCCAGTTGCGTGTTGCTGCCAGCGCCACGCAGCAGATGTGCGGTCAGTGCGGCCGTGCTGCTCTTGCCTTTGGTGCCGGTGATGCCCACCACGCGCTCGCCGCGACGCTCACTGAACCAGATGTTGGTGCCCGAGGTGACCACCACGCCGGCAGCCTGCGCCGCCTGCAGCGCCGGATGGTACAGGCTGATGCCGGGCGATTTGATCAGTACCTCGTAGCGCTGCAGCGCTTCTGCAGTGAATGGCGCAACATGCAATTGCCCGGTCATATTGCCTTGCACTGCTGCTAGCGCCGGCGTTGCTGTCGCTGCTTGCTCGCACCACACATCAACCACAAGCCCGGGCAAATGCTGCTGCAGCGCCGCCAGCACGGCCTGGCCTTCCAGTCCCAGCCCCAGCACAGCGACTCGCGCCTGCTGCAAATCCGCCAGTTTCACTGCGGCAAGGCCCGCTGGTAGGTAACCGGAATATGATGCCGATGGCGTTGTGCCACCAGGCTGCACAGAGGGTCACCGGCCAGTGCGCGCGCGGGCCCTGCAAGTTGCTGTGGTACGGCCATGTCGAACCAGTGCTGCTTGCGGCCGGGATCATCCACCAGTGCCAGCAGCGCGGCGCGCGCCTCGGCCTTTGTGCCAACACATTCAAACGGCTTGTCGCCGAGTCCGCACAGATCGGCAAAACCTGCCACCAGACTGGCATCATCGAGCAGATCAGCAGCAAATATGGCGTGTAAATCCTGCGGCGACATGAACGGCGCCAGCGCCAGGTAGACGAACAGGCATTTCGGACATTGTCCGCACCAGCGTTGCTGGCTGCGTGCGCCTGCCAGGTGAAACTGCCGATTGCAACTGGAAAACACCTGATGGTAGCGCGGCATGCGGGAAAACTGCTGGCAAATGGCCAGTTCCGACAACGGTCGCAACAGCGAAAAGCAAGCCACATCGCTGGCAATGTAGCGCTTTATCCAGTTCTGCAACAGCACTTCGAAGGCGCTGGACTTGCTGTACTGGTGATTCACTGGCGTGCCGTCGGCCAGATACCGGGTCGGCTCATCGGCTGAAGCTTCGTTGGCAAACACCACCGCTTCGAAATCATACAGGATGGCTGCCACCAGCAGCACCGCCGCGTTGATCGCGGTGATCGGCACATGGCCATTCAGCGCGCCCTGTGTGTTGAGATGCAGCAGTTTGCTGTCGATATGACGCTGGATCGGTAGCCAGGCACAAGCAGTGGCCTGCGCCACCGTTGTAATCAATGCGGCCGGACGCACGGCGCTGACGGTGCAGTCAAAACCTGCCTGTTGCAGCAGCTCCAGTGCCACCAGCGAATCCTTGCCGCCGCCCATCGGTACCAGCGCGCGTGGTCGCGGCTGCACAGCAGGCGCCGCGGCTGGCCGGTCACTGCCCGTATCACTGCTGTTGTGATTAAACAAGCCCGTCCAGGCACCGCTATCGACTCCGTTGACAAAGGCAAATTCGGCCAGTCCGTGGCGGTAAACCTGCGCCAGCGCTTGCGCCTGCCAGCGATCCGGTGCTGTCTGCTCAAAATCGACCACCCGGCTGCAAGTGGTCTTCCAGTAGCTGCAGCCAGCCAGCCAGTGCAACAACTGTACCGCCGCCGCCAGTGCCTGTTGGCGTTCGCTTGCGCCTGGCAGCGCCACTCCCGGAAACACCATGCGCTCGCAAAGGGTATGCTGCTCATCGGCAAACGACAATGCATAATGCAGCGTCAGCTCCAGGTCATCACCCCGCTGCTGCCAGTGCGTTTTGCCGAAGGTAAAACCTGCCGCCGGCATCACTGGTCCATCCCCAGAATCAGTTCCGGAGCCGGCGCGCGCATGTTGTAGTGGTTGCTCATCACCGCGCCATAGGCACCGGCATTGGCGATCAGCATGACGTCACCTTCCTCGCAGCGGGCGAGCATGCGGTCCAGGCCGATGATGTCGCCGGTTTCGCAGATTGGTCCGACCACATTGGCCAGTTGCTGCTGGGTTTCATCGAGTCGGGTCAGGTTGACGATGTCATGATAGGCGCCATAAAGCGCCGGCCGCAGCAGCGTGTTCATGCCGGTGTTGAGACCGACATAATGCACCTCGCCCTTGCCCTTGGTCTGCGTTACGCGCGTCAGCAGCACGCCGGCTTCGGACACCAGAAAACGCCCCGGCTCCAGCCAGAACGCGACTTCGCGACCGCCGCGCTCGCGCTTTTGCTGCTTCACCTGCAGCAGCAACTCATCCAGCCGCTGCAGATCCAGATCATCGTCGCCGGGCTTGCCGGCCACGCTGAGACCGCCGCCGAGGTCGATCACCTGCACATCCGGGAACCAGTCCAGCAGGCCCAGCAACAGCTCGGCGCTGCGCCGCCAGTTGTCCGGCAGGGTCAGGCCGGAGCCGATGTGCACGTGCAAGCCGGTAACACGGATGTTCAGTTCGCGACAGCGCTGCGCCGCCTGCTCGACCTCGTCCAGCGGGATGCCGAACTTGGAATGCGTGCCGGCGGTTTTGACTTTCTGATGATGGCCGTGCCCCTGGCCGGGATCAATGCGCAAAAACACCTCGCGGCCCTGCAGCAGGCCGTCCCAGTGCTGCAGCACGAAAATGTTGTCGATGGTAAGTTGCAGACCCAGTTGCAGCGCCTGCTGATATTCGGTGACCGGGGCGAAATTGGGCGTAAACAGAATGTCTTGCGGCTGGATGTCCAGCGTTTGCTGCAGATAGTCCACTTCGTCGATGGCGACACAGTCAAAACCGATGCCGAGCGCGTGCAGCAGACGCAGTATGTGCACGTTGTTGTTGGCCTTCATCGCGTATAACACGCGGTCGATGCTGTGCATGGCCTGCAATTGCGCTGCTTTCTGCCGCACCACGGCCAGATTGTAGACATAAGCATGCGCGTGGCTGCCGGCCAGCGCGAGCAACTGTTCGCGATGCTGGCGATACCAGCTTGCCTGGACCGGTGGCAACGCTGTTGGCGTATCACCATGCAAAGCCTGCCAGCTCTCGCCAAACACCGATTCTTCGGGAATGCGCGCGTGCCGCGGAATCAGCAGTTCATGCAGTTGATGCACCAGGTTGTCGGCGTGCTCGGCAGCCACCACCACGCTCAGATTGAGGTCATTGGCGGCCTGGGTCAGCAATAGTAAACGGCGCTCTTCAAACGCCTCGAACGCCGGCGCCAGCCGGTGCAGCATGGTGCGGATACCGCGCCCGACCAGCGACACCACGGCGCAGTCATGGATCAGCTTTGCCCGGCAGATGCGGTTGAGATCACTCTCCAGTGCCTGCAACTGCGCCTGAGTCAACAGTTGCTCGCCGGGGTCGATGGAGCAGGTGACGTTGGATTCCGAGGTCGCCAGCAGATCCACCGACACGCCATGCTGGCGGAAGATGGCGAAAGCGTCGGCGAGAAAGCCAACCTCATGCCACATGCCCAGCGTTTCCATCACCACCAGCGTGATGCCGCGACGGCTCAATACAGCCTTGACCTGGGCACCGAAATCGCGCGCCTGATCCGAGATCAGCGTACCGGCATGCTGCTGCTGACGCGTGGAGCGAATATGCACCGGGATCGCGGCCTGCTGCGCCGGGCGCAGGCAGCGCGGATGCAACACCCTGGCCCCGGTGGCAGCCATTTCCTGTGCCTCCATGTAGCCCAGGTGCCGCAGCAGCCGGGCATTGCCGACCTGATGCGGATTGGCGCTGAACAGCCCCGGCACGTCGGTCCAGATTTCCACCCGCTCAGCGGCCAGCAGCGAGGCGAAATAGACGCAACTGGTGTCGGAACCGCCGCGCCCCAGCAGCACTGTGCTGCCGTCGTCGCTGCTGGCGATGAATCCCGGTGCCAGCAGCGCCTGCTGCTCACCCAGCAACGCATTCAGCGCTGCCTGCATGTTAGCATCGGCAGCGCAGTGACATTCGGCATTCAGCCAGGCATGATGCGCGGGA
>CAZHRH010000015.1:0-25431 GCA_964534475.1 uncultured Wenzhouxiangellaceae bacterium
TCAGCTCGACATAACCTTCGCGGGCACGATCAACACCAGTTCTGTCATCACCAGCGAACAAGGTGGTGAGGAACGGATTGCTGCTGATGTTCGGCACAAGACAGCTATTGTCGTTGGTGCTGAATCCTGGGTTACCAGTGCTTGCACTATCTGCAATGGTCGCTGTCCAGACATCAAATGGTGACATGTACAGGTTGAAGTCGAGCACTTCCCGACTGTTTTCACCTTCGATGAAACGCACCTTGATTGCCTTGACAGAGGTTGTTGTGTTGACCACTGAGATGAGCGTAACGTTGTCAGAGCGCGTGGTGTAATAAGGATAGATTAGCACCTGTCCGGTGCCATCTGGATTGATATGTACCGCATTGGATACGCTGACAATACCGGCAACACCGGTAAGTCCAGCCATCACGGCGGTTGTCAAAGTCTTTCTGTTCATGGAACACTCCATAGTTGTTAACGGGCTAAACATTTGTCGAATTGTAAGCTTTGCGGGCAACAAAACCACGTAATCTATCCGACAAGCACACATGTTACGGCAATTTAACGATCAACGCAAGCGCATTGGCAGGTCATTGCCCAAAATCTTGTCCGGTCATACAAACCTGCCATGGTCGCAAGTCTTGTACGCATGAACAAGGCTCTACTCATGGACTGCTGTTCTCATCGCAGTCTCATTGCGAATAATACCATGAATCGTCCAACCTGATCCAGGTTTCTGTTATCGTGGATTCGAAGTCGGCCTCATCTACACCTTTCAACATGTTCCGGACAGTGCTGTGCACCAACATTTCCACAGCGCAGCTCTCGGAATCCGGGCAATCCACACTGAGAAGTTCGGCATCCTGCCACTTGACTGCTGATCGGCGCAGATCTGCAGAATAAACATCGGCCGGTGTGATCGACTTGAATCCCGGTGACATGTATTCATACGCGCTGAGGTAATCACCATCGAGAAGCAGTTGCCAGCGATCTAGTGCACGCTGTTCAACAAGCTCTTCAGCGCTGCTTGCAGCTTCTGGTCTGGTGGCTTGATTACTGCAGGCCATGGGCAACAGGGCTATTGCAATCATGATCAGGCTGGTGATGACGTTAAATTTTTTCATATTGGTTAAGGTTCGCTGGTCTGCTGCTTACTGATATTCTACCGCATTGTCACAGCAGTTACGATTTGTTGAGGTCACAGTTGCTCGATGTAAAAGTGCACCCGATCGACTGAGATGTGACCCGAAAAAGAAGCACACGGGTCACTGCTCCGGCTGCTCTGCATCGACCTCATCTGAAGTGTCAAGATTCAGCGTCTCATTGATATCGATATTGCGCGGAATTTCCTCATTGGGCATCAGAACGGGGCGCTCCAGAGGCTTCAGCCCCCTGAACTTGCGACTGAATTCATCCGAAACTTTCTGCAACTTGTCTATCGACTCGACCACTGTGGGCTTGATGATGATGATGATTTCGCTGCGTTCACTTTGCAGGTCGGTGGACTCGAATGCACGCCCCAGCAGCGGTATGCGGCGCAGAAACGGCACACCGGATTCGCTCTCGCGCATCGAATCACGAATCAGACCGCCGAGGATGATGCTCTGTCCGGACTGCACGGCGACGTTGGTGGTCAGCGTATTGGTGCTGATGTTGGGGTTGCCGTTGGGGCCGGTACTGCCGCTGGGCTGGCTGACTTCCTGGCTCAGCTCGACATACACCAGCCCGCCCGGATTGACCCGCGGGGTGACCGTCAGCGTGGTACCGGTTTGCACAAACTGGGTGCTGGCGGTGGTGCCGGTACCGCCGCCGACGACGCTGTTGAAGGTGGTATTGGCAATGGCCAACTGCTCGCCGACATTGATGGAAGATTCGGTGTTGTTGCGCACCAGCAGCGTTGGCGATGAAATCGTGCGCGCGTCAGACACCGACTCCAATGCATTGATGGTGGCGCTGAAAAAATCGCCAAACTGGTTCAATGGGTTGCTGACAAAGGTGAGCAGCGTGTTCTGGCCATCAAAGCCGGCCGAACGGGAGACAAATCCCGGCGCATTCAGCGAAGTACCATCGCCACCAACCGTACCGCCCGTGCTGCCGCCGCCCTCTTCGCCAGCTTCACCACCTTCGCTACCGCCACCGCCGCCAATGTTGACGCCATCCGAGTTGGGATCAAAGTTGGAGAGAAAGTAGTTGACGCCATAGTTCAGCGCTTCATTCAGCGTCACCTGGACCACGTGGGCTTCGATCAGCACTTGCAAGGGTTCGGTATCAAGCTTTTTGATGGCATCGAGAATGCTGCCGTACTGTGCGGCTGTGGCCTGAATCAGCAGCGAATTGGTCTCTTCCACTGCAGTGATGCGCACGTTTTCGCTGTCTTCCAGCACTGTTCCCTGGCGCGCATCGGCGCCGGTGACTGCTCTCTCCTGACTCTGACCACGGGCTGCACTGTCTGCGCCCTCATTGATCGACGACAGTGACGTCGGTTCCAGCCCCGGGCCGATAGACCCGGCAGTGAGGTTATTTCTGCCTGAATCACGCTGGCTCTGGCTACGTGAACCACCAAAGATATCGAGCAGATAATCAGCCAGCACGCCGGCCTCCAGGTTCTCAACACGGTGCACATAGAGTCGGTTGGCGGTGCCGGCCTGGCCACGGTCCAGTCGCTTAATCCAGGTCTCTGCCTGGTTCAGGTATTCTTTCTGCGGCGTGATGACCATGACGGCATTGAGCCGCTCGATGGGAATAAAGCGGAACATGCCTGCCAATGGCGTGTCGGCACCTTCACCAAACACCGCTTCCAGTTCGCTGATGACATCCGGCGCTTCCACCAGCTCGAGCCGGAAAATGCCCACCGACATACCGTCAAGCCAGTCCACATCAAAAATTTCGATGGTGCGCAGGTAATTTTGCAACTCAGCGCGGGTACCGGCCAGCACCATCAGGCTGCGCGCATTGTCGGCGCTGACGATGGCACCTTCACGAATGTAAGGTTCGAGGATGATCTGCATCTGTGCCGGCGAGATGTATTCCAGCGGCACGGCGAGCACTTCATAGCCCCTGACACTGGCAGCCTCGGCCAGCCGCGGCGACAGATTGCCGGGGATCGCCTGGTTCACCGGCAGAATCTGGTACTGGCCGTCGCGCACGACCATGGCAGCGTTGTTCCAGCCCAGCAGCATTTCCAGAATCGGCATGATCTGTTCGCGGTTGATGGGCTCGGCGGTGGCAAAGGTAACTTCGCCACTGACACCGGGTGCTATGACATAGTTTTCGCCGAGCATCTCACCGAGCACGGCGCGCACCACCTCCTGAATCGGCAGCGCTTCAAAATTAAAGCTGATTTCGCCGTCTTCGGCGAGTATCTGGCGCGGACGGCTGCGCGCCACCTCTTCGTTGATAAAACTGCCGCTGCCGGGGATTTTTTCCACCTTGGGTATGGCTTCACCGGCGGCGTCTGTATCGACTGCTGTTGCAGACCCTGAGGGCACTTCCACCCGCTCGCGCGCTTCCTGATAGGTATCGCTGGATTTACCGCGCGTGTCCTTGGGCGACTGGCCGGCACAGCCAGCCAACAGCATGAGCACACAGACCATGCCAACACATAGGCTGCCATGCTTGTGGTAGAGATCAATCATTATCAATTATTTCCATCTTGTGCCTGTTTGGCACGTTCTGCACGAAGCTGTGCGCGCCGCTCGGCGATGCGTCGTCTGATTTCAGCGGCGGTTTGTTCTCGCTGCGACGCAGCTTCACTGACTTTGGTACGGACCTGCTGAGCACTCTGCTGCTGATTGTCTGCCTGCTGCTGATCATCTGTTTGCTCAGTATTCGCTGTATTGACACGTGTTGCCGATACGTTGGCTGCAGGCGCCTGCAAACCCTCGGTGTTCACCTTCAGCTCGAGCTCGGTGGATTCCTGACCGGCCGCAAAGCTGACTGTGCGCTCTTTGATCTGCGCGAGTTGCCACCCGGCCTGTTCACCTTCCAGCGCCATGCCTTCGCGCAATACCATGGTCTTTTTGCTCTTGTTATCGGCGATCATGGCGATGCGCTTGTCCGGCGTGATGATAATACCAGCCAGCCTGGCGTCAAGCTCTACCGTCGCCACCGGCTCTTCCTCTTCGGCCTGCTGCTCGGCGGCTGCGGCAAGCCGCGCAGCTTCTTGTTCATCAATGATTTCCGGCAGGCTGCGATCGGCAAAGAACAATGGCTGCTGCAGTATGGCCGCGCTGTAGTCTTCGCCGGGGCGCTCATTGAAGCTGACCGACTTCAGATCATCCAGCTCCGGTGTCGAAGGTGGCTCGTTATCGCTGATCAGCGCTGGCTCAGGTGCGCCACCCAGCAACAGGGCACACAGCAGCGCCAATGCCAGCAACAGCAGACACACACTGCCCAATAGGGCGGTGAGTCCGGTCCAGAGCGAGTTTTTCATGAGCGACGCCCGTCATCGCTGTTAGCGACATCATTGGCAGCAGCCAGATATCCGAACATATTAAAACGGATGTCCAGCTCGGCGGTATTCTGATTGCGTAACTCGCGTCCCGGCACCGGCACGTAACGCTGGTAGATATTGACATCATCAATCAGCACCAGCGGCGACGATGCACTGAGCGTGTGCATGGTCTTGACAAAGTCGCCCAGGTTGCAGCGCATGCGCACTTCCACCGTGACCTTTTCAAAACGCTCCACTTCACGCGGGCGTACATTGCGGTTGCTGATGACCCGGCAATCTGTTGCGTGATCTGCGCGCGTGGCAATAATCTGCTTTAATCTCTGGGTGAGTTCTGCCGCCGCCACATCAAAGCTGCCCCCTGCCAGAAACAGCTCATCATTGCGGTCGGCACTGTTGAGCTGCTGCAGACTCGATTCGATGTCATCACGCCGCTCAACCACCCCGGCGAAGCGCTGCAGATCATCCTGCAGCCGGTTGATTTCATCGCTCAACTGCATATGGCGCATGACAAACCAGTGAAAGAACAACAGATAGATCAACACCAGAAGCAAGGCTGCCAGGCCAATTGCCAGCGGTCTGGATTGTTCCCGATCAGGCAGCAGTTGCATGCTACATTCCCGCTGACATGGAAACAGTGACTGCGGTAGCGTCTGCGCTCTCATCAAGCGCTGCTGCCGGTTCTGCAGCGTTGCTTTCTTCCTGCTGGTCTACCTCATCGCCACTGGCTGCTGGCAATTGCTCACTGTCGTTGCTTGCATCGACGTCCACAGAATCCGCGCTGGTGGTTGCGTCAAATGGCGCTGTCGGATCAATCTGCGCGGTGGCGGTAAAGCGCTCCTTGTTCAAACGTCGATCAGTGGCGATGGTGCCTTTGAACGATGTGTTATCCAGCAACCGCGACCGATCCAGCAGCTCGATCATCTGCTGCGAGCTGTCAGACAAGCCTAGCAGCTCCAGCTCGGTACCGTTCAACTGCAAGCGCTGGACCCAGGTGTGCTGCGGCAACAGCCCGGTGACTTCGGCAATGATGTCCAGCATTTGCGGCGTATTCGCTTGCTGCTCGGCGAGAAAATTGGCCGCCTCGATGGCTTCATCCAGTTGCTGCTCCAGCTTGCTCACCTGCATGGCCTCAGAGCGCAGCGCATCGCGCTGCTGTTGCAGTTGCTGCAAAGTATTGCCGCGCAGATATAGAGACTCAGCCATGAGCACGACGAGCAGAACAACTGCGGCAGTTCCCAGCATCCAGTTGAAACGCACGCGGCGGTTGCTGCGCCGGCCACGCTGTGCTGGCGGCAGCAGATTGACTTGCAAAGGCTGTGGCGGCGTTTGCTCAGCCGCATCGGCGGTTGTTGTATGATCAATGTCGACGCCTTGCAGATTCAACCCCAGCCGGGAAAGCTGCTGCAGCTTGGCGTCCACTTCGCTGCGCAAAACCAGGTACAGATCAACGTCAATAAATGGCGCATCACGTTGCACCACCCTGACATCAAAATACACTTCATCGGGCTTGAACGGCGTCTGTCGATCCAGCTCGAAACCGACGGCCTGGCGCAGATTGGCCTCAGCAGCCAGCGGCATGCGCAAGCGCTTGCTCAACATCAAGTGCGCTGGCAGACAGTAAATGACCGCGGTCAGCGCTTCCTGGAAACGATCCAGACAGGCCTGCAGACGATCTCTGGACTGCTCCGGATCGGCATCGGTTGCCAGCCGATCCAGCAACTGCACGCCGTCTTTACCCGCGCGCCACATCAGCCATTCCGACTCTGCCGATGTGATCAACAGTTTTTCACCCGGAACCTCGAACCAGCGCAGCACGGACGCCGGAATGAGCGGGCGCAGTTCATCCGTCCACCACTCCAGAAACCGCGGCACACCGGAAGCCTGGTAACGGCTGCGAACGACCGCACTGTATTTGTCTAAGGATTGCAACACAAGTTTATCGGTTTAGTCTCTGATTCTATGAGGTCTGATCATGCTGCTGCATTGTCAGCCAGAGCCAACACCCTCGCGCCAGCGCACCACGCGAAAGGGCCGACCCAACAGATCGGTACCCAGTCTGAACGTGGTTTCGACCTGGAAAAAAGCACCATTGTTCAATGTTCCGCGCGAGCGAACACTATACGTCAAGCCACCACCGCGTGCCACCGCCGTAGTGCCGTCGGGCAACAGCAGCGGCTGGCGATCCTGGCCGGTCTGCTGTTCACGCTGCATGATCAGGTCCTGAGCCGCTGCGGCATCCATCTGTGGCAATGCCAGCAGGGCTTGCTCCGGGGCAAATCCGGCGTTGACATCGGAGCGCCCGGAAAACACCGTCAGTGCCGGCTCGATCTGCTGATAAATCGGATAGGTCATGCCCAGCACCTGCTGCAACTCTTCCACGGTGACAAACGGCTGATTTGGCGGTATCCAGCTCACATCGGCGGCCGCATAGGCATCTGCCTCGGCACCCAGCGGGCGAGTGGCATCGTCCTCATCGCGCCAGTCCTGTATGACATCGACCATGGCTTCCGACCATTGCGCATCGTTGCTGTGATTAAACAGCAGGTTATACAGCAGCTCCGGCGTTGCTGCATTCAGATCCAGCTTGCCGGATTCGTCGGTGACGGCAACTGTCACCAACACATCATCGAGCTGGAATTGATAATCACGGCCGTCGGCAATCCACTTGCTGTCCTGGTCCGGATTGCGCATCTCGTAGACCGCACGCTGAATGCCGGCCACCGCGCCCATGCGCGCTCGCGTGCCATCAAACAGCGTGCGCGCCTCCAGATTCTCCGCCCGCGACAACAGCGCCAGCGTGCCGGCGACGATGCTCAACAACACCAGCACCCACAGCACTATGAGCAAAGCCACGCCCTGCTGGCGGCAGTTTGCAGCGACCCTGTTCATCGGGCTTCACCGGTAAGAATTCTGCGCAATTCATCACCGCGACCACCACTTTGCTGCAGCCGGCCCGAGGTGCTGTCGATGCGTAAAGCGGCGTACAGTGGCGGCCAGTTCACCCTGGCATCTTCAGCCATACTCAAACTCAGATTAACCGCCACCGGCAGCGTGGCGGGCGTTTCCCAGACGCTTTCCCAGTCGGTCAATTCACCCTGATCGTCCTGGCCCTTGAACTCAAACTCGCCGTCTTCGATATTACGCAATAAAACGAAAGCTTCGGCATCGCGCATGCTGCCTTCTTCATAGGCCAGCAACGGCACATGAAAGAACTCTAGCCGATACACGCCGCCGGCATCGCGTGCCAGCTCCAGCCGCTGCACCTGCGGCCCGCCCGCGCCGAGATAACCGGGCATGGGCGCAACGAACTGAATCCAGTCACGCTCACCTTCAAACATCAGTCGCTGATCGTCATTATCGACCCAGTAGGCGAGCGGCAGGGCGCGTACCAACTGACGCTGGATAAATGACTGCGTGGCACGCAAATGAGTTTGCTGCTGCATCAGTTCATCGGCACTGTCGGTGGAGCGGGTGATGGAACGCAGGCCGCCATAAGCCAGCGCCATCACCAGTCCGAGCAGGGTGATGGCGAGCAGCAACTCAATCAGGGTAAAACCGCGCTGCCGCTGCATGTCAGCGCCCGAACGCGCGTGATTGGTAGTTACGATCCTGGGCATACAAAGTGGTGAAGTCAGCGCTTTCCTCACGTGCACCTTTGTCCCAGTAAACGGTTAGCGCGACACGAAACAGATCCACCGGTATGGCCTCGTTGTCAATGGCTCTGTCATCTTCGATGGTGTAGGGATCAATCTGCATATACCAACGATAGGTCTGATCAAATTCGCCGCTGTCGCTGCCCTCTTCCACCGGTGCTTCAATGCCGAGCATGTCCATTTTAGATTGCGCATGCAAAGCTGCCTGGGTCAGATCACCGGCGACACGGGTATTGCGCAGGCTGGAGCTCATGATCTGCATGATCACGGCAAATGACAACGCAAAGATAAGAAATGCCGCCAGAATCTCAATCAGCGTGAATCCGCCATGACGCCGTGTTGAAGATCGCAGCGATGCGTGGGGGAATGTTTGCATCAGGTATCCTGCAACTCACCACGGGTGACTTCACCGGTCAGCCATTCCACGCCGACCACCCATTCGCGACCGTCGCCGCTAAGCCGGATGCGGCCGCCGGTGGATGAACCATCAGCAAAGAAACGGATGCCGGCAGTGGTTTCACCGGTAACTTCGGAGCGCGCCGTGTCGATGGTAATGTCCATATCCCGCGGGATCTGTACCGGACTGCGATCGGCCGCCTGCCAGCTCTTGTCTTCAATGTTCACGCTGAATGTCTGTTCGGCGTGGCTGCGCATGGCCAGACTGCGGGTATAGCGCATTGCCGCCGCCACTTCACGATTGGCGTTGCGGATCTCGGCATTGCTGACGCCGCGTCCCATGGATATCGCCACCAGCCCGAACATCAGACCAATGAGGGTCAACACCAGCATGATTTCCAGCAGGCTGAAACCACGCTGCCGCTGTAGCAGGTCGTGGCGCGGGCGATACATCATGGTGACTGCCTGACAGGCTTACTCCCAGTTGTTGATGTCGGCGTTCTTGCCTTCACCGCCCTGGGTTTTATCAGCACCGTAGGAAATGATGTCATACTCGCCGTGATCTCCGGGATAGATATACTGATATTCATTACCCCATGGGTCAGTGATCAAGCTATTCTTGGCGTAGGGCCCGCGCCAGTTGTCCACGCCACCAGGCTCCCTGACCAGATCTTCCAGACTGTCCGGCGGATTGCCGACATCCAGGTAGTAACCGTCCACGGCGCTGGACAATTGTTGCACCGCCGCCTTGGCAGCTCTGGATTTGGCCACCTCGGTGCGGCCAATGATGTTGGGCACCACCAGCCCGGCGATGAGGCCGAGAATGACCAGCACCACCAGCAACTCGATCAGGCTGAAGCCGGACGCGTTGCGTTGCCAGCCAGCGCGCCGGGCAACCGCAGCGGTCGCTGGCGGGATGAAATAATGTGTCAGCTTGTGCATGATTTTGTTCCCGTTTCGTTGTTGCATTGAAAATGTTCCGTGCGCATTAAACCAGTTCGTTAATGCCTAGAATCGCCACCAGCACCGACATCACGATGAGACCGATCATCACCGCCAGCACCAGCGTCATCAGCGGCACAAACAGTGACATCAAGCGGTCCACAGTGGTTCGCACTTCGCGATCAAAAGTGTCGGCCACGCGCAGCAGCATCTGGTCGAGCTGGCCGGTTTCCTCGCCGACGCTGACCATCTGCAGTGCCAGCCGCGGAAAACTGTCGCCTTTGGCCAGTGTTCGCGCCAGCGAATGACCGGTCTTGACCTCATTGGCGGCATCGGCCACCACCGCCTGCAGCACGGTATTGGTCATGACATTGCGGGCAATGGAAAGTGCCCCCAGCAAGGGCACGCCGTTAACCAGCAATGTGCCGGTGGTGCGCGCCAGCTTGGCGGTTTCCATCTTCGCCACCAGATCACCTATCCAGCGCATGTGCAGAATGCGTTTGTCCCACTGCAGCCGGGTTTTCGGGTTGGCAAACTGGGCGCGAAAAAACCACACCAGCCCGGCAGCGCTGAGAATCATCAGCCACCAGTAATTCTGCAGCGCTGCGCCGGCACCGAGCACGATTTTGGTCAGCGTCGGCAATTCCGCACCCATGTCTTCAAAGATCGGCGTGAACTGCGGTATGACGTATGTCAGCAGCAGGATCAGTGATCCGGCCGCCAGCAACATGAGCATGATCGGATACACCAATGCCGAACCTATGCTGTCCTTGAGTTCCTTGCTGCGCTGCAGATAGTCTGCCAGTCGTGCCAGCGTTTCTTCCAGCGTGCCGCCCAACTCGCCTGCGCGCACCATATTCACATACAAACGGTTGAATACGCCGTGCTGTGATTCCAGCGCATCCGATAAGGTACCGCCTTCGCGCACGTGATCACGTACTTTTTCCACCATGCGCCGGGTGCGATCGTTTTCGGCAAGATCGATCAGCACCTGCAGCGAGCGATCCAGCGGCAGGCCGGCCTGCAGCAGGGTGGCCATCTGCTGGGTAAATTGCCCCACTTCCCTGGCGCCCGGTTTGCCGGAACGTGCCAGCAACCCGCGTAAATCAAACCCGCCGCCATCAGCGGTGGCCCGGGCCTGCAGCGGGATGTTGCCGTCTTCTTGCAGAATGCGGGCAGCATCCTCAGCACTGCTGGCATCGAGTTCACCGCGGATGGTCTCGCCGGTGGGTGTCACTGCCTTGTATTGAAATGTGGCCATGGCTTAAACCGTCGCCGGCACAGCAACAACATGGCTGCAGCAGGTCCGCTGCGCGGGCATGTCGATCTGTCGGGCGTTGCTGTGCAAAGCGATTCAGCCTTCCTGGTTAACGCGCAGGACTTCCTCGATCGTGGTCAGCCCTTGCAGACACTTCATCAGGCCGTCGTCGTACATGCTGCGCATGCCCTGTTCCAGTGCCAGTTGATGCACATCAGCCTCGTCGGCGTGCTGCATGATCTGGCGGCGCATGGGCTCGTTCACCTGCAGCAACTCCATGATGCTGAGACGTCCGCGAAAGCCGGTCGGGTTGGTCTCGCTGGTCCCCGGCTTGTACAAGGTGACCTCATCCTCATCGGTGACATCATCGAGACCGATTTCGCGCATGAAATCGCGATCCACTTTGTACGGGATGCGTGTCTCCGGATCCAATCGTCGTACCAGCCGCTGTGCCATGATGGCATTGACGGTGGAGGTAAGCAGATAATCTTCCACCCCCATATCGAGCATGCGCGTAATACCACCGGCGGCCGAGTTGGTGTGGATGGTGGACAGTACCAGGTGGCCGGTCAGGGCCGATTGAATGGCAATCTTGGCGGTTTCCAGATCGCGCATCTCACCGATCATGATGATGTCCGGATCCTGCCGCACAATGGCACGCAGGGCGCTGGCAAAATCCAGCCCGATGGAGGACTTGGCCTGGATCTGGTTGATTCCCTCAAGCTGGTATTCGACCGGATCTTCCACCGTAATGATTTTGCGATCCGGCTTGTTGATGGTGGACAAGGCAGTGTACAGCGTGGTGGTCTTGCCAGAGCCGGTCGGCCCGGTAACCAGGATAATGCCGTGCGGCATGTGCAGGACTTTTTCAAAACGCTGTTGATGAAAATCATCAAAACCCAGCGCGGCAAAATCCAGCACCACGCTTTCGCGATCAAGAATACGCATGACCACGCTTTCGCCGTGTGCGGTAGGTACAGTGGACACACGCAGATCGAGCTCCTTGCCCTGTACCCGGTGCATGATGCGGCCATCTTGGGGCAGCCGGCGTTCGGCAATGTTCAGCTTGGCCATGATCTTGACGCGGCTGATCACCGCCGAAGTGGAACTGGCCGGCGGCGACTCCACTTCGCGCAGCACGCCATCGATGCGATAACGCACCTTGAGCCGGTTTTCGAATGGCTCAATATGAATGTCCGATGCGCGTGATTCCACTGCGCGCTGCAGAATCAGATTGACTAAACGGATCACCGGCGCTTCCGAAGCCAGATCACGCAGATGCTCGACATCGTCGTCGTCCACGCCTTCGCTGCCCAGCGAATCCTGCAGTTGTTCCATCTGCGACTTGCCGCCGCCGTGATAGCGCTCAATGGCATCGTCGATTTCCGAGGCCACGCCAACGACAGGTCTGATCTGCAAGCCGGTGGCCATATGCAGCGAGCGCAGCGCGAACTCATCCTGCGGATTGGTCATGACCACCTGCAGCTGATCTTTTTCCACGCTGATCGGCACCAGTTGGCTGTGCTTCATGTAGCGCACCGACACGTGTTCCAGTTCCGGCGCGGATTCGGGATAGTCCTTGCTGTCGAGCAGCGGCAGTTGCAACAGTCTGGACTGCGCTTCGGCGACATCACGCTCGGACACCAGCCCCAGGCGCACCAGCAAGGTAATCAGTTGACCGCCATGCTGCTGCTGGTACTGCTGTGCCTTGTGCAGATCGGTTTCGCGCAGACGCTGATGCTGCAGCAGATCGGCACAGATGGCATCGGCGTCGGCGTCGACCTGCAGCAGACTGCTGTCGGCCAGCATGTCAGCAGCCAGTTCCGGCCGCGCAGACATCAACTCATGCTCGCTGCCTGCCGCAGCGTCTGTGTCCGCGTCAGTATGTTGTGACTGTTCGACTTGCAGTTGTTCGGTTTCCTGACTCATAGAATTATTATATTGCATCTTGATGTGAACCGAACAGCACTGGCAAGTTCAGTCAAGGGCAGTTGATCATTTCGCTGCAGGACGGGCAATGTACTGATCCAGAAAGCGCCGATTCATCAGAATCCACAACATCAGCGGCACCACCGCCGGCATGATCAGATAACCGAGCTGATAGCACAGCGCAACAAGGTTCTCCGGCAGACCCAGCTCGCCGATCACGCGTGCGGCCAGCGGGCCCATTTTCAGCGCCATGTCCTTGAGAATCTCCCAGCAGATGCCCCACACCTGCACCAGCACAAGTATTGCGTAACCAAATATCATCTGCACAGTCCGCTGCAGCACGGTGAGCCTGGGTGTGGCCATGACCAGACCAAACAACAACGGCACACCATAACCGTAGATCATCGGATTGACACTCCAGGTCAGCAGCGCCACCCGGCCCTCCACCAGGCGCTCGGCGGGAATCAGTGTTTGCACATCAAAACTGTGCTGAACTTGCGCCAATCCATCGATGGCATCCGGCATCAGCGCAGTGAGTATCACGCTGGCGATCTGCCCCACCGGCCACACCAGCCAGTCAGCCAGGTAAAACCAGAGAAAAAAGCCCATCGGCAACCACAGCGCAGCAAGCAGGAACAGTTCACGCGCCGCACGCCGCGCATTCGGCGTATCATCCGGCCCGGCTTGTTGTTTAGCCCCGGGGTCTTTGTCAGAGGAGTGTTGCTGCTTCGTCATAAGCTGTCGTACCAATTTATTGCAACCATGCATAGGCATTATGAAACATTTGCAGCCAGGGTGACGACGGCGGTGCCTTGCGCATTTCTGCGGCTGACATCCAGCCACAGTTTTGCCGCCGTAACAGACGCTCCGGGTGCGGCATGGACAGGGTAATGCGTCCGTCATCGTTACTGACCGCACAAATACCCTGCGCTGAACCATTCGGATTGGCCGGATAATGCGCGGCGATCTGCCCGGGTGCGGTGACATAGCGCATGCTCACCGCCACTTGTTGCTGCGCCTGCGCATCAGCAAACTGCATGCGCCCCTCACCATGGGCGGTGACAATCGGCAGCACGCTGCCGTGCATGCCATGCAGAAACAGCGACGGCCCCGGTTGCACTTGCACCAGGCTGAGCCGGCACTCGTACTGGCCGCTGCGGTTGGCCAGCAGTTGTGGCCAATGGCTGCTGCCGGGAATCAGCTCGCGCAAATTGGCCAGCATCTGGCAGCCATTGCATATACCCAGCGCAAACCGTGTGCTGTCGTCGAAAAATTCGGCAAACGCCTGACGCAAAGCATCGTGAAACAGGATTGAGCGCGCCCAGCCACGACCGGCCCCCAGAACATCGCCGAAGGAAAACCCGCCACAAACCGCCAGCCCATGGAAAGCTTGCAGCATATCCGGCCTGGCCTGGAGATCGCTCATGTGCACATCCACAGCAGTGAAACCCGCGTGCATGAACGCCGCTGCCATCTCGGTTTGTGAATTGACCCCCTGCTCGCGCAATATGGCCACCTTTGGCTGCGCCCGGGTATGGACCATCGGCGCTGGCGGGGTGAATGCGTACTCACTGCGCAGCGGTGGCGTGCGCCATTGTTCCAACGCCGCATATTCTTCATCGGCACAGCGTGGATTATCACGCAGACGCTGTAACTGGTAGCTGGTATGCGCCCATTTTTGCTGCAGTTGCCACAGCGGCTGCCGCAGTAATTCGTCGCCGGCTGCAGCAGCAATGCACAAATCTTCATCTGCAGTAACCCGGCCCAGCGGCTGCATGCAGTCTGCCAGGCCGGCAAGCGCAAAATGCTGTTGTAGTTGCGCCGCATCTTCGCCGCGCAACTGCAGCACCAGCCCCGGCTCTTCGTTAAACAGCCAGGCGATGATGTCAGTGTCCGGTGCCTGCAGTTCGATACCAGCATGACCGGCGAATGCCATTTCCAGTGCGCTGACCAACAGGCCGCCGTCTGAACGATCGTGGCAAGCCAGCAGCCAGTCTTCGCCCAGCGCCTTATGCACCAGTTGCAAACACTGGCGCAGGGCGCTGCTGTCATCAACATCGGGCACCGACTGTTCGTGCCAGTTGATGTCGCGGGCATACACTTGCGCCAGCGCCGACAGACCCAGACGCTGCTGCCGGCCATTGCCGGCGATCAGCCACAATTCGCTGCCCGGGAGTTGCTCTAGCTGCGGTGTCACAGCACGCTCCACATCGGCCACAGCGGCAAACGCCGAAACGATCAGTGAAACTGGCGCGGTGACCTGGCGCTGCGCATCATCTTGTGTCTTGGTTTGCTGCTGCCACTTGACCTGCATGGACAATGAATCCTTGCCCACCGGAATGGCCAGGCCCAGTGCCGGACACAACTCCATGGCCACTGTCTGCACACTGTCATACAGCGCGGCGGCCTGGTCATCACGGCCGCAGGCGGCCATCCAGTTGGCCGAGAGTTTGATCGTGGAAATGTCGGCCACGCCGGCAGCGGCCATATTCAGCACCGCTTCGGCAATCGCCAGCCGTGCCGCTGCCGGCGCATTGCTGATCGCCACCGGCGTACGTTCACCCATGCTCATGGCGACGCCGGCGGTACCGTGAAAATCGTTCAGCAGCAGCGCATGATCGGCCACCGGCACCTGCCACGGGCCCACCATCTGGTCGCGACAGGTCAGGCCACCCACATGGCGATCACCGATGGTAATAAGAAACTGCTTGCTGCCCACCGCCGGCAATGCCAGCACGCGGTCGATGGCGTCGGTCAGATCCACAGCATGCCAGTGCGCATGGTCTGTGTCGCCGCTGGTGACCTGAGGCGCTGGCTGATACTCGCGCTGCATGCGCGGCAATTGACCCAGCAACAATGACATCGGCATGTCCACGGCGTCGTTGTCATGCCAGGCATCGTGCAGGCGCAGCCGATCTTCCGCCGTGGCCACACCAATCACCGCATAAGGACAGCGTTCGCGCCGGCACAGCCGGGCAAAGCGCTCGACATCGGCGCGATCCAGCCCGATGACGTACCGCTCCTGGGCCTCATTGCACCAGATCTCCATGGGTGACATGGCGGGATCGGCACTGGGAATGTCGCGCAACTGCAAATCTCCGCCACAGCCGGCGTCGTGCAACAGCTCCGGTACGGCATTGCTGAGGCCACCGGCACCGACGTCATGGATCGAGCGGATCGGATTGTTATCGCCCTGCATCCAGCAGCGATTGATCACTTCCTGACAGCGCCTTTGCATTTCCGGATTGCCGCGCTGCACAGAGCTGAAATCCAGTGCTTCGCTGGCGGAACCGCCGTGCTGTGAGGAGGCAGAACCACCGCCCAGGCCGATCAGCATGGCCGGTCCGCCCAGCACAATGACCACATCACCCGGTCGCAAACACTTCTTGTCAACCTGGTCATGACGAATCTGCCCGCAGCCGCCGGCGATCATGATCGGCTTGTGATAGCCCCACCAGTGCTGCTGCTGATCACCGACTGCAGCAGGCTGATGCTCTGGCAACGTCAATGTGCGCCAGAAACCGGCCACAGCCGGGCGGCCGAATTCATTATTGAAGGCAGCCGCACCGAGTGGTGCTTGCAGCATGATTTGCAGCGCATCAGCCTGGCGCGAGGGTGTTTCCAGGCCATATTCCCAAGGCTGTCGATGATCGGGAATCAACAGTTCGGACACACAAAAGCCGGTCAATCCGACACCCGGTTGCGCGCCGCGGCCGGTGGCCGCCTCATCACGGATCTCACCGCCGCTGCCGGTGGCAGCGCCCGGCCAGGGTGATATCGCGGTCGGATGGTTATGGGTTTCGACCTTGATCTGTATCGGTAGCGGCTGTCTGGCTTGCAGCATGTATTCATGCTCGGCGTTCAATGCCAGCGGCTGGCCGGGGTGGCCGTTGATGACCGCAGCATTGTCGTGATAGGCCGATAGCACACCTTCACTGTGCAGCCTGTGGGTATGCCGGATCATCTGAAACAGACTCATCGGCAGCATCTCGCCGTCACGCAGCCACTGGGCGTTGAAAATCTTGTGCCGGCAGTGTTCCGAATTCGCCTGCGCGAACATCAGCAGTTCGGCGTCGGTCGGACCTCGACCCAACTCGGCATAGCCGCGCTGTAGCCAATCCAGTTCGATCGGCTGCAGTCCCAACCCCAGTGTCTCGTTGAGCTGCTGCAGATCGGCTGGCGGTAATACGCCACTGCTGCAGTCGTCATGAGCAAGGGTGAACCGTTGCAGCGGTCGTGCTGGCAGTGCAAGCGGCGCCTGGGTGACGGCCTCGATACCGCGATGCAGTTGCTGCAACATGGGATCGTGCAGCAACTGCTGCGCTGATGCCGGCAATGTCTGCAGGTTTAAAGCGGCCGCCTGATCGCTGCCACTGCTCTGCAAGCGCCACAGCACGGCATGCTCAATGGCTGTCACCTCGCTGAAACCACAGTCACGGGCGATGTCAGTGGCTTTGGACGACCATGCTGAGCGGGTGCCGACACGTGGCGCGGCCAGCCAGCAATCGGCCACCGGCCGCTTTGGCTCGGTCGTGGCTGCGAGCAGTTCCTGCAAGCGCGGCAACCACAGTGGCGTCACGCCGGCATCGGCATCGTCTTCATAATCGAGCAGATAAACGGTTGTTGCCGACACCGCAGCAAGCTCTGTGGCGCACAGCGCAAACAATTTTTGCCGCAGTGCATGCAGTCGAAAATCCGCCAGCGCCGGACCACCAAAGAGCAGTTTTCTCAGCATCTGCGCGCCGCCTGCAGCAAGTCAGTCAGCGCTGCATCCGGCAGTGACAGTTGCACGCCTGTGAAAGAAGCTCAACGCCTGATTAATCAGCCTGTGCCAATTGATCGAGACGTTGCTTGAGCTGTTGCGGCGGCATGTAACCCGGGATCATGTAACCGCTTTTGGTAACGATGGCCGGAGTACCGCTCATGCCCATCTGGCGTCCGGTTTCATACTGTTGTTGTACCGGGTTGTCACAAGTCTTTTTCGGTGGTGTCTGGCCCAGCTTGGCGCTGGTCAAAGCTGTTTGCTGATCTTCTGCGCACCACACCGATACCGCTTTGTCATAGGATTCCGAGGGTATTCCGGCACGCGGAAACATCATGTAGTGAACAGCAATGCCGAGTTGGTTGTAGGCATCGATCTCGTTGTGCAGTTTGCGACAATAGCCGCAGTCGATATCGGTGAACACGGTAACGTCGTATGCAACCTTGTCGCCGGCAAACACAATTTGCTCATCCTGATTGACCTCACGGAGCACCTTTTGACGGATCTTGCTGCGGGCTTTTTCGGTCAGGTCCTCGCGCTTTTCCAGATCAAACAGCTTGCCCTGCAGCAGATACTCGCCGGATTCATTAACATACAGGATGTCGCCTCCAACGGTGACTTCCAGCAGCCCGTCAATGGGGGTGTCAGCGATCGCCATGCCATCGGCTGTGGGAATCAGTTTCTGCACGGCAGCGCTTACCGCAGGGTAGTCCTGCGCCTGAGTACTGGCAACTAGCAGACAGGCAAAAAGCAGCAATCCAAGCCGAGGAACAAGGGATGCGGACTGCTGTGTGTGAAAATCGAATATCATGACAAGGGCCTGTTTGTCTTCGTCTCTGTGAATGGAGAATTATAAGACACCGCAACCTGCAATGGTTCCCCGTTTACCCCGCAGAAACCACAATGTTCGTTCAGGCACGCGGATGATGTCTGCCGTGCAGGCTTTTCAGACTGTCTTTGGCGACGTGGGTATAAATCTGTGTCGTGGCCAGATCACCATGCCCCAGTAACAGTTGCACCACACGCAGATCAGCGCCATGATCAAGCAAATGAGTGGCAAAGGAATGCCTGAGCATATGCGGAGAAATGCGCTGCTGGATACCGGCCTGGAGTGCACGTCTGCGAATCATGTGCCAGCATGCCTGTCTGGACATGGGCTGACCCTGGCGGCCGGGAAACAGCAGGTCAGAAGATTGTCCACGTACCAGCAGCGGGCGCTGCTGTTGCAAATACTCGCTGAGTACTTGCAGCGCCTGCTCGCCCAGCGGCACCAGTCGTTCTTTGCCGCCCTTGCCGACGACGCGAATCACACCCTGTTGCATGCTGATGTCATGCAGGCGCACATTGGTCAACTCACTAACACGCAAACCTGCTGCATAAAGCAGTTCCAGCATGGCACGATCACGCCAGCCCAGGCGGCTATGAACATCAATATCAAGCAGCGCAGCCACCTGTTGCTCGCTCAATGCCTTGGGCAGGCTGCGACGATTGTGCGGGCTTGTGATCAACGCGGTGGGATCAGACTGTATGTGACCATGCTCCTCAGCCCAGCGAAAAAACTGGCGCAGGGAGGAAACTGCACGGATCACTGATGCAGCGGTGTGACCGCGACTGAACTGACATTGCAGATAATCCTGCAGCACGGCATGATCGACAGCACTCAACACGAGCTGCTGCTCATGCAGAAAACGATACAGGCCCAGCAGATCATGGCGATAACTTTTCAGGCTATTATCTGCCAGGCCTCGTTCGGCCCAGCATGTATCTAGAAAAGATTCGACCAAATCAATGGTAACCGGAGCCGAGTCGGCTCCGGAAGTTCTGTCATCGGGCTGGAAGACGCTGCTCAAGAGCACTCAGCGACAATCTCAGAGAAGATTGCAAATCTGCGATTGCAGGCTCGCAATCTTGCCATGTCTATTTACCGCGCAAGGCTTTCAATGTATTCCTGGCGGCTGTTTCAACACTGCTGAGCTGTTCTTCCGCCGAGCTTTGCAGTTCATGCGCACGGCTGACAATTTCGTTGCTGCGTGCGTGGAATTGTGCAGTCAGCAAAGCCATCATCTCGTCCACAGCCGCCTGCAGATGATGGGCAATGGCTTCGCTGTGAGCATTGGTTTCAGTGGTAGACATCTTGCTGGACGTCTTTTTCGGCCGACCTTTCTTGCCGACCTTTTTTGGTCTGCCTTTCTTGCCAACTTTCTTGGGCCGACCTTTCTTGCCGACTTTCTTTGGTCTGCCTTTCTTGCCGACTTTTTTCGGCCGACCTTTTTTACCAGCTTTTTTTGGTCTGCCTTTCTTGCCAGCTTTCTTCGGCCGGCCTTTTTTGCCTGCCTTTTTCGGCCGACCTTTCTTGCCGACTTTCTTCGGACGACCTTTTTTACCAACTTTTTTCTTGCTGGTTTTCTTCCTCACCGCAGTTGTACTGGCCTTTTCCTGGCCGACACTGGAAGTATCATCACCACCTTCCGTTGCTGCAGCGTCCTCCATCATCATCATTTCGTCGCTCATCATATTTCCTCTAACGCGGGGATATTATTGTCATAATAACGTAATATCGCTCACGACGCAGCCTGTTGTCTTTCCCTGACCTGCTGTATCCATTGTCCTGCTGCGGCACGACTGGATCGGAAGCGCTGTGCGTTGCTGAATGCTTCCACCGCTGCGCTGTATCGTTCCAGATTCATTTCTGCCATCCCAATCAACAACCAGGCATTGCCGGTTTCATTATCCGAGATACCACCTTTTTCGATGGCCCGCTGCAATGAATTCTTGGCTGCGTCCCAGTCCTGACGATCTACCAGAATGAAACCGCGTCGCAGATCGAGTTTGCCATCGTCGGAACGACTGCCAGCTTTTTCATAAGCGGCCAGCGCTTTATCCAACTCGCGTGCCTGATACCAGGCATTGCCTATTCGTTCCCAGAATTTTTCCGTGCTTTCTATAATGCCATCACTGATGCCTTGTTCCAGCACTTGCGCCGCTTGGTAGGGTATTTCCATAAGTTGGTACAGGCTGGATAACTGTTCAATCTCGTTGGACTTGTCAAGATAGCCGCGCTTGTAGGCCAGCTCCAGCACTGCCAAGGCCTCGCTTTCGCGCTTCAGATTGAGATTGACCGATGACAATTGCTTCCACAGGGATTCATCTTCAGGCCACAACTCGATCATCGTTTTAAGCGTGGTTGCGGCTTCACTTAGCTCTTCAAGTTCATAATGGGAAGCCAGCTTGACCTGATAATAATTCTTCTTCGGGTCTTCGGTCATCTCGATCGCTTTGTTGATTGCGCGCAGCGACGCCCGATAATCTTCCAGTTCAATGTAGGCATTGGCACGCAAGACGTAGGCATTGGCCTTGATTTGATCAGGTGGTACTTTGCAGAACCACTCATTCAAGGTTGCCAGTCCTTCCTGATAGCGCTCATTCATGATTTCGAGCTGGGCAATGGCAAACATCATCTGAAATTGCTGCGTATTCGGCAACGCATCAAGCGCCACTGACTCTTTGAAATAACGCAAGGCACTGTCATAGCGTTCACGCGATGAGTCTGTGTGTCCCAGCGCCTGCAGTATGATCGCTCTTTCATAGCCATCATCATCTGCCTTGTTCAGCAGTTTTTCCAGATCTGCCGCTGCTTCGGCGTAGTTTTCCTCGCCAATGTCCTCGTATATACCGGAGAGTTTGTTATAAGTGCCCTCAGTCAGCGCCTGACTCTTGACCTCGCGCTCTTGGTACGGCGGACAGGCTTCCTGCGCAGTCACTGCGCCTGCAGTTGTGAGCAGCATTGCTGCAAGGATGGAAGATCTTAACAGCGGGAAACTGGCATTTTTCATCATGCTTATCTGCACTTTTTGCTCGGCACGGTTAGGTGCTGCCATGGGCGATACATACTCTTGTTTTGCCATTGGTTTTTCTCCTGCGCCACCGACCTGTAAAATATTGCCAGTTCTGTCAGCGATAAGCGCGCAACTTGCTTGAATCATGTTATGAGAAGACTTCTTTTCATGCCTGGACATGCACACATTCGATCACCGATCACCATGATCGCTACTGCATAAACCGACACTGTGCCATTGCTATAAATCAGTTGTCAGCCAACTTGAAATCAATGGTCTGGGTGGCACGTCTTTCCACCGCTTTGCCTTCGATGACGCGGGGCTTGAATTTCCACTTCATAATGGCGCGGATCGCTTCCCGATCGAATATCCGCGGAGGATCTGCATCGATCACGCGCGGACTTGAAACGGTGCCCGCCGGAGTGATGGTAAATTCAACTTTTACCCAGCCTTCAATACGGCGTATGGCTGCTTCCCGGGGATACTGCGGCTGGATGCGTACCAGTGGAATAACATCGCCTTCCTCATTCGGATCCGGACGGCGGAAGCTGCCCAGAAACGGGCCGCCGGTGCCACCCATGGGCACATCCAGACTGGGCATGTCAAGATCCAGGTTGGCAGTGACTTGATCAGGTTGATCAATCTGCATCTTCGGTGGTGGTGGCGGCTCTTTTGGTGGTGGCGGTGGGGGCGGCTTTTTGCGCACCTTCTCCTGGGGATTCTCCGGAATATCCACGTCAGCAAAATTGATTGTTGGCGGACGATCTTCATTATTCGGCTGGTTTCCGCCACCGGAAATCAACAGATTCATAAAGTAAAACGTCAGCAGCGTGACCACCACGGCTGCGGCGCCGGCGAGAATATAACGATACCCATTGTTCATAGACTACGCTCCTGACGGCTCATCCGCCGATATGGTCAACTTCTCAAAACCTGCTGCCTTGATCTGATCCATTACCTTGACCAGGTCACTGGTCTTGGTGCCGCGATCAGCAATCACCACCACCTCACCCTCAGGGTTCTCGGACACGGCGCGTTCGACAAAGGTTCTGACCTGGCGCAGTTCTATTTCGCCGCCGTTCATCCATATATCACCGTTTGACCGGATACCGACAAGAATGTTTCCACGCGGTTTTCTTTCCGTACTCTCAGCCGCCGGCTTGTTTATGTCAGCACCGGTTTCCTTGGTAAAGGAGGTGGTCACAATAAAAAAGATCAGCATGATGAAGACAATATCCAGCATGGGCGTTATATTGATATCGGCTTCGTCTTTTTTGGCGTGTCTTCTGGCCATGTTTGATTAACTCCGTTGGATCTGCAGCAGCATCTGGCCAGCCGCATTGGTCTGCGCATTACACCGAAACAAGCTGTATTCAATCATGATAGTTCAGCATGTCTTCCAGGCGCTCGGTTTCAGCATCGGCCTTGTGTTCCAGGTGGGTGCTGAAATAAACGCCGCTTAATGCCGCAACCATGCCGGCCATGGTAGGTACCGTGGCCTTGGACACACCGGCCGCCATCGCTCTGGCATTACCGGTGCCGGCCACGGCCATGACTTCAAACACCCCCACCATGCCGGTGACTGTGCCGAGTAGGCCAAGTAGCGGGCAGATGGCAATCAGGGTTTTGATCATGCCCAGGTTGCGATGCGTCTCCGCGGCGGTAACAGAGACCAACTGGTCACGAATGCGTCGGGCATACCATGACCGGGTATCACGGCGCTGCTCCCAGTCTTGCAGTACCTCAATACGATGAGCTGGCAGACTGCGATACATATACCAGTAGCGTTCCAGTATCAGCAGCCACATAAAAAACAGCACCACCATGATCGCCCACAGCACATTGCCACCGAGCTCAATGAAACCATTGATGGTTTCAAAGAAGCGATTAAGCGCCAGCATTCTGTCGCTCCGCCATTCTGGCAATGATTCCGGCTGCCTGCTCTTCCAGTATCTGGATCAGCGAACGAGCCCGGCTTTGCAGCAGGCTGTGCAGAATGGTCAGCGGAATCGCCACCACCAGACCCAGCACAGTGGTCACCAGTGCGGTGGAAATGCCGCCCGCCATCATGCGCGGATCGCCGGTACCAAACAGGGTAATCTGCTGGAAGGTATCGATCATGCCGACCACGGTACCCAGCAGACCAAGCAGTGGCGCGACCACATACAGCACCTTGATAAAGCTCAGGCCTGATTCTATCGGTGCGGTCTCTCGCAGGATGGCCTCATCCAGCTTCAGCTCGAGCGTTTCAATGTCAGTGTCGGGCGCATCGGTATACACCGACATAACGCGGCCCAGGGCATTCTTCTTGTTGGCTTCGGATTTCTTCAACTGGCTGTTGATGGCAGCGCCCTGCAGCAGCAACATAATGCCCTTGTAGAGTGAGAACAACAGGCCAAAGATACCGATGGCAATAATGACATAGCCGACGGTTTTGCCCTGGCGAATTTTTTCCGCCAAAGTCGGTGATTGCACCACCTGACTGAGAATGGCACCGCGGGTGAAGTCCATTGCCATCGGCACCACATCACCCGGGCTGGCGCTGGTCAGCTTATCAGCCATGGACTGATACCTGCCCGCCGGTTGCCGCGGCAGCATCAGCAGCTCCTGCGAGCCGCTGTTCCAGCTCAGGAATTTGTTGTCCAGCACGGCATTGAATACGCCGACGCGGGTCACTGTCTCATCAGGGACCGGCTTACCTTCCTCGACCACAGTGGCATTAAAGCTGACCACCTTGCCCTGCTCGGCGATTTCACGCACCATTTCCGACCACATACGACCCAATTCGCGGCCGGTGGGCAGTTCACGACGTTGTGCCAGGTCGCCGAAAAACTCACCGCGTCCGGGAAACTGCGCTGAAGTCAGCGAGTCATCAAAGATGGACTGTAAATCGCCAGAGACCTGACGCACCACGCCAAACAACTCACCCAGATTACCCATTCTCTCATCGAGTATGGTTTCTTGCTCCACGAGTTTCTGTTCGTTGGCGTCAAATTCGGTCTGTAATTCATCACTGATGCGCCTCTGCTCAGCCAACTCGGCGCGCGCCTGCCGCAACAGTTCGCGCTGATTGTTGCGTTCACGCACAAACTCGGCTTCACGCTGCTGATTGATTTGCCCCTGCCTGGCTGCGTCCTGGCGTACTTTTTCGGCCAGTTCACTCAGCGGGCTCTGCTGCGCCAGCGCCAGCGCACATACCGACATAGAGAGGATAACGATAATTTTTTTCATGACTGATTCCCGATCAAAAGCTGGATTACTGAGCTGCTACTGGTGCCGGCACTGGCAACTTGACCAGATCCGGTGCTCGCCGTGACTGCGCGATGGCTATACCGTCCTTGACCGGTATCCGATATTCGGTTCCCAGCGTCTCGAATTCACGTGTATTTGGATTCCACCAGCCGGTGGTCTCGCCATCCAGGCTCTGATAGAGCAACATGGTCCGGCCAACGCGCAGGAAATTGACGGCTTCCCCGCCAGGCAACTTGCCTTGATCGGCAAAGGTGGTTCGGCCGTAATTGATTTCGGCCTGGTACATGGCCAGGATCTGGCGAAACTTTTCCGACACGGTGACGTTGGGATCGTCCAGCAAAGCCTCCAGATCCATGACCGAATTGCGCCGCTGTTCGAGCCGGAACGGCACATCACGCTCAACAATTTCTCCCAGCGTTTCGACCATATCGATCATCAACGGAGTTACCGCGCGGTCGGTTGCTTCCAGTTCGCCCAACTGCTCGTCAATCGAGGCCAGTTCCACGCGCTGGTTCTCTACCAGTCTGCGCAACTGCGCGTTGTAGACTTTCAGACTGTCGGTTTCGCTGACCACCTGGCGAAACTCATTGAGCAGATCTTCGGTCTGATCGGCAAGGCCATCAATGCGCTCCTGCGACTCGGCAGCGTCGTTGTTGCTGTTGTTCTGCATGCTGATGGTGGAATCCAGCACTTGTGCAGTGGCGCCACCAGCAAAACAAAGCATGAAAGACACAGCAAGAATCTGTCTTCCAGCGATAGCGAAATGTAAACTTGTTGAGTTAAGCATAAATCCTGCAACCTTGTAGTCAGTGTTGAAAATGCTTTCAGGTTTTGGCTGAACCTGAACTATTAAACTAGTCGTAGTATGTAACAGTGAAGTCTGTAATGCAATAATTCACCAGCTTCTGTATATCAAGCATAGCGAGTGCAATGTCAAAATGAAAGCACAAAATCGCAAGGTTTGCAAA
>CAZHRH010000016.1:0-24693 GCA_964534475.1 uncultured Wenzhouxiangellaceae bacterium
TCATCACCCCAGATGGCCAGGATATTCGGGCGATCATCCGGCTGTGCGACTGCTAAGCCGGACAACATCAGGGCAGTGACGGCAAGCAGCACTCGCCAGTTTTTTATCTTGCTTTTGCTATTCATGTTTACTTTCCTCTGTAAAGTGGGTTCACGAAATTTATCGAGACTGATCCTGCTCGCCTCGGAATTCATCTATGTTTCATGCTCATTACCCCTTAATTCCAGTTAGAAAGATAATACCAACCGCGCACCCAAAATGGTATTCACGGCATTGTCGCCGCGGGCCGGATCGATCACCTGGGCGTTGAGGCTCAGATCGGCATTGGGAGAAATCGCCAGCGCGTACCACGCCTCGATCCCTGCCTCATCGTCGAATTCCACCAGCGGCGCGGCGACGCTCTGGAGCGTGTCGCTGAAGTCGTAATAATAGAAGCCGAGGCCCCAGCGATCGCTGCTGCGGTCGCTTATCAGCCCGTGGCCAGCGAAGCCAACGATGAATGATGCCTCGATCGGGTTGGGATTCCCATCAGCGATCGCGGCATTGGCATAGATGCCGATATGCGAAGGCCCCGTGGTACTGCCTGCCAAATCATGCCCGAATTGCAGCCCGACGTTGTAGCTGCCCTTGCGCGTGCCCTTGATTATGCCGGGCGGACCGAGAATGTCCGCAAGATCGATGCCCCGGCTGGTCGATCCGGTAGCGGAGAGACCGAAGCTGGTCTCGCGCCCACCCCACTGGCCCCTCCAGGTCGCGCCAAGAGAGAAATTGACCCCGGTCGAAAACAGCCCGTCGATCCAGTAATCATCCGTGCGGTCTTCCGGATCGAAGACCATCGCGGTGATCCCGATATCGCCCGCCTGGTGGGCTAAGAGACTGCCCATGATGGTCGGCGGCAACACACCGTTCGGCGGAGCGACAAAGGCGAGGTTCTGAAAGCGTTTGGTGCCCCAGCCGCCAAAGAACGGATCGCTGGCAAGAAGGTCGATGGCATTGATCTTGCCAACCAGCAGATTGGTCTTCGCGCCGAGGGCCTGGGCGAGATAGATTGACGTCACCTCGACCCCCTCACCGGTCACCGGCAGCACTGCGCCGCTGTTCTGCGGCCAAATCGCCCCGCCGACACCGCCGGCATTGGTCTCGCTCGCCCGCGCTTCGGTATGAGTGCGTAACAGCGTGCCATCCCACAGGCCCAGCCCTTCGCTCGAAATATCGATGAACAGGTCAGCCCGACCGGTAAAGCGGGCACTGTCATCACCATCACCTGCCACCTTGCTCTGCACAAAACTGGTCAGGTCGAGACGCGGAGAGACGCCAGAAATTGCTACTGCCTCGTCGAGCGAAAGCGCTGGGCTGTGCGTGGACGCCGTTTCAGCAGCGGCACTTTGTTCCGCTGCCGGCACCGACTCCACATTGTTTTCGCTGCCGTCCTGCGCGTGCGCCACTCCGGCGATCAAAAAGGTGGACAATACCACCAATCCATGCATTCGCTTCATTCGCTTCATTCGCTTCAATTCTCTCTCGACCGGGACAGTAGCAAGTTTCGAAGTGTTGTTGTATTAGGGCCTGTTTACACTAATCCAATGGCCTCTGCTGGAACTGATTTTTCGTCCAGCAAGGCAGAATGACCGATGTGTAGTCATTCTACATGAGCGAATGATAACGCCGCTGGGCGGAAAATCAGCCCCAGCCCTGCGGGTTGCGCCTGAAACAGCGCCACTCGTTGTTGCTCGTCGCTTATTTGGAATCACCAAACTGCGTTCCTCGCGCCTCGATTGGCAGTCTTTCAGGTGCAACAGTGACCATTGGATTAGTGTAAACAGGCCCTAGTTCGTGAGGCGCTTCATCGTGGAAACAGCAGGGTCACGGCAAAGCGCACGCCGAGGCCCTCAGGACCCGCATCCGGCGAGTCCACCCAGTAGCGCAACCCGGTGCCGAAGCTGACCAGCTGGTCGCCGACTTTCGTCACCTTGGTCGCCACCAGGTTCAGCGGCACCGACCACTGATCGCCTTTCCAGTCGTAGGTGCTCTCCAAGTTGGCGGTGAAAGTCCAGGCGGTCGGCGTCGTGTATGAGATGAAGGGCTGCAGGAAGGTCGCGTTAATATCCGCCCGCTCGCTGTTACCGCCGATGGAAGTGATATGGTTCGCCAGCGCACCGTAGGTCCAGGGGCCTTGCTGCTTCAGCGCCACGCCGGTCGGGCCCAGGCCCCACTGGTCGGCGCCGAGCAGGTCGTCGCTGGCAGTGGGCAGCAGAAACACGGGTCCGGCACCCAAAATCCAGCCGCCCTCGGTGGGCTCGACCGGCGAGAAAAACACGCTCTGCACGATGTCGCCGAGTCCCGACTGGCTGCCCGCGCCGGTGAAGATGTCGCTCTGATCGACCAGCGGCACGATGGTGCGCGAGATCACATTCCAGTCCTCGTTGAGGCTGAACGGCACCACCGGTTGAAGGTTAAGGCTCCAGCGGTCGCCGTCGTCGGCGGAGCCGATGTTCTGGTCGTAGTTCAGCTGGAACGGTACGCTGATGAGCGATGCGACCGGGTTGGCGAGTTGCTTGGCCAGGTCTTCCTCGCTTTGCTGTGCTGCGGCCGGTAGCGCCCAGAACGCGCCCACTACAACTAGGGCGGCTATGATGAATTTGCGGCAGTTCGTTCTCATTTAGACACTATACGCATTTGTGTTAGAACGTCAAGACGAACGCTCTGCATAACGTTTGGATTGACCGGTGACGCCACTGAGCAAGCCCGGCTTTGCCAGCCTAAAGCATTCCGGGGTCTGTTTGAACCCATGGTCAGATGGCAGTGAAATTGTCATTGACTTCTATGGCCTTAAAATTCGTCTGTTCGTCGACATAAACATAAACTGTGATGGCAAAGGTCTAAAAAAGGATCCTGACCTGGGAAAGGATCGTGGACTGGGACGTGGACTGGGACACCCAGACATGGACTGAGACACCCACACTCGATGTATCTGAGCTTGCCGTTGAGCATGCTCAGCAGCTATTCGATGCGCTATTATCGCCTAGCAGGTGAATATGATGTGTGTGGGTGGCCCGAAATTTTCCCCGAAATTTTCCACGATACATACAGGTTCAATAGTTGACCTGATATCCATTGCCCTGCAGGCATGCACTGAAAGCCTTCTTAAAGCTCAGAATTTGATCGCTGGACTGAGCGCTGGCTTGTGCTGATTGCGATTGGGCCTGAGTCGTCGCAGCAGCTCGTGAGCGCCGGGCGCGACTACGTCTGATGATAGCGCCCGCCCCAGCGCCATAGGCCGCGCCCTTGCCCGCATTGTCGTCGGCGATTGCACCGATGATAGCGCCAGTGGCGGCACCGCGGGCGGCTCCTTGAATGCCCGCGCCCTGGCTTGCCTGATTAGCCTGCTGTTGGGCCTGAGCGGCTTGCTGCTGGGCGCTGACTGCGTCCTGAGACGATTTGAATGGGTTCACGCCGGTATTGTTCATTGCCCACTGGTAACACTGGGACTCATCTTGTGATTGTTGCTCGGCAGCCTGACCCTTGGCAGGGAAAACATACACCTCCAGGGAGGTGGCCAAAGATTGTTGTTGCGCGATTGCTTCGCAACAGCTTACCGCAACAAGCAGGCATGTGATTTTAAACATCAGTTTCATTTGAGGCTCCGAAATGATCAGTTGATGGGAAGAGGGGTACAGGCGGCAAAGACCCCGATGATGGCGTTGTCCAGAACGATTGCAAAAGCCGCATCGCCGGTCTGCTCGCTGACATTGGCGCTGAGTGTTCGGCCAGCCTGAGAGCCCTGGAAGTGAAGTTTACCGGATTCGCGAAGCTGCGTAGAAATGTCCGACGTCCGATTTGCACCACTGGCTTCTGTGGTTCTCATTTTTTTATTCTTCAAATCCACAATAATAAACTCGGGTATGTCCATTTCTGCAGTTGAAGTGTTCTCGCAGGAACCGTCAGAGGCGCAAACGGTGACGTGTCCAGCCGCGCAAATGAACTTGTCACTGCCGGCGATCGAATCAGCCCAGGCCAAACCAGCGCTGGTCAGAATGAAGACGCCCACTGCTGCATTTACACAACATTGCCGGGCATGGTAAAACAGATTAACAGATTGCATTGTTATCTCCTGTGCTTGAAAAACTGAATAAAGGCTGATGTTCCTTGAATTTTCGGTTCTATGGCGTGGCCTGGGAGGCGTGGCCTGGGACGGCGTGGCCTGGGACATCCACACACTATGTCCCTGTGCTTGCCGATGAGCATGCTCACCAGCTATTCGATGCGCTTTTATCGCCATGCACTGCATTACAGATTCACCGCTCAGCCTGCTCTTCAGGCACATAGGGGTCGGGGGTCCCAAGTCTGATGGGTGGTTCAGCCACCAGAGTGTTCGCATGTTCATTAACGAGTTTGCTGATCGGCGGCATCACCCAGAAGTTCTTTTCACCCCACTCTCCTCCCTTTTCGATGAGGTCGTACTCCTCCTTTGGATCTGTCAGTAAGTTGAAGAGCCGGGGCATTCCGGGCCGCTCTATGTTCGAACGCATAGTTGCCTGTGTCATGAAATGAAGCTTCCAGTTTCGCCACTTGTAAGCCATGAGAACATCGCCGTTGTAAACAGGGAAACCCTCGCGAGGCGAGTGCTTGGCCCTGCCGGTGAGGAAATCGAATTGATCGAGGCCGTCAATGATTCGATCAGTTGGTAGCTCCGCTCCAGCAATGTGTGCCAGGGTAGGATAGAGATCGGTAACATGCATGATCTCATTATGCACTGCTCCCGCCTCGATCCTTCCGGGCCAGCGGACGAGAAAAGGTGCGCGGAGTGATCCTTCCAGGGCCGTGAAGTATGTGCCTCGCCAAGGACCCGCTGTTCCGTTGTGTGGAAAAATTTCTTCAGGCCCGTTTTCACTCATCCAGATGACAAGCGTGTTCTCTCTGATGATGAGATCGTCAATCGCGCCCAGCACTTGCCCCGCTCGATGGTCTAATTCTGCCAGGACGTCAGCCCATCGGCCGTTCCCTGTCTTGCCATCAAAAACCGGGTGGGGAAGTGTCGGCAGGTGTACCAATGTAAAGGGGACGTAAGCGAAGAATGGCCTTTCGGCGGCGATACTTCGTTTCATGAAGTCTACGGTTTTCTCGGCCAGCTCAGCATCGATTCTCCGCCGCGCCTCACGATCGTAAATCTTGACCTTCTCTGGTTCTTGTCCTCGTTTACTTTGCATGATGTATGGCGGATCCACAGTGTTAGGGTCAAACTGGAAACCGCCTGGATAGAGTGATTCATCGGTGGTGTTGGCAATTCCATACCATTCGTCAAAACCCTGATCCGTCGGAAAACGGCCGGCACTATCACCAAGGTGCCACTTGCCAAACATCGCGGTTGCGTATCCTTGCACGGACAACATTTCGGCAAGGGTCACTTCCCACTGGGTCAATCCATACAGTTGCCCCCAAACGACCTTGGTGGTACCCGACCGAACCGGGTGACGGCCTGTCATGAGTGCTGACCGGCTAGGAGTGCATTGCGTCTCGACATTGAAATTGAGGAAGCGCATCCCCTCGCTCGCGAGTTGGTCGAGACTGGGTGTTTCAGCCCCACGAAGGATCCCACCGCCGTAAACACCGATTTCTCCCCAACCGAGATTGTCCATCACCATAATGACGATGTTCGGCCGGTCCTGCTGGGCATGCACAAGTGCGGGGCAGCAAAGAGCAACGGCGATCACAGCAATGGCTACCTGAATCTTTCTACTCATTGTTGAACCTCGAGAAGTTTTTTGTTTTTCAGACAGCTAACTGATCAATATCAGCAATATACAATTTTCGATTAAAGTAGCGTAGAGCGCTAATATTACACTACCCATAGTCATCACCGATCATAAATTCGTACAGTTCAGGACATCCACAGTCCATATCAAATATTCTACAGCATCTTCAGCCTTTTGCCATAGTCATGGGCTATGGGTTTCAGGCAAGCTGAAGACCGGTTTTATCTGGTATCAGCATGACATTACCAAGATCAAGCCTGGTTTCGCTGGCTTCCATGCCATACTATCACTGCGTCGGCCTTTGTGTGCGGCGCGTGGACTACCGTGACCGTGAAACCGGCAAGCATTGCGTCTTTATGACCAACAACTTCAAACTGGCCGCCGCCACGATCGCGGCGATCTACAAGTCTCGCTGGCAGATCGAGTTGTTCTTCAAGTGGATCGACAGAACCTGAAGATCAAGACCTTACTCGGCACCTCGAAGAAGTCATTCATGACGCAGGTCTGGATTGCCATGTATGTTTGCCTTATACTGGCATATTGAATATTCTTCGGCCGATCGACCCGGGGCCTGCAGCAAATTCTGCGCTTGCTTCAACTCGTTCTTTTGAGCGATGATCAGTGCTCGAGTTGATCAATATCAGCCCACCCAAACCGGAGCCATCCAGTCCGCAGCAGGCCATGATATTAGCTTGATAGTTTGTGGGACAGCAGTGAATACCGGTGACTGTTGGAATACAACCCATCCTAGAAAATAGGAAATCGCTCTGCCAATCGCACTCCATTGAGGAATGATAATGGACACATCAATAAAGATTCTTTTTTTACTGACCACAGTTCAATTCGGACCAGCAGTCTATGCCATTGAATGGCCACAAACCATCACTGCGAATGAGGGTGAAATCATAGTCTACCAGCCGCAACCCGAAAAGCTCAATGGCAACGTTTTAAATGGCCGAACAGCCTTTCAAATCGATCTCAAAGACAGCAATGAGCCCATTTTTGGTGCCATGTGGTTCTCTGCGAAGCTAGATACGAACCGCGACAGCGCCGTGGCCTCAGTCTATGATATCAAGGTCGAGCAGGTGACTTGGCCAGACTCGAAAGACGCGGATGAACAGCGCTTTACAGCTGTAGTGGAGAATGCCGCTGCAGGCACCGTCTTCGAGCTTTCCATGGAGTCGTTGGCCGCCACGCTGGAAACGGCTGAACTGGTGCAAAAATCACTGGAAAATCTGAACAACGAGCCACCAGAGATTATCTTCAGACAAGAGCTCGCTGTGTTGCTGCTGTTCGACGGCGAGCCAAAACTCTCGGACATCGAAAACAGTCCTTACCAACGCGTACTGAACGCGCCTTTTGCGGTGGCCTGTGACAAGCAAGGCAAATCATGCTGGCTGACCAGTGGCAAATACTGGTACCAGTCCCAGACCGCACTGGGTCCCTGGGCAGTTTCAAGCAAGCCACCAGCGGACCTGATGGAGAACATGCCACAGGCTGAAGACAGCGAAGCGCAACCGGATACAGCACCGGCTATAGTTGTGGCCACTGCACCCACCGAGCTGATCGTCACTGTCGGCGCGCCGGAATGGACACCCCTGCCCGGTGGAGAAATTCTCTATGTGAGCAACACCGAATCTCCCTGGCTGCGTTATCTGCCTACAGGAGACATGTATTTGTTGCTGTCCGGACGTTGGTACCGGGCTGCCACAGAACAAGGACCCTGGACCTTCGTTAAAGCAGACGGGCTGCCCGCTGCCTTCGCCAAGATTCCACCCGCCTCCGACATCGGCGGTCTGCGCACTTCTGTTGCTGGCACGCCAGAGGCAGAAGACGCAGTACGTGATCAGGCCATACCTCAGACGGCCGCCATTGATCGCAAATCCGCGTCACTTACGGTGGAATATGACGGCAAGCCACAGTTCGAGACAATTGCTGGTACGCAAACAGCCTATGCCGTGAACACAGGCGCGCAGGTGCTGAAAATCAACCAGCAATTCTATGCAGTCGACAACGGAGTGTGGTTTACCAGCACTTCAGCCAACGGCCCGTGGACAGTGGCAGACTCTGTGCCCGAAGACAAAATCGCTGAAATCCCCCCCACTGCACCAGTCTACAACACCACCCATGTACATATTTATGAATCCACACCGGAAGTCGTCTACGTAGGCTACACGGCTGGCTATCTCTCTTCCTACCCCTATTATGGTGTCCCAGTCTACGGCACTGGCTGGTACTACCCACCCTATTATGGCAACTGGTATCACCCGCGACCGTCAACCTGGGGCTTTCACGTTGGCTATAACCCATGGTCAGGCTGGAGTTTTGGTGTTTCCTGGTCCAACGGCTTCTTCAGCTTTGGTGCCAGTTGGGGAGGAGGCTACGGCGGCGCATATCGCCCATGGGGCTGCTGTGGCGGTTGGTACGGAGGGGGCTATCGCAGGCCTGTCATTATTAATACCGGCAACATCAACATAGGCAACACCATCAATGCAGGCAACCGCGTAAACATAGGTAACAAAATCGGCAGTAGCAACCGCATCAATGCTGTCAACCGCAGCAAGAACATCTATGCTCGACCCGAGGTGCGTAATCGCACGGCCGATCGATCCACTGCACAGCGAAACCTGAAAAAGGCACGGCCTGACACCAGCAGAATGAACAATGTGTACGCGGATCGCAGTGGCAAGGTGGTTAGAGCCAACAAGGACAAATGGCAGACGCGGGAAAAAGGTCAATGGAAAGACTTGGCGGATCGCAGCAAACTGGACAGTCGTGATAATATCCGCCCTACATCGCAGAATCGACCATCGGCGCTGCCGGCACGTCCATCGCCATCTATTAATCGACCAAACACCCGACCTGTGAGCCGGCCATCCATCAATACCCGCGAACTGAACCGTTCTGCGATTGCCAGGCAGCGGGGTCAAATGCACACCCGTGCAAGGCGCATGCATAGGTAATACAGCATCCTATCCTGGGTTATTAAGATGTGGACCGCAGTAAATGACCATAACCCTTTACATGGGAAACTCTGATCAATGATACGCGGAGCGCGTTTTCGCCGGAAAAGCCACAGATCGTGCGCCTGCAGCGTTTCGCTAGGTCGCGCATCCTCAGCGTACAGGCGAGCTCGTTTCCGGTGCGCTCGGTCACAAAAGCACAGCACTCACGAGGTGTGGAGCCCCCTCGCAACGATCTGATGATGAATAATCCAGGTTCAAAGCGGACTTCGGAACCTCTCAAGTCACGAGAACTCAACACTGAATCGCTGCGAGATCTGGATAGCCCCCATAAATCTGCTAGAATAAACCGTTTGATTAAACAAATGCCTACGGAATCATTGATCGAACGTCGGCAGGGTCGGATCAGAACCAGTAAGCTTTCGAGCAAGTGAATGATCTACCCCACAATGTTAATAGCAGTCATGGTGTGCAGTGACTTAATCTGAATCACTGATAGAGGAAGAAAACGTAATGACAAATGTTCATCGAAGGCTCGCACTACTACTTCTGCTTGTTGCAAGCTCGAGTAATGCACAAAGCCAGAATTCACGTTTTGGTGACACTTTTACCTTTTCCACCGGGGTTCTGTTTCACAATGCCGATGCCTCTTTCGGTGCCACGCTGGATGACAACGATCCGGTTGATCTGAGCCTGGATGATCTTGGTGTTGGCCGCAACGAAACGGTATTCTGGTCTGAATTATCCTGGCAGATGAGCAAGCGCTGGCGCTGGGATTTAACATACAGTGCATTTAGCGGCAATGGCTCCATCGAAGCCAATACCAGCGGTAATTTTGGTGAGATCAACTTTGACGCCGGCGCATCACTGACCACCGATCTGGACGTTGATCTGTTCATCACCGACATCAATTATGACTTCATCAGCAGCACGCGCGGACGGCTTGGTGCCGGCATCGGCTTTCACGTCACCAACATCGATTTTGCTCTGTTGGCCAATCTGCAAGTCATGGCCGGTGATGATGGCTTTCAAGATGTTCTGCGTTCGCAAACCAGCGATGTGCTGGCACCACTGCCCAATTTGTCACTAAGTGGTGGCTATCGCCTGGCAGAAAACCTTTACTGGTCGGCTGACGCTGGCTACCTGTCGCTCAATATCGACAAGTTCGACGGCGAGATTTTCTCATTGCGCACACAGCTGGAATGGCGGCCCTGGAAACGCCTGGGCATTGGCGCAGCTTATCAGTTTGTCGATCTCAATCTGAAGGTGGACGAGGGCCGAATACAGGAGCGTTATGACCTGGAATTGGATGGCCCAGCGCTGTTTGTTTCCTACGGCTTCTGATTCGAACAAGTCTGTGGCACAAGGCGCATGAGCTGGCTGTTTCTTCTGCCATTGCTGATCTTTGCTGGCACATTCGTTGCATTCGAACTGGGCGCACGCAGCAGCCATCGGCATAGTGACAGCGCCGCTACATCCAGCCCGCTTAATGGCGCCATTTATGCGCTGCTTGGTCTGCTGGTGGCATTCTCGTTCAATGGCGCCTACCAGCGCTTTCATGAACGCAGCCAGTTGACCATAGAAGAAAGCATTCGGGTGCAGGATATGGCCAGCATGCTGGCATTGTTGCCCGCAGAGAATGCTGCCCAACTTAAATCCGAGCTGCTGTCGTATTTGCAATCCCGCATCGCCATCTATGCGGCGCTCCCCGATGAAAGTTTGGCAGTGCAGAAATTACAGCTATCGCGACTGGCATTACAGCGCCTGCAATCTGTAGTTTACCAGGTAGTCAATAGCACAGATGATCGCGCCATCAGCGGCCAATTGATGGTGCGCATGGCAGCCTTGCGCACAATCGAAGTCAAGCGCGTGGCCGCAACGCGGGCGCATCCACCGGCGATACTGTTTCTGCTCATGACCACACTGGCTTTGATAGTTAGCTTCCTGGCCGGCCACGACCATGGTAGACAACTGCGGCGACCCTTGTTGCAGACCAGTCTATTTGCAGCGGTTTTTGCGCTCACCACATGGGTGATTGTGGACATGGAATACCCGCGTCTGGGTCTGCTGGTGGCAGACATGCAGGATGCCGTGCTCGATGAGCTGCTGATAACAATTACCCAGTCGCCCATTTCTCCGCGCTGATCTTGGTCGGCCGACTCAATTACCACCTTCAATCACTTTTGCCTTGCTCGCCTTCACAGCAGCAACCCGCCGCTGATTTTCCTGGTAGCTCAAGTAGTATTTGAAAATATTGCTGACGTAGTTTTTCGTTTCCCGATTGGACACCTGCTCGACATTGCGGAACCAGAGATCCGGATCGAGTCCGCGCTCAGCAGCTTTTTTACGATACTGATTGATACGTGCAGGGCCGGCGTTGTAAGCCGCAAGCGTGAACAGGAATCGGTCCAGTGGCGCAATCCCGGGGTCATCAAAATACCGATCCAGCATGAAACGCTTGTACTTGATGCCGGCGTGAATGTTGTTTTCAATCGGCGCGATATCCGGGATGCCAACATTGGAATCAGCAGCGGTACTCGGCAGCAACTGCATCACCCCCACCGCACCGGCGTTGCTGACCACACTGTGATCAAAGCCTGATTCCTGATACGCCTGCGCTGCAGAGAGCAACCAGTCAAACCCGTACTCATCGGCGTATTTCTGAAACAGACTTTCCAACTCGTTCAACTTGACGGTGTCCTGCTCATTCAGCGGGTTGCGCACCCAGCGGTTGTTCTCGAAGTAGCGCTTGATGAGGATGTTGCCAAGCAGTGTACCCTGCCGGTTTTTGTCGACAAATGCATTCACCGCCGCAGCAAGTTGCGGACTGTTTTTGCGATACGCCCAGGCAATGCTGCGGTTGGAAGCTATCGCCAGATCATCGTGCACGTTAATAGCAGGCAAAATATCCTGCCACAAGCTGGTCAGACTGTTGTCTGCGATAGTCATCGGATAAACGCCAGCAGCAATCAGTTCTAGAATGTCCTCGGTTTCCAGCAGTTCATCAACAGCGGAGATTTCAGGTGCTTGCAAGCCCCGGCTGCGCATCTCCGCAGCCAGCGTCTGCAATGACTCGTAATAACTGCTGGAGGCGCGAACATGGATGGTCTTGCCGGCCAGATCATCCAGCGCCTGCAGCTCGGGCCCGTTCGGTCCGGTGACCACCAGCTCACGGATATCTTCAGCCCATGGTCGTGAAAAGTCGACCTGTTGCTTGCGCTCATCGGTGATTGTCAGGTTGGCGGCAGCAATATCAGCACGCCCTGAACTCACAGCGTCCAGTAACTCATCACGCGACATCGGGATCAGCGCAATGCGGATATTGGCCAGTTCTCCACCACGCTGACGCAGGTCTTTTTCAAATGCGGTCAGCAGCTCGTAAGTGATACCTTGAGGGCGGCCTTCATCCAGAAAAAAATGGGTGCGACTGAAGGTGGTCGCAACTCTTAGCACGGTGCGTTTGGCCATGCCGTCAAGATCACCTGTCCATGTCTTTGCCAGCTCTGCGGCAAGTTGCATGGAAGCGCCAGCCTCTGACTCCTCAGTCTGCCTGGCCTCACTGTCCGGCTTTGCAGATGGGTTCTCCGTGGAGGCAGATTCCTTGCCGCAAGCCGACAGTGCCAGCAGCAACACAATCAGTATCGACCGCAGCTTGAAAATGGTCATAGCGTTCTCTCTCTATCCGGGCGAAACCAGCAAAGTTATATTATAATCAGAAACTTCCAAACTACAGGCAAAAGCAATGCAAGGCATCAAAAAAATCTGTCATTACAGCACCATCCTGTTAATGCTGTTCCTGCTGGCTGGCTGTGCCAGTCGACCAGCCAAACCGCTGATCGACTACAACGCAAGCTACGACTTCAGCGATGTCAGCACAGTGGCTTTTTATCACGAATCCGGCCAGGTCGCCACACAAAACCCGCTGCAGATCAGTGATATGGCGCGCGACCGCATTGATCTTGCGCTGCAAAAAGCCATGCGTGGCAAAGGTCTGACATTTACCGATGACCCCGCCAAGGCAGATCTGTTGCTGAGCTGGCATCTGGCGACGCAGGAAAAAACCGACATACGCACCTACGAAACACCACAATACAGCGGCTTCTACGGCACCGGATTTTACCCCTATAACCGCTACAGCATGTACAGTTGCTGGAACTGCATGAATACGCGCACAGAAATCGATGTACGCGAATACACTGTGGGCACATTCATGGTCGATCTGATTGATCCCAAGCTGAAAAAATCCGTCTGGCGCAGCGTCACCAGTTCACGCATGAAAGGTGACTTCAAACAGGATCAGGACAAGTACGATGCGGCGGCAGCACGTGTCATGGCGGCTTTTCCGCCGGGTTTTGCGTCCGGTAACTGAGTCTACCGCTCAGAATTTACGCTTCTGGCTTGCGCCGACTCATTATCTTGCAACAAGGCCAGCGTCTCACTGAGGCGCTGTTCATCCGCGCCACCACCCAGCGCACGGTACAATTCAACAAATTGCTGTACGCGGCCGAAATCGGCCTGAGCCAGCGCCAGCTCTGCGGCCAGCAACTGACGCTCGGCATCGAGCACTTCCAGAAACGCCACCACGCCCTGTTTGAAGCGCATGCGCTGTAATTGAAGTACCTGCTCAGCCGCCGCCGTACGGGTACGATTGTGCTCGATGATGTCGGCAGCCGACTGATAGCCGATCAGGGCATCGGCGACCTCGCGCAATGCCCCGAGTACGACTGAGCGATAAGCCTCGCTGGCCTGGATCAGTTGCGCATCAGCGATGCGCACACCGGCTTTGGTACGGCCGAAATCCAGCAGTGGCACGGACAATGTCGGGCCCCATGAGAACAGATCGGTACCGCCATCGATAAGGTCATCCAGTGAGGTCGAAAAGCGCCCGGCAAAACCGGTCAGGCCGATGGTGGGAAAGGGGAAACGGTTGGCAATGGCCACACCGACGCGTGCGGTGGCGGCGTGCAGTCGCTGTTCAGCAGCTCGCACATCCGGGCGATCGGCCAACAGCTCTGTGGGCAGATCCACTGTGAACGATGGCAAGTCCGGTGCAGCAACGTTGATCTGCTCTGGCACCTGTGGCTGCGGAGGCAGTCCAAGCAGCAAGGCCAGCGCATTCTCTGCCTGCATTCTTGTCTGTTGCAGTGCCGGTAACTGGGCCTTTGAGCTGGCCAGCAAGGACAATGCCTGATTTTCTTCAGCCGCCGACACCACCCCGCTTTGCTTCAAGCTGCGCACCAATTCAAGCGATTCCGACTGGCTGTCGATGGTGCGCTGGACAATGCCTATCTGACGATCCAGTTGCTGAATCAGAAAATATGTTGAGCTCACCGCCGCCACCAGCGACACGGTCACCGCGCGAGCACCTTCCTCGGTGGCCAGTGCCTCAGCATCGGCTGCCTCAACCGCACGTCTGAGCTTGCCGAACAGATCCAGCTCCCAGCCCAGCGCAATGCCCAGCGAGAAATTGGTATCGTTGTCGCCAGTGCCCGGTGCCGGCGTGTTGCTGAGAGAGCCGATGATGTTGGGATACGGGCCGGCACCTGCCAGCCGCGCGCGCTGACGATTTTCCAGCACCCGCCCCAGCGCCTGACGCAGATCAAGATTCTGCTGCAGCGCGGTGGCGATCAGTTGCTCCAGCAGCGGATCGGCAAACAACTCGAACCAGGCGATATCGGCCAGTGCGGCCCCTTCACCCGCTGCCAGCGTGGTGCGATGCTGATCGGGCAGATCCAGCTCCGGCTTCTGATAATCCGGCCCTACCATGCAGGCTGACAGCACCAGTGGCAGCGCCAGCATGGGCAGGGATGGCAGCAGCTTCATGACTTAGCCTCAGCGGCAGCAACCGGACCCGGGCGCGACGGCGTGCCGGAAGATTTGCGCTGTACCAGCACAAAAAAGGCCGGCACAAAAAATATCGCCAGCAGTGTGGCCGTGAGCATACCGCCAAACACTGCCGTACCCACGGCGTGCTTGGAGGCGGCACCGGCGCCGCTGGCGATGACCAGCGGTACCACGCCGAGGATGAACGCGAATGAGGTCATGATGATCGGCCGCAGGCGCAGGCGCGCAGCTTCCAGTGCAGCCTCCACCGCGCTTTTGCCCTGCTCGTGAAACAGTTTGGCAAACTCTACAATCAAGATGGCGTTCTTGGCCCCCAGACCGACCAGCGTGACCAGCCCGATCTGGCCATAGACATCAAAATCAAGCTCGCGGATCAACACCGCAAGAAATGCCCCGAGAATACCAAACGGCACCGCCATCAGCACCGCCAGCGGCACCGACCAGCTCTCGTACAAGGCTGCCAACAACAGAAACACCACCACCGCCGACAGCAGCAATACCAGGGTTGCGGTGTTACCGGCCTCGCTTTCTTCCAGGCTTTGTCCGGACCATTCGAAACCAAAATCAGCCGGCAACACATCAGCCGCCACCTCGGTCAAGGCCGCCATGGCCTGACCCGAAGAGAAGCCCGGGGCCGGCGTGCCGCTGAGCTCGGCGGCCGGAAACAGGTTATAGCGCAGCATGAAACGCGGCCCGCTGGCCGGGGTCGCGGTGACCAATGTATTCAATGGCACCATCTCGCCCTGATCGTTGCGCACATAAAGCTGTGACAGCGCATCAATGCTGCTCCTGTAGGGCCCGTCTGCCTGCACGATGACGCGATAATTTTTACCAAAGCGGGTAAAGTCATTCACCTGTATGCTGCCCAGCATCGCCTGCATGGTGGCGTAGACATCACTGATCGGCACACCCAGTTTTTTGGCTTTTTCGCGGTCAACCGTAACCGCATAGTTTGGTGTTGCAGTGGTAAAGCTGGTGCTGATACGACCGATTTCCTCGCGCGCCTGGGCCGCCTTGATGAACTGTGCCGACATTGCCGCGAGTTCCTCCGGCCCCTGACCGGCGCGCGCCTGCAACATCATGGAAAAGCCCGAAACGGCGCCAAATCCCGGCAGCGATGGCGGGTTGAAGGCAAAGATATTGGCCTGCGGATGACGCATGCCCAGCATGGTCGCACGGCGGATCAGCGCAGCTGCCTGCGCCTCTGAGTCTGCCCGTTCCTCCCAGGGATACAGTTTGATGATCACCAGTCCGGCATTGGCCGTGGTGGTACCGGAAATGACATCAAACCCGCTGATCGACAGCACCGATTCCACGCCTGGCATGGCGCGAAGATCCTGCTGGTATTTGGCCACCACTGTATCGGTTCTGGCCAGCGTGGCAGATTCAGGCAATGCCACTGCAGCAAAGAAAGCGCCGACATCCTCATCCGGCACAAACCCGGTGGGCGTCACCTTCATAAAACCAGCCAGCCCGATGACAAGAATGATCAACAACAGCAGAGCACGCCTGGGCGCACCGGTGCCGAACGCCGCCAGCCGCACATAACCACCGGTCAAGCGTTCAAATCCGCGATTGAAAGCGGCAAACGCGCGGGCGAACAGACTGTTGCTGTTGCCATGCTCGGGACGCAACATTTTGGCGCACAGCGCCGGAGTCAGGGTCAGTGCGACCACCGCCGAAAACGCCACCGACACAGCGATGGTAAGGGCAAATTGCTTGTACAGTTGACCCACCACACCCGGCACCAGCGCCATCGGCACAAAAATTGCCGACAACACCAGCGAGGTCGCCACAATCGGGCCGGTGACCTCATCCATGGCCGAACGCGTGGCGTCGCGCACGCCCATGCCGCCGGTCATCTTGTGCTCCACCGCCTCGACCACGACAATGGCATCGTCAACAACAATGCCGATCGCCAGTACCAGCGCAAACAGCGACAGGGTGTTGATGGAAAAGCCCAGAAATTGATAGCTGATGAATGTGGCCAACAGCGACACCGGCACGGCTATCATCGGTATGACTGTAGCGCGCCAGTTCTGCAAAAAAACAAATACCACGATCAGCACCAGCACCAGCGCCTCGAAGAAGGTGTGCACCACTTCTTCGATCGAAGCCTCTACAAACAGCGAGTTGTCGTAGACGATGGTGTATTCAAGGCCGGGAGGAAATCCGCTTGCCAGCTCTTCCAGCAGGGCTTTGGCGGTCTCGGCCGTTTCCAGCGCATTGGCACCAGGGCTCAGCGAAATGCCCAGCACAGTGGCTTCATTGCCATCCAGCTTGCCGCTGAAGCCATAGTCCTTGGCACCCAGCTCGATGCGGGCCACATCTCCCAGCCGCAAAAATGAGCCATCCGGCCTGGCACGCAGAATAATGTTGGCGAATTCCTCGGCATCGACCAGTCTGGCATTGGCACGCAGGGAAAAGGTGAAGCCGGAATCCATACCGCCCGGCGGCTGGCCAACAGCGCCGGCGGCAACCTGGCGATTCTGCTCCTGCACGGCGCGGATGACGTCTGCCGGTGTCAGCTGCAGGGCCGCCAGACGGTCGGGCTTAAGCCAGATGCGCATGCCGTATTCGGCACCGAAAACCTTGACGTCACCGACACCCACCGTACGTTTGAGCGGATCCAGCAGAAAGCTGTAGACGTAATTGCTGAGAAACTCGCGGCTGTAGCGATTATCCGGAGATGATACCGCCAGATAAAGCAACGTGTCCGGCGATGCCTTGGTCACGGAAACGCCAATGTCATTGACTTCGGCGGGCAATCTTGGCAGCACCTGCGACACGCGGTTCTGCGTTTCTACCGCGGCAATGTCGGCATCGCGCTCCAGCTTGAAAGTCACCGTCACCGAACTGCTGCCATCATCGCCGGATACCGACTTGATGTAGCGCATGTCGGTGACACCGTTAATCTGCGAATCCAGCGGTGTGCTCACAGCCTGGTTGACGGTCTCGGCATTGGCGCCGGGGTAGACCGCACTCACCCTGACTGTCGGTGGTGTTATTTCCGGATATTGGGCAATGGGCAGGCCGAGCAGACTGAGCACGCCGGCCAGCACCAGCAATAGCGAGATGACGATGGCAAAGATAGGCCGATCAATAAAAAACTTGGCCATGGATGGCTTTCCGCGTCAGAGGGTAGCAGCGTTGCTGGCCGCAATCGGCTGAGCTTGCACTTTGCTGCCTGGTCGGATTTTCTGCAGGCCGTCCACAACAATGGTCTCGCCAGCCTGCAGACCCGCGCTGATGATCCAGTCGCTGTCGATGCGCTGACCCAGTACCACCGGGCGCTGTTCCACCGTCTGATCCGGCAACAACACGCCGACAAAGGCCTGATCCAGCACTTGCAGTACCGCTCGAGCCGGCACCACAATGGCTGCCTTGAAGACATCTGTCTGCAGCCGGATGCGGCTGAACTGTCCGGCCAGCAGGCGACCTTCGGGGTTGGGGAACTCGACCCGCAAGCGATAGGTGCCGGTGTCCGGGTCAAGCGCCCGGTCGGTGAAGTTGATGCGCCCCGGCAGTGCGTACTCGCGATCATCACCCAGCAGAAGAGTGGCGCCACTGGCCAATTGCTGCACCGTCTCCGGGCGCTCGCGCAGGCGCCGCTCATAAGCCAGCAGATCGGCTTCCGAGGGACTCACATAAACCCACAGAGGATCATCCACGGCGACTTCTGCCAGTATGGTGGAGCCGGTTGAAATCAGATCACCGACCGCGACTTGGGCTGCTCCCATGCGACCATCCAGCGGCGACACCACCTCAGCATATTCAATGCCCAGTTGTGCCTGTCGCAGAAGCGCGTTCTGCGCATCCACTGCAGCCTCGGCCGCTTTGGCCGCCGCCACCGCATTGTCATACACCTGTCGGGCGATCGCTTCATCTGCCAGCAGCGGCTGATAGCGCGCCACGTCGGCCTGGGCCCGAAGTAGCTGTGCCTGACTGGCGGCAAGCTGGGCGCGCGCGGCTTCGCGTTGCTCAATGGCCTGGCGTGGATCAATGCTGAACAGCAGCTCACCCTTGGCCACTTTGGCACCATCCGGGACATGCTGCTGCAACAAAATGCCGCTGGTGCGAGCGCGCAGACTGACCTGCTGCGAAGACACCAGCTCACCGACATACTCGGTGCTGACAGTGACATCACGCTGCTCTACATTGGCCACATTCACCGGCATCGGCGGCAACGGCTGCGGCGCTGGCTGGTCACAGCCGACGACCAGCAACAGCACGCTCAACATCGCTGCGCCCGGCAAGCGATGCATCTTGCTAATTAAACTGAACACACTCTGATTCTACCCTGTGGTTTTGCAGAGTATAGCCGACCGATGTCAGCTTTGTGATAAAAATCAACACATCCACAAAGGATGTGTACATGACTCAGGCTGGGTCGCCACAGCACAGCTTAATCGATGATCCTGTCCAGCTCCTGCTGATGCTTCTGGTATAGCCGGTAATTGTGCTCGATGGCCTCGTTGCCATCCTGCTGCACGATGGCGATGCGCAACTGTTCCTTCACCCACTGATGCTCGGCCCAATTGCCATCACCGGTCTTGACCACCTCCATCTCGGCGTTGGCCAGTCCCATCATATTGCCGGTGCTCTGATAGACCTTGGCGATGTCACCAAAAGATGGCTCCTCTTTGTTCTCCATATCTTCGGCCATTTTTTTCAGCTTGTCGCTCTCACGCTGTTGCAGCGCCTCGACTTTTTCCGCAACGCGCAGCAGCTCCTTGACCTGTGCTGCGCTGACCTTGCCGTCGGCAGGGGCAGCAAAGCGATCACGGCCGGCGGCATCCTGCAGTTCGGCCTGGCGCATGATGCCGGAGAACATGCCGCTCGCCCCGGCATCACTGTTGTCGCTGAAAGCATCCGGATCATACTGGCTGGTTACAGAGCCGATGCCGATGATGGCACCGATGATGGCATTGACGATGACAATCGCCACCAGACTGACGATGTAGTGCAAGGCGCGCTTTTCATTGGGGATGGCCAGCGCCTGCGGCAGGATGCGCCAGAGATAGACCAATGACAATATCGCCCCGGCCAGAATAACAAGAAAGCCCAGCAAGGGAATCAGTGAACCCACTATCGATGCCAGATAACCGGGTATCGCCGCCAGCGACAAGGCAGCAAAGGCACGATTCAGATCCGACTTGCCGCCAAAGACCCCGGCCAGCGCGTTGATGACCAGCGTGGCGATGGCAAAGCCGATGGCAGCCAGAACCAGGCCCATGATGATGGCGACGACCAGATTGCCGCCGGTGCCGTAGGCATAAAAGCCTCCCAGCAGACGCGAAAAAATCACGCTGAGCACAATATTGGCCACAATCAGCGGGCCGGTAAGCTGGATCAGCGTGGTCTTGATGTCGGGATTTTCCCCGAGGAAGCTGTCCCAGGTGGCTTGCGGCTCCAGCAGGCCACCCTTGATCAGTTGCAGGGTTTTGGCAAAGTCAAACATTGAATACCTCTCTCTATTTAGATTTACGTCTATGTTGTTATCGTTTTTCAGGGGATTATAGCGCCAAGGAAATCACTGCAGCGGATCGTCTGCGATGGACGAACACAGCCATTATAATTGTCAATCAGCTTACCTGCCAAAATATCCGGAGCTTCCATGAATACCAGCATGCGTGCCCTCGTCAAAGATCAGCCCGCCAGAGGCATCAGCATGCGCGAAGTGCCGGTGCCGCAGCCGGATCACAACGAGGTTTTGATCCAAGTCGAGAAAACCGCCATCTGCGGCACCGATCTGCATATTTATAGCTGGGATGAATGGTCGCAGCGCAACATCAAAACACCGCTGGTGATCGGGCATGAATTTGTCGGCCGCATCACAGCCCTGGGCGCAGGTGTGCGTGGCTATGAGCTTGGTCAACGCGTCTCTGCCGAGGGCCACATCGTTTGCGGTGTCTGTCGCAACTGTCGCGCCGGCAAGCAGCATCTGTGCCCCAACACCATCGGCATCGGCGTCAATCGCGATGGTGCTTTTGCCGAATACGTGGCGGTACCGACCAGCAACCTGTGGCCGATCCCGGATGCCATCGCGCCGGAGCTGGCGGCTTTCTTCGATCCGTTCGGCAATGCTGCACACTGCGCCCTGCAGCATGACCTGGTCGGTGAGGACGTGCTGATTACCGGGGCCGGGCCGATCGGCATCATCGCCGCCGGCATCTGCCGCCACGTCGGCGCGCGCCATGTCGTAATCAGCGACCTCAACGATTACCGGCTGCAACTGGCGCGCGACATGGGTGCCAGCCACACCATCAACGTCAAACACGAGAGCATTGCCGATGCGGTCAAGGCGCTTGAAATCGACGGCTTCGACATCGGCCTGGAAATGTCCGGCAATCCAATTGCTTTCAGCGACATGCTCAAGGCCATGTTCCACGGTGGCCGCGTAGCCATGCTGGGTATCCTGCCCAACGGCAGCGGCATCGACTGGGATCAGGTCATCTTCAAGGGGCTGGAGTTACACGGCATTTATGGCCGGCGCATGTATGAGACCTGGTACAAAATGACGCAGATGGTGCTGACCGGCTTTCCACTGCACAAGGCCATGACCCATCACATCCCGATTGACGATTATGAGCACGGCTTCGAACTGATGGCGGCAGGCGAGTGCGGCAAGGTGGTGTGCGACTGGACCGGCGCGGTTGCGGCAGCTTAGCTACCCACCTGCGTACTGAAGTAGTCATCATGCCGACTTGTGGCTGAAACAACGCTCGTCATTCCAGCGCAGACCGGAATCCAGTCTTTTAAGTCCCACAGGCTGCTGGGCATATGGCTTTGTCACCCCGCTATCCACATGATTTACTGGTAAAATGTCCGCCATTCAATCAGAGTTAAAGCTATGCACAGGTTTACTCACCTGACCATACTGGTTAGGTTTTGCGTGTTGCTGTCTGCCGCCTTTTCTACAGCCGCCCTGGCATCTGACAAGATCGGGCTGGTACTGGGTGGTGGTGGTGCGCGCGGCGCGGCGCACATCGGCGTGCTCAAGGTGCTGGAAGAACAGGGCATTGCCGTTGACTACATCGCCGGCACCAGCATGGGTGCGATTGTCGGCGCGCTGTATGCCAGCGGCTACCGGCCAGATGAGATCGAAAGCATACTGGCCAATATCGACTGGCAGCAAAGCCTTCGCGACAGCTCACCACGTCCTCAGCGAGGCGTGCAGAACAATCTTGACAGCGCACTGATTCCGGCTTCTGTTGAAGTGGGTATCGGCAGAGACGGCATCAAAACACCGCAAGGACTGCTCCAGGGTCAGCATGTGCTGCTGCTGCTGAAGAAATTCCTGCTGGCTTCTGGCGATCTCGCTGATTTTGATGACTTGCCGATACCGTTTCGTGCCATTGCCAGCGACATTGCCAATGGCGATCAGGTAGTGCTCGGCAACGGCGATCTGGCCACCGCCGTGCGCGCCAGCATGTCTCTGCCCGGCGTATTCCAGCCGGTTCGCATCGACGGCCGACTGCTGGTCGATGGCGGCATCGTCGACAATGTTCCGATCCAGGTAGTGCGTGACATGGGTGCCACCCGCGTCATTGCAGTGGATGTTGGCTCGCCACCGCTGAAACCGGAGCAACTTGGCAATCCGACCACGGTGCTGAATCAGGTGGTCTCTGTGTTGATCAGCCGGCAGGTGCAGGCATCGCTGGATCAGTTGCATGAAGGCGATGTGCTGATCCGCCCCGACATCGGCGACATCAGCACCGGCGATTTTGATCGCAGCATGGAAACCGTGGCGCCAGGAGAAGCTGCTGCGCTGGCACAAATCGACAAATTACGCGGTTTTGCCGCCAGCCCGGATCGGCTGGCCGCATTCAACGAGCGCGCTGAATCAGCACCCGTACAGGGGCGCATCATTGGCAGCATCAACGTGGACCACTCGCAGACCCGGTTTGCCAGTCTGGTACGCAGTCATATGGCTGACTTACGGCAACAACCGCTGGATACTGAGCAACTGGAAAGACGCATCAGCGCCGCTTATGGCAGCGGCAAATTTGAACAGATCAGCTATCAGGTGCATACACTCGACAACGATGAAATCGAGCTTCAGATTGTTCCGGTGGATAAAACATGGGGCCCCAACTTTCTGCGCCTTGGCCTGTTGCTAAGCGATGATTTTCAAGGTGACAGCGCCTATCAGATTGATGCCCTCGCGCGGGTTGTCAGTGACCTTAGCCAGGACGCAGAATGGCGCTTCAATCTGGGGTTGGGTGATCGCAGTGAAGTGGGGGCCGGCTGGCTCGGCTATTTTGGTCAACGCAACCGCTTTTTCATCAACCCCAGCCTGAACTGGCAAAGCCTGGATCAGCCACTGTTTATTGACGCACAAAGAAACGAGTTTGCCCGCTTTCGCTGGAACACCTGGCGCGCTGGTGTGCGCATGGGCAGCGACCTGAGCTCCACCACGCGGGTGTTTCTCGACCTGCAGCGCGGTCATGATGATCTCAAGCTGCGCATCGGTCCAGGCGACACTCTCCCAACAGGCGGAAATGACTTTGGCTTTGTCGGACTGGGCCTGATTCATGACAGCATCGACAACCTGGGTTTTCCCCGCAGCGGGCTGCGCGTGGATGCACGCGCTGAATTCTATCTGGATGCCCTGGGCACGCCCGGCTCCACCGAGGTCTACCGCCTCGACCTGCAAAAAGCTTTCGCCTGGGGCGATTACAGCCTGCTCACCAGTTTCACCGGCGTGACTTCACAAGATGATGATATCACCCTGCAATCGATCGCTTTCCTCGGCGGACTGGCCAATCTATCCGGTTTCAGCGAACGCCAGGTGATAGGCACGCAACTGCTGTTCGCGCGCGCGGTCGGCATGCGCAGATTGTTTGATGAAAACGAGCTGTTTGCGCTGCCACTGTATCTGGGAGCCAGCATTGAGACCGGCAATGTCTGGCTGCAGCGCGACCAGGTCGATCTGGACGATCTGATCTATGCCGGTAGCGCATTTCTCGGCGTCGACTCACCGCTGGGGCCGATCTACCTGGGCGTTGGACATTCCAGCGTTGACCGCACCAGCGTGTATTTGAACTTTGGCAGCCTGATCCGCGCCCTCGACTGAGATGGCAAACGGTTGTTTTATCCGGTATTGCGCAAACCGGCAGCAATACCGGTAATGGCCACCTGCAGCGCATGTTGCAGCTGACCATCGGCATCTTCGGCACCTCCGCGCAGGCGGAGCATGGTCTCGATCTGGATCATGTGCAGCGGATAGACATAAGGGTTGCGCACCTCAATCGAGCGTCGTAGCACGCGCTCTGCCGCCAGCAGTGGGCGATCATTGATTGTTTCCACCACACTAATGGCTATCGCCAGTTGGCGGCGAAAATGCTCGCCCAGGTCTGTCAACTCAGCATTTTCCACCAGCGAGGATTCATAGCAGGCAGCCACGGCAGCATCGGTTTTTGCCAGCACCATCTCCTGCATGTCCAGCAGCATGCGGAAAAACCGCCACTGCTGCGCCATGTCGCGAAGTTCATGCAGTTGTCCCTGCTGCAGCGCCTGCCCCAGCGCCACCTCGACGCCATACCAGGCCGGCAGCATGAGTCGGATCTGGGTCCAGGCAAACACCCAGGGAATGGCGCGCAGGCTGTCGATGCCGCCATCGGGCTTGCGGCTGGCCGGACGACTGCCCAGATGCAGCAAGCCCAGCTCCGGTCCAGGTGTGGCCTGGCGGTAATACTCTGGCAGGCGGGTGTCATCGTGCACGGTGGCTCGGTAAGCCTGCAGGGCGGTGGCGCTGAGCTGATCCATCAGATCCCGCCACTGCGGCGTGACTTGCTGCGCCGGCAGCAAGCTGGCTTCCAGCGTGGCCGTGGTGTACAGCTCCAGATTGCGCAGCGCGATTTCCGGCAGGCCGAACTTGAAATCAATCACCTCACCCTGCTCGGTGATGCGCACGCGCCCCGGTATCGCGCCTTCTGGCTGCGCCAGCAGCGCCGGATGCAACGGGCCGCCGCCACGGCTGGCGGAACCGCCGCGACCGTGAAACAGGGTCAGATCAACAGAAAATTCAGCACACACGGCAACAATGTTTTCAATCGCCTGATACTGTGCCCATGCAGCGGTGAGAAAGCCGGCGTCCTTGGCCGAATCGGAATAACCGATCATCACCT
>CAZHRH010000017.1:0-24685 GCA_964534475.1 uncultured Wenzhouxiangellaceae bacterium
TCGGTGTCGATTTCGCGCTGGATGTGCACGGCGACGAGGCGTTGCCGTATAACTTCGTTGCCGGCGCCGAGGGCATTGCCGACTGGAACGAGCAAATGGCGGCGCGGCAACAACATTTTCTCGATGCTTATGAACAGGCCAACCCGGATTTTCAGCAGCAGCATGGTTATGCCATTGATGCGCCCGGCAGCGCCGATCTGCGCAAGGCCACCGATTACATAGCGCAGACCCACGGCTGCCTGTCGATGACGCTGGAAATGCCATTCAAGGACAACGCCAATCTGCCCGATGCCGAAACCGGCTGGTCGCCTGAGCGCTGTCGCCAACTCGGCGCCAGCGTGCTTTATCCATTGCGGAGAGTGCTGGACGAACTATGAGTGGGCAACTGCGCTGCCGCCTGCTGTTGCCGGCAAGGTTTCTGGTAACGCTGTTGTTTGTGCCCCTGGTGTTTTGCGCCCGAGCGGATACGACGACCGATGATCTGCTGCAGCAACTGGAAAACATCCGCCAAGCCTCCGGCATGGCGTCAGCCTATGTGCTGATGGTCGATCGCGAGCGCATTCTGGCGCATCAGGGGCTGGGTATACGCAGTTGGGACGATCCGCGCGTGGTCACGGATCAGGATTACTATCGGCTAGGTTCCATCTCCAAGGCATTCACCGGCCTGGCCTTGCTCAAAGCCGAACAGCAGGGTTGTCTGCGCCTGGAAGATGCCGTTTCCGAGCATGTTGAGGAACTGCCGTACGTCAATCCCTGGCCACAAGACATTACCATTGCCATGCTCATGGAACATACCGCCGGTTGGTATGACATGAGCTGGAAAGAGTTCAAATACAACCAGCCGGTGAGTCTGGAACAGGCCTTCCGGGTGAATCCGGTCTCGCGCATCAGCCAGTGGCCTCCAGGACAGCACCAGAGCTACTCCAGCAGTGGTCCGGGGGTGGCTGCCTGGGCGCTGGAGCAGGCCTGTGATGTGGATTTTGAAAGCTTTATCGAGCAGCAGGTGTTCCAGCCGCTGCAGATGCCCAGCGCCACGTTCCAGCGCAATGCTGAAGTCTGGAAACATCTGGTCGGTGGCTACAACACCGATCCCAAAGAGCCGATTCGCTACTGGAACTTCATCTATCGTCCGGCCGGGGCCATGAACGTGCGGCCGCTGGAGATGGCCAGGTTTCTGCACATGCTGATCAATCGCGGCAAACTGGATGGGAAACAGGTGTTCAGCGCCGAGCAGGTGCAGCGCATGCATACACCGACCACCACGCTGGCAGCGCGCGCAGGCATGGCTTATGGCTATGGGCTGGGTATCTATGCCGATATTCGAGATGGCCACGTCATCTATGCCCACGGCGGTGATGCCGATGGTTACCTGACCCGCTTTGCCTACAGCCCGCAGAGTGGGCGCGGCTTTTTTGTCGTCATCACCATGTTCGATCACCAGCCCTTGCGCAAGATGCGGGCATTGCTGGAAAGCTGGCTGGTGGCTGATCTCCCGTCGGACAAGCCAACCGGTTTCAGCCCTGATGCACAGGATTTGTACGCCTTGACCGGCGTCTACCGGCCATTGACCAGTCGCTTCAACCGCGCCCGCTGGCAGGATAAACGCATGCGCGTGCGCTTGTCCGCCGGACGCCTGCAGTACCAGCTCAGTGACCGCGGCAACCGGCGCTGGAAAACGCTGATCCCGGTGGCGGCAAACCAGTACCGGCACAGCGATGAGCCGGTGGCAACCGTCTGGCTGGGCGAGCATGATGGTGCCATTGTGTTGCAGGGTGAGGTTGGCAACTGGATGCTTGATAAGTAATACAGTCCAGGGTCTGCTGAAACTCCGCTGCATCTCCATCTATGTGCGTTTGCGAATGCTTTGATGTGTACAATAATCATATGCTGTAATCTCACCATGACGGCAACTGCTTATTCCTAAAACAGCAATGTTGTATTACAATACTGTGTTTGTAAGAGAACGCGCACTTTCTATTCAGACCAGCATTTGCCATTAGCCATTCAGATTCGCAGGCACTCACGTGCTGTTAGTGCTCTGATCGGCAGGTGCTGTTGTCAAAACGAAGTCAGGCTTGTGTCTGACGCCATATGGGGCAGGCGAGACAATTTGTCTGCCCACTGTCTTTAGCCATTGGATACGTTCATTTTTGATCGTCGGAGATAGCATGTCTGAGCATCAAGTCAATCAAGGTCGCAGGCGATTACTGACCGCTACCACCGCAGTGGTAGGTGCTGCCGGTGCCGGCCTGGCAGCCATACCCTTCATCCAGTCCTGGCAGCCCAGCGCCAAGGCGCGTGTCGTGGGTGGCCCGGTTGAGTTCAATATCGCACCGCTGGAGCCGGGGCAGATGCTGCGCGGAAGCTGGCGCGGCCAGACGGTCGGCATACTGCGCCGGGACGAAACCATGTTGCAGAATCTGGAGCGCGTAGAGGATCGTCTGGCCGATCCGGAGTCGCTGGTGGATCAGCAGCCGACCTATGCCCAGAATCAGTCACGTGCCCTGAAGCCGGAATATCTGGTACTGATCATGATCTGCACCCATCTGGGGTGCATCCCCGAAATGGTGCCTGAAGTAGGTCCGCAGCCATACGATAAGGACTGGCTGGGAGGTTTTTACTGCCCCTGCCATAAATCCAAATTCGATCTTGCCGGGCGCGTGTACAAGGGTGTGCCGGCGCCGATAAATCTGAAGATACCGCCGTATCGATATATAGACAACCGCACCATCGAAGTGGGTGCGGACCCTGAACAATTGTCATAATTAGGCTAGATCTGGAGTATCCCGATGGCAACACCTGCTAACAGTATGCGCAGTACCGCTTCCAAAGTCGGTTACTGGGTTAATGAAAGACTGCCGGTTGCAAGCTTCTGGCGCGACCACATGGCGGAATATTACGCCGCGAAGAATCTCAACTTCTGGTATTTTTTCGGTTCCTTGTCACTGCTGGTGCTGGTGGTTCAACTGGTCAGCGGCATCTTTTTGACCATGCACTACAAACCGGACGCGGCGCAGGCGTTCGCCTCGGTGGAGTACATCATGCGCGATGTGCCGTTCGGCTGGCTGATTCGCTACATCCACTCCACCGGCGCATCAGCGTTTTTTCTGGTGGTATATCTGCATATGTTTCGCGCCATGTTGTATGGCTCCTATCGATCACCGCGCGAGTTGATCTGGATCTTCGGCATGCTGATCTACCTGGTGTTGATGGCGGAAGCGTTCATGGGCTACGTGCTGCCCTGGGGCCAGATGAGCTACTGGGGCGCGCAGGTGATCATCTCGCTGTTTGGCGCCATACCTGATCTGGGCATCATCAGCGGCGCTGCGCTGGTGGAATGGATTCGCGGTGACTTTACCGTCTCAGACGCTACCCTGAATCGCTTCTTCGCGCTGCATGTGGTGGCTCTGCCGCTGGCCTTGGTCATGCTGGTGCTGCTGCATATCACCGCATTGCACCAGGTGGGTTCAAACAATCCGGATGGTGTTGAAATCAAGAAAAACAAAGATGCGACCGGCAAGCCGGTTGACGGCATCGCCTTCCACCCGTACTACACGGTCAAGGATCTGTTCGGCGTTGGTGTTTTTCTGACCCTGTTTGCATTTATCATCTTTTTCGCCCCTGATGGTGGTGGCTTGTTGCTGGAGCACGATAACTTTGTGCCGGCCGATCCATTGGTTACGCCTGAGCACATTAAGCCGGTGTGGTACTTTACCCCGTATTTCGCCATTTTGAAGGCGGTGCCGGACAAGCTTGGCGGTGTCATTGTCATGGGTGCTGCGGTGATGGTGTTGTTTTTCATGCCTTGGCTGGATCGCAGTCCAGTGAAATCAATTCGTTACAAAGGCTGGTTGTCGAAAGTGGCGCTGGGATTGTTTGTTATCAGCTTCATACGACTCGGCATGCTGGGCATGGGTGAAGGCACACCATCAGAACTGCTGGAATCGCAAATCTGGACCATTGTCTACTTTGGTTTTTTCATCAGCCTGTTGATCATTCCGAGATTTGAAAAGACCAAGCCGGTACCAGAACGTGTCACTTTCAGTCATTGAAGGAAATGCAATGAAATCTTACTCTCGATACGGTATTCGCTTGCGCAACAGCCAAGTTGTCAGGTCGATACTCTTCGCCATGACCCTGCTGGCTGGAGCAGGGTCATACACCAGCATGGCCCTGGCCGCAGGTGACGTCGAGTTGCTCAGTGTGGACATCAACGTGCGCGACAAGGCCGCCCTGCAGCGCGGTGTGCGCACTTTCAATGACTACTGCCTGGGCTGCCATGGTGCTGATTATATGCGCTACAAGCGCATTGCCAGTGACCTCGGTTATGGGGAGGATCAGGTTGAAGCAAAACTGCTGCCGGCCGGTCGGGAAATGGTCGATGCCCTGAACTCGGCGTTCAAACCGGAAGAGGCTGAACAGCTATTCGGCGCTGTGCCGCCGAATCTCTCGCTGAGTGCCCGTTCCCGGGGTGCTGACTGGCTGTATACATACATGTTGACGTTCTACCCGGATGATTCCACCAATAGCGGCTGGAACAATCTGGTGTTTCCAAACGCGGCCATGCCGCATGCCATGTGGGATCTGCAGGGCATCCAGGTGCGCTCGGACGAGCACAACGATGATGGCGCGGCAAGCGAAGATGGTCATGCCGATATCACCTCTGGTTTTGAGCTGGTTGAAGCAGGTCTGCAATCGCCGGAAGAATACCGTCAGACAGTGAAAGACCTGGTCACATTCATGGCCTATCTAAGTGAACCGGCGCAATTAAAGCGTGCCGCCATCGGTCCCTGGGTGATTTTGTTTCTCGCGCTTTTTTCTGTGCTCGCTTATGTGCTCAAACGGGAGTACTGGCGTGATGTTCACTAATGATTCCACCATTGCCTAATGCGAATTGCTGCGTATAGCATCACATTGTGTCTGCTAATGAGATTGGCATCGCAGGAACAACGTATTCTATAATGTTCTGTTACACAAGCAATCAACAAGGTCCTGGTCAGGAGGCATACGGTAGTCATGTTTGAAGGAATGGAAAGCATTATGCAGCTATACACTGCGTCTGACTGCCTCAAGTGCCACCAGGTCAGGTACCTGCTCGCGGAGAAAGGCATCAATGTCACCATCATCGAGGTGGATGACAATCCCAAGGCGCAGGAAGATCTGGCGCAGCTCACCCCTTATGGTGATACGCCGACACTGGTTGATCGGGATATTCTGTTGTACGGCTATAACGTCATATTCAGTTATGTGGACGAACGTTATCCGCATCCTCCGCTGATGCCAATCGATCCTATCTCCAGGGCTCGCTTGCGACTGGTGCATTACCGTATCGAACGCGACTGGTTCAGTCTTGCCGATGACTTGCGGGTGGCCAAACAGCGGCGCAACACGAAAGGCGTGAACAAGCTTTCCAGGGACCTGCAAGAGGCGATCATAGCCTCGGATGAATTATTTGGTATGGCCAGGTTTCTGCTCAATGATGACCTGAGTCTGGTCGACTGTATGCTGGTGCCGTTTCTCTGGCGATTGTCGTCTTTGGGAATTGATTACAAGCAAGCCAAGCAACTCAATGATTACGCTCAGCGTATGTTCAGTCGCAAAGCCTTCCGCAAAAGTCTGACCAGTGCAGAAAAGTCTTTGCTGGCTGCATGAGGATACGATTATCAGGTTTAAGGACCACTAGCCAATGGTAAAAGACGCAGACATCAGCATGACTTCCAATCGCCCGTACCTGTTGCGGGCGCTGTATGGGTGGATTGTTGATAACGGTTTGACCCCGCATATACTGGTCAATGCAGAAACCGAAGGCATTCAGATTCCCAGCCATGCGGTGCGCAACGGCAAGCTGGTACTCAACATCAGCCCCAGCGCCGTGCACCAGCTCGATATGACTACCGATGAGCTAAGTTGTGCCGCCAGGTTTTCCGGCCAGGGCATGCAGGTGTTGGTGCCGATGAGTTCGATTCTCGCCATCTACGCGCAGGAAAATGGTCAGGGTATGATGTTTGCAGAGGATATCCAGCAGGCCAGTGAGTCCGACACGGATGACACTGAACGTGACGCCAAGCAGCGCGACAGATCACATCTGCAAGTGGTCAAATAAGTTCTGATAAGTATCTGATCTCAATCAGGAAATTCGCCGCCGGCGTGGTCATCAATTAGCAGACTTCCATCGCCGGTATCAATTTGCATCTGCAAAACTCTATCCCGGTGCATCAGCAACTGACCCTGGCGTCGCTCGCGGCCGTCGTTGCTGATTTCAAAACGGAATTGTTGTACCAGTCGCAGACGACTGAGCTGATCAGCCAGACCGGACGACATATCGCTATTGTCGGCAGCCAGCGGCCAGCGTCGCCAGCCCATGAAACTGACGCTGTCATCCAGTAACTGCAGACGCTCGCGCGCACACCAGCGTTTGACATAAGCCTGAGCCAGGTCGCGCTGATACAGCAGCCGCCAGACCAGCCACAGCAACAAGACTGTGGGAAAAAACCAGACCAGCGTCATACCTGCCGCAACAGCACGTATACGGCACCGCTGCCGCCGTCGACCTGCCGTGCCGAACAGAAGGCTTGTACCGCAGTGATTCTGGGCAATAAATGTGCGGTCATTTTTTTCAGTACCGGCCCATGCCGTGAACGCTGGCCCTTGCCATGGATAATACGCACACAGCAATGCTGGTCATTCACTGCTGCGGCGATGAATTCCAGTACGCACTGGCGCGCGGTTTGCTCGCGCAAATGATGCAGGTCCAGCTCGTCGGTGACCGAGTAGACGCCACGTTTGAGCCGACGCAGAACCCTGGTAGGAACTCCACTGCGCAGCCAGGCCAACTCCTCACCGGTTTGCACGTCCAGACTTTCTGGATCATGCGCGAGCAGTTCCTCCAGTACTCTGGCTTCGTCCATGCGCGTTTGCCGCGGGGTGGGCGGCGGTGGCGACGGACGATTTTCACTGCGATCATGCGTCAGGATGCGCACATCACCCAGCGCCTGGAGAAACAGATCGCGATCTGATTTGCTCATGTCTGCTGATCAATTCGGGCTATTCAAGTATTATGACATGTTGCCAAAGAGAGGTTTTTCCATTGCAAGACAATCTGCACATACTCATCAGCAATGATGATGGCATTGATGCGCCTGGTATCCGCGTGCTGGCGGATGAAATCAGTCAGCATGCGCGCATTACTGTGGTCGCGCCGACGCGTGATCACAGTGGCGCCAGCAACTCCTTGACACTGGAGCGGCCGATACGTTTCTCAAAACGCTCGGAAAACGTCTACGCAATAGGTGGTACGCCGACCGATTGTGTGCATCTGGCCATCACCGGTATGCTGGAAGAAGAACCCGACATGGTCATTTCCGGGATCAATGCGGAAGCCAATCTGGGTGATGATGTGATTTACTCCGGCACCGTGGCGGCAGCCATGGAAGGCCGATTTCTCGGCTTGCCGGCGATGGCGGTGTCGCTGTGCCGGCGCAAGGGACAAGCTAACTATGTCAGCGCCGCGCGTGCTGCAGCGATTCTGATGCAGCGACTGTGTGATGATCCACTGCCAGCAGATACCATATTGAATGTCAACGTGCCGGATCTGCCCTGGGCGCAGATCAATGGTTTTGAGGTCACCCGGCTGGGGCATCGGCATCGCGCTGAAAAAATCATCCCGCTGACAGATCCGCGCGGACGCACGCTGTACTGGATTGGCCCGCCGGGCGAGGAGCAGGATGCCGGCGCGGGCACGGATTTTCATGCCATTCGGCGTGACAAGGTGTCGATTACTCCGATTCACGTTGACTTGACCCGCTACCAGGCGCTGGAACAGGTTGCCCAATGGGTGGCCAAGCTCAGTGTCTGAATCAGTGCCGCACAGGTCATTGTTATGAAGCACCGACCCGGTGTGGGCATGACTTCACAGAGCAGCAGGGATCGTCTGGTCAGGCGCTTGCGAGAGCAGGGCATCAAGCATCCTGCCGTGCTCCAAGCGCTGGCAGCAACGCCCAGGCATCTGTTCATTGACGAGGCCATGTCCAGCCATGCTTATGAAAACACTTCATTGCCCATCGGCCTGGGACAAACCATATCGCAGCCCTACATTGTGGCGCGCATGAGCGAGGCCTTGCTGGCTGATAACGACGCGCTGGACAAGGTGCTGGAAATCGGCACCGGCTCCGGCTATCAGGCGGCGGTGCTGTCCCTGCTGTGCCGGCGCGTGTTTACCGTTGAGCGCATCGAGCCCCTGCTGCGTCAGGCGCGTCGGCGTTTCCACAGTCTGGGGCTGCACAACATTTTTACCCGCTATGCCGACGGTCAGCAGGGCTGGCTGAGTCAGGCGCCGTTCGCCGGCATCATGGTGACCGCAGCTTGTCCGCAGATTCCGGATGCTCTGCTGCAGCAATTGGCACCGGGCGCGCGTCTGGTGGCGCCAGTCAATGCACCCGCCAGGTTGGAACAGGCCAGTGCGCAACAGTTGCTGGTGATGACGCGTACTGCTGACGGCTTTGACCGTGAGCACCTTGAAGATGTCAGTTTTGTACCGCTGTTGCCGGGATTGGCATAAATCAGATGCTGCTGCAGCGGGTCTACGATAGAGTGCTGGAACTGGCGGCGAGCAGACACGCTGAGCGCTATCTGTCGGCGGTCAGCTTCACTGAGGCAATCTTTTTTCCGGTGCCGCCGGATGTTATGTTGATACCTATGGGGCTGGCCAGACCGGGGCGTATCTGGCGTCTGGCACTGCTGTGTACCCTCACCAGCGTTGCCGGGGCTGTGTTGGGCTATGCGCTGGGTTACTATGGCGGTCAGCCGTTGTCACTATGGCTGCAGCAATCGCCCTGGTCGACCAATTATCAACAGGTTGTCACGTTGTATCGGGAATGGGATTTGTGGATCATCATTGCGGTGGGTTTTCTGCCGATACCCTACAAGATTTTTTCCATCACAGCCGGTCTGGCTGCGCTCAATCTGCCGGTATTCGTGGTTGCCAGTCTGATCGGCCGCGGTGGTCGTTTTTATCTGTTGATGGCGTTGCTGGCGCTGGGCGGCCCGGAACTTGCGGCCAGACTGCGGCCCATGCTTGGACGCATCACTGTGCTGTTGTTATGCATGCTTGCTCTGTTGTTGCTGTGGTTTGCGCTCGTCCGCTGATTTTGCTGCTGATCATGCTGTTGACCGCCTGTGCCAGCGGTCCGCCGGCACCGGTGCTTGACCGCAGCAGCGGCTACCGCGGCGGTGCTAATACCGAGGTGCACGTGGTCCGGCGCGGAGACACCTTGTATTCAATCGCTTTCCGCTACAACCTCGATCACCGTACCCTGGCCGCGTGGAACGCGATCGGCCCACCGTACACGATCTATCCGGATCAGGTGTTGTGGCTGCAGCCACCCAGCCAGCAAAATCGCCGGTCAAGACCGGCAGACAGGCCTGCTGCGGCGCGCTCGGAGACATCACCGCCAGCCACCAACACTGCCGCGCCGGCGGCCAGTCGGTCAGTTCAGCGCAATGAGACGCCTGAGCGGTCCAGGTCACAACCACCGGCGCCGAGCAAATCAGAACCTGTGCTTGCGCCACCGGAGCCTGCTGCCAATATTGACAGCGCGCGGCGGGCGGCCGATGTCAACTGGGTCTGGCCGGTTGCCGGCGGTCGGGTGAATCGGCCATTTGCGGCTGGTGACAAAGATCAGCAGGGCATTGATATTGGCGGTCGCGCCGGTCAGCCAGTGGTGGCCGCTGCCGCCGGTGAAGTGGTTTACAGTGGTCCCGGTTTTGTCGGTTTTGCCGGTCTGATTATCATCAAGCACAATGACACTTTGCTCAGTGCTTATGCCCACAATCGCCGCCGCCTGGTCGCAGAGGGTGATCGCGTCAAGGCCGGTCAGCAGATTGCCGAACTGGGCCAGTCACCGCGCGGTGAGGACGAGGTTTACGTGCAGATCAGGCGTAATGGCGTGCCGCAGAATCCGCTGGATTATCTGCCTGCCAGATAAGCGCCGCCATGACATCCCGCTGTTCATCCAGCAGCACGTTGAAGGTTCTGCAGGCGGCAGCGGTGTGCATAAATTCGGCCACAATATCATGTTGCAACAAGGCTTGTAACAAGTTCACGTCCGGCAACTGCTGCTGCGCGCCGGTGCCGATCAGCAGTATCTCCGGTTTGCAGTCGATGACCGGTTGCAGCAGTGCCAGGCTGAGCTCATCCAGATGTGACACCGGCCAATCGGTATAGAGTTGATCTGCGGCGACGATCAGGCTGTGTTGAAAACAATGGTCATTGATGCAGATGCCGTTTTGGTCATATCCCTTCACGGCATACTGGTGATGGTTTCGGTGCAGGTTCAGTTGCATACAGGAAAAGTCTATTGCAGGTGGCAACTTTATGGTAACGGACTGCGGCTATGACAACAATCGCGGTTGCTGCGGATGCGGCTGATAGATGCACAGTATCTGGCCGATTGACATGACTCTGGTGGCGCCGGTTGCCAGTAGAATCTGGGTGCTGATGTCATCGCGTTGCTGGCGCTCGGCACGAATGCGTATCTTGATCAGTTCATGTGCCAGCAACGCTTCACTGATGGCACTGCGGATGTTGTCGGTGAGACCGTCGTCGGCAATCATGACCACCGGCTGTAGTTGGTGACACCTGCTTCTCAGTTGTCTGCACTGTTCTTTGCTGAGCGGTTTGGACATCAATTCAATGCTATGATGTGGGGAATGAGTTGGTGCAGCGTCATGATGCTGTATCGGCAATCGTTAATGTATACGCACATTATGGCACGAAGTAAAAGCAGCCGCGCCTGGTTGCAGGAACATTTTTCCGACCACTGGGTGCAACAGGCTCAGGCTCAGGGCTGGCGTTCACGGGCAGCGTTCAAGCTGGCGCAACTGGACCAGCGCCTGCAGTTGCTGCGGCCGGGCCAACTGGTGGTTGATCTGGGGGCAGCGCCGGGTAGCTGGAGCCAGTATGCCAGCAGCCGGGTCGGCAGCAAAGGCAAGGTGATCGCGCTGGATCTGCTGGCAATGGAAACCTTGCCCGATGTCGAATTCATTCAGGGTGATTTTCGTGAACAAAACGTGCTCAGCGCGCTCGAGCAGGTTCTGAACGCCAGCAAGGTTGATGTTGTCTTATCTGATATGGCACCCAATATCAGTGGTGTGCGCAGTGTCGATCAGACTCAGGCCATGTATCTGGCTGAACTGGCACTGGACTTTGCTGGTGAGCATCTGCGTCATGGTGGTTGTTGGGTGTGCAAAGTCTTCCAGGGCGAAGGATTTGATGCATTGCTGCAACAGGCGCGCAGCATGTTTGCGCAGGTCAAAATGCATAAACCCGAATCTTCTCGTCATCGCAGTCGCGAACAATACATTGCTGGCAGTAGACTGCTATAGTAATCATCACCATACTTTTACCAGACTTGTTCAGGCAACCACCATGAGACAAGTCGATCCGCCAGCGCACTGGCACTGACAAGCGAGGAATACGTTTTGAACGACATGGTTAAAAATCTCATTCTGTGGGTCTTCATCGCCGTAGTGCTGATGTCGGTCTTTCAGCACTATACCCAGGATGCCAAGCAACAGCAGGAGTTGAGTTACTCTGTCTTTCTGCAGCAGGTCAAAAGTGGCCGCGTGGAGGAAGTGGATATCCAGGAAACCAATACCGGCAAGAAAATCACCGGTACTTTGCAGGATGGCACCCCATTCCTCACCTTTGGCGTGCAGGACGACGGGCTGATCAAGGATCTGCTGGATAACAACGTCGAGATCCACGGTTCCGAGCCGGAAAGCCGTTCGGTATTGCTGGAGCTGTTTCTCGGTGCGTTCCCGGTATTGCTCCTGATCGGTCTGTGGGTCTACTTCATGCGCCAGATGCAAGGTGGTGGCGGACGTGGCGCGATGTCTTTCGGCAAGAGCCGGGCCAAGCTGATGCAGGGTGAAGATCAGGTCAATGTTACCTTCGCCGACGTCGCTGGTGCCGAAGAAGCCAAGGACGAGGTTCAGGAACTGGTGGAATTTCTGCGTGAGCCGGGCAAGTTTACCAATCTGGGCGGTCACATTCCGCGCGGTCTGCTTATGGTGGGTGCGCCGGGTACCGGCAAGACCCTGTTGGCCAAGGCCATTGCCGGTGAGGCGAAAGTCCCGTTCTTCTCCATTTCCGGTTCTGATTTTGTGGAAATGTTCGTCGGTGTCGGCGCCTCACGTGTGCGCGACATGTTCGAACAGGCGAAAAAGCATTCGCCATGCATTATCTTTATCGATGAAATTGATGCCGTCGGTCGTCACCGTGGTGCCGGCCTCGGCGGCGGGCATGACGAGCGCGAACAGACGCTGAACCAGTTGCTGGTGGAGATGGATGGTTTTGAAGGTGGTGAGGGCGTCATCGTCATTGCTGCCACCAACCGTCCGGACGTACTGGATCCGGCGCTGCTGCGACCCGGACGCTTCGATCGCCAGGTGGTGGTGCCATTGCCGGACCTGCGCGGTCGCGAACAGATTCTCAAGGTGCACATGCGCAAAGTGCCGTTGGACGATGACGTCAAGCCGCGCGACATTGCCCGTGGGACGCCTGGATTTTCCGGTGCCGACCTGGCCAACCTGGTGAATGAGGCGGCATTGTTTGCTGCCCGTGGCAATCGGCGCAATGTCACTATGGAGCATTTTGAGCGCGCCAAGGACAAGATCATGATGGGTGCTGAACGCCGCTCCATGGTGATGTCAGAGAAGGAGAAAAAGCTCACCGCTTATCATGAATCCGGCCATGCCATCGTTGGCCGGTTGATGCCAGAACACGATCCAGTGTACAAGGTCAGCATCATTCCGCGCGGTCGCGCGCTGGGTGTGACCATGTTCCTGCCGGAAGAGGACAAGTACAGCCATAGCAAGCAGCACCTGCTAAGCCAGTTGTGCAGTCTGTTTGGTGGGCGTATCGCTGAGCAGCTGATCTTTGGTGATGATCAGGTGACCACTGGCGCCAGCAATGACATTGAGCGTGCCACCAAGATCGCCCGCAACATGGTGACCAAGTGGGGGCTGTCGGATTCAATGGGACCATTGTCCTATAGTGAGGATGAGGATGAAGTGTTCCTGGGCCGTTCCGTGACGCAACACAAGAATGTGTCCGACGAAACTTCTCGCCAGATTGACAAGGAAGTGCGGCGTCTGATTGATGAATCCTATGCTCGGGCCAAGAAGATTCTTGAAGACAATATAGATATTTTGCATAACATGACCGATGTGCTGTTGAAATATGAAACCATCGACAGCAAGCAGATTGCCCAGCTGATGGCCAGAGAGCCGGTGGATCCGCCTTCCGACTGGAATGATCAGCCGCCTGCGGAGCCCCCTGGCAAGCGCGGCGGCGGTAAAAAGTCCAGCGTTGGTGATACTGATAGCATCAGTGGCCTAGACGAGAGTCCGCAAGCCACCTGAATTCGCTTTCAGTGCGAATGCTGGTGCAGTGAAACGCTGGCGCTGCGGCAAACGCTGGCTCGACTTGAGCCAGCCACGCATTATGGGCGTGCTCAACATCACCCCCGACTCATTCTCTGATGGCGGGCGCTTTATGCACCGGCAGCAGGCACTGGAGCATGCCGGGGAGATGCTCGAGCAGGGCGCTGATATCATTGATATTGGAGGGGAGTCCACCCGTCCGGGGGCGGCAGAAGTCAGTGTCGCTGCAGAAATCAAGCGCGTACTGCCGATACTGGAGGCGTTGCGCAAAACCTACCCTGATGCTTGGCTGAGCATTGATACCAGCAAACCAGAAGTGCTGCAAGCTGCCACGGAGTATGCTGTCGATATCATCAATGACGTGCGTGCCCTGCAACAACCCGGTATGCTGGCAGCCGCTGCAGCCTCTGATTGTGGCATTTGTCTTATGCACATGCAGGGTCAGCCGCGCAGCATGCAACAGGCTCCTGTTTATAATGATGTTATTGGCGACGTGGCGAATTTTCTGGCGCAGCGTGTACGGGCCTGCACCGATGCCGGGGTCGGCTCTGATCGTGTGGTGCTGGATCCCGGATTTGGCTTTGGCAAAACATTGGCGCATAATACCGAGTTACTTGCGCGGCTAAAAGTTTTGCAAGCCAGGCTGAAGCAAAGTTGCCGGTACGAGCTACCCATGCTGGTGGGAATATCCCGCAAATCCATGCTCGCAGGTCTGTTGACAGAATATACCGGCACTGACAGTCAGGCATTTCCACCTGCGCAGCGGATCGTTGCCGGAACGGTGGCAGCGGCGCTGGCCGTGCAGCAGGGCGTCAGCATCGTGCGTACGCATGACGTTGCCGCCATGCGCGATGGGCTGGCAGTTGTCACCGCAATACACGCTGCCAGTGATAACAATCACAGCCAGCACTGAACTGCCAGCAACAGTGCAATCCGTTACCGATTCACTTATGGTTTTGTTCGGCAAAATGGGCTCCATAGCTCCACACCACGTCCGGTAAGCCAACAGCAAGCGACAGGCAAAGATGACAAGCAACTCGCAAACCGCAGTCAGTACCAGCGCTAACGACACCATCGCTTTTTTCGGTACCGATGGCATTCGCGGGCGCGTCGGCACACCGCCGATCACGCCGGATTTTGTACTGCGCTTGGGTTATGCCGTGGGCAAGGTGATGCGTGATGAACTGCATAATGAAGTCGTGATCGGCAAGGACACGCGTCGTTCCGGCTACATGTTCGAATCGGCACTGGAAGCCGGTCTGGCCGCTGCTGGCGCAGATATAGCCATGCTCGGTCCGCTGCCGACACCAGCCACCGCTTATCTAACGCGCACGCTGAATGCCTGTGCCGGCCTGGTCATTTCCGCTTCCCACAATCCCTACCACGACAACGGCATCAAGCTGTTCGGCATGCGCGGTGCGAAGCTCACTGATACCCAGCAACAGGCCATCGCCAGCATGCTGCTGCGCTTGCAGCGCGAAGATTATCTGCCCATGTCGCCGCGAGATGACATCGGCAAGGCCAGGCGTATAGACGATGCCGTGGGTCGCTACGTTGAGTTTTGCAAATCCACTTTTCCGGCCGGTGCCAGTCTGGATGGCCTCAGTATGGTGGTGGATTGCGCCAACGGTGCCGCCTATCAGGCCGCACCAGCGGTGTTTGCCGAACTGGGGGCCAATGTCATCGCCATCCACAATCAGCCCGATGGCAGCAACATCAATCGCGACTGCGGCTCTACCTCGATCAGCAGTCTGCAGCAGGCTGTACTGCAGCATGCGGCGGATATGGGAATCGCCTTTGATGGCGACGCAGATCGGGTGCAGATGGTGGATCATCTTGGTCGGCTGGTCGATGGTGACGTCATGTTGTACATCCTGGCCGGTGATTACCAGCAAAGGGGGGTGCTGGATCAACAGCGCGGCGTGGTGGGCACGCTGATGAGCAACGAAGCTCTGGCGCGCGCGCTGCAGAAGCGAAGAATCGCTTTTGTGCGCGAGCGTGTCGGTGATCGTTATGTGCAGCAACGGCTGGATCAACTCGGCTGGCAGTTGGGGGGAGAAACCGCCGGACACATTTTGTGCCTGGATAAAACACCGTTTGGTGATGGCATCATCGCTGCGCTGCAGGTGCTGGCAGCGCTGTCGGCCAGTGCGGCAACGCTGGCAGATGCCCTGTCCGAGCTGCAGTTACTGCCGCAGGTGTTGATCAACGTACCGCTGCAGTCGCAGTGCTGGGAGCAACTCAGCGAGTCGGATCCGGTGGTCGAAGCCGTGACCGCCATCACGGCGGAACTGAACGGCCATGGTCGACTGGTGTTGCGTCCGTCCGGCACCGAGCCGGTGATTCGCGTCATGGTCGAGCATGATCGTCAGGACCGTGCCGGCGAACTGGCGCAGCAGCTTGCGCACGTGATTCAAGACGTCGCAACGGGCTGAAGCTGTGGATGTTTGCACAGCTTATGAACACATTCAGTTGTTGATGCCACATTAAGGAACTTCTAATCAATTATGCTCGGCCGCAACGGGTGTGCCAGTCCGAGTGCCAGGTGCTGCCTTGCCTGCATACAGAGTCTGTTTAGTGCTCTTTACAGCGTGATAACATCACCGTGACGCTGCAGTTGTCCTTGTTGCAAGCGCAGCCAACTGCTGTGCTGATACCAGTCGCCGAGCACATGGCGTGTGCAGCCATCATGTTCGTGATCGGCCGGTCGGTGGGTGTGGCCATGAATGATGGTGGCAACGGCATGATCGCGAAAAACACCGGCAACCACGTCGTCATTTACATCCATAATCTCCATGTCGGCCTGCTGTGTGTGCGCGCGACTGGCATCGCGCGCCTGCTGTGCCATGGTCAGGCGTTGCGCAATCGGCATGGCGAGAAATTGCGCCTGCCAGTGGGCATCACGCACTTGCTGGCGCAGGACCTGGTAGGCGTGATCATCGATACACCAGGCATCGCCGTGGGCAAGCAGAAAGCGTTCATTGCCTGATACCACGATGGTCGGATCGGGCAACAACTGCATGCCGGCTGCATCGGCATAATCTGCGCCGAGCAGAAAGTCGCGGTTGCCATGCATAAAGTAGATATTGACCCCGGCGGCAGCTATTTCAGCGAGACTGGTGCTGACCTGGTCGGCCAGAGCGTCGGTGGCATCGTCACCAATCCAGAATTCGAACAGGTCGCCGAGGATGAAGAGTTGCTCGACGCCGATAAGTTGTGATTGCAGACAGGCAAGAAATCGCGCGGTGATATCGGGTTTTGCCGCACTCAGATGGACATCCGACAACAGCAGGGCATTGTCGGCACAGATGGCGGCATTGCTGCGGCCTGGAGTCAACTGCCTGGTCAGTCTGCAGTGAGCACTTCCACGCTTTCTAACACCACCGGTTCTATCGGCACATCGCGTGGTAAGGGTGGTTGCGGTGCGGTTTCCACCATGGCGATGGCATCGACCACATCCATGCCGGCGATCACTTCACCAAACACGGTATAACCCCAGTCTGCAGCAGAGTTTTTGCCGCGATGATCCAGCGCACGATTATCCACATGGTTGATGAAAAACTGGCTGGTGGCCGAATGCGGGTTGTTGGTTCGGGCCATGGCCACGGTGCCGCGTTCATTTTTCAGGCCGTTGTCGGCCTCGTTGGTGATCGGGTCATTAGGCCGCTTGCGCTGCAAGTCGGCAGTGAAACCACCACCCTGGATCATGAAGCCGCTGATCACGCGATGAAAAATGGTGTCCTGGTAGAAGCCGTCATTGACGTACTGCAGAAAATTACGCACGGTCAGCGGGGCACGGTCGGCATACAACTGCAGATGAATGTCACCCATGCTGGTGTGCACGATGACCTGTGGCTTGGTGGCGGTGACCGCCGGCAACTCATTGCTGCTGGTATCGGCTGCAGCAACGGTTTGTGCGTTGCTGTTTGCCAGCATGAACAGCGTAACAATGGTGATCACAGTGCTTGCGCGCACAGCGCTTGCGATGATGGTTGTCAGGTATGATTTCATGGCTAAGCCTGGTTGTTTTGCTATCAAGGTTGTTATGGACTGGCTGTTGTCGCAGTGGTTCCTGCTATAGATGTGATAGTTTAAGGGACTTCTGCTGTCGTTGCACAGGTTGCTAGTTCTCTGCGGCAACGGTGGTGAATCGGTTATGCTGAGTGATGACATGCTGAGCAATGACTTTCAGGATCATGCAATCGAACATGCCTGCTGCAATGAACCCGCTGTAATGAACCATACTCACACTGATATGCCAGATGCGAAAAAAGCGCAAGTTGCTGAGGTAGCTTCGGCAGCAGCTTTCAGCGCCATCCGCTGGTGCGGCACGCATCTGCAGCTGCTGGATCAGAGCTTACTGCCGCATGCAGAGAAATGGCTGGATATCACCGACCTGGATCAGGCCATCGACGCCATCACCAGGCTTGTGGTACGCGGCGCACCGGCGATTGGTATTACCGCCGCCTATGCCTGCGTACTGTCGGCACGCAGACGCGCTGCAAATGCTGCCGCTGGAGGCTGGCCGGGACTGTGGCGTCAGGACAATCAACGGCTGCTGCAGGCCCGACCCACTGCGGTCAATCTGCGCTGGGCCATCGCTGCCATGCAGCAGGTTATGGATGCTGCCGATGACTGTGCCATCTCCTCAGCGATCTGGGCTCAACAAAACCTGCTGGAAAAACTGGAACAGCGTGCGATCGGTATCCAGCGCGACGATCTTGCAGCCAACCAGCGGCTGGCCGCGCTTGGCAGCGCCTTGCTGCAGCCCGATTGTTCGATTTTGACCCATTGCAACACCGGCGCACTGGCCACGGCCGGCATCGGCACCGCCATCGGTGTCATTGTGCAGGGTCACGCTGAGGGCAAGGTGCAACAGGTGTTTGCCGATGAAACCAGGCCCTGGTTGCAGGGCAGCCGCCTGACTGAATGGGAGCTGCATCGGGCCGGTGTGCCCTGTCAGGTGATCATCGATGCCGCTGGCGCCTGGCTGATGGCGAGCCAACAGATCGACTGGCTGATTGTTGGCGCCGACCGTATCGCCGCGAACGGGGACGTGGCCAACAAGATCGGCACCTACCAGGCCATGCTGGCGGCGCGCCATCACGGTGTCAAAACCATGGTGGTGGTGCCGTGGTCAACGGTTGATCTGGACACCGACAGTGGCGCAGCGATCGAGATTGAGCTGCGCCACAGCGATGAGGTGCTGGCATTTCAGGGTCAGCGCGTGGCACGTGCCGGCAGTTCAGCATGGAACCCGGTGTTCGATATCACGCCGGCCGCACTGGTGGATTATCTGGTTACCGAGCGTGGCGTGGTTGCCGCGCCTGACCGGCAAAAATTGCAGGCATTGGCGCAGCCAAAAAGGTCTGAGCACGACACTTGATGAAATCCCTGTGAAGGCTGCTGCCATAGCGCAGCACTGGCTCGCATAAGCCGCTGATCTTGCTTGGTTATTATGTGCTTTTGTGAACCCGTTGCGGGCCGCTTTCCGGCAGCAGAGAGGCAGCATTTCGTGCTATAATTTCACCTTTATGACAACAACGGCTGCGGTATCCTGAAAGCATGATTCAGGCACCTGCCGCATAAGTCGAACCGGTGCTCACAGATGGCTGAAATCGCCCGCGAAATTCTTTCCGTCAATCTCGAAGACGAGATGAAGCAATCCTACCTCGATTACGCCATGAGCGTGATCGTCGGCCGCGCGCTGCCGGACGTACGCGACGGCCTCAAGCCGGTGCATCGGCGTGTGCTCTACGCCATGCAGGAACTCGGTAATGACTGGAACAAGCCGTATAAGAAATCTGCCCGCGTGGTTGGCGATGTCATTGGTAAATATCATCCACACGGTGATACCGCGGTCTACGACACCATTGTGCGCATGGCGCAGCACTTTTCCATGCGCTACATGCTGGTTGATGGTCAGGGCAATTTTGGTTCGGTCGATGGAGATTCACCGGCAGCCATGCGTTACACCGAAATCCGCATGACCAAACTGGCGCACAAGCTGCTCGAAGACATCGACAAGGAAACCGTCGACTTTATCGAGAACTATGACGAAACCGAATCCGAGCCGGTGGTACTGCCGACGCGCGTACCCAACCTGCTGGTCAATGGCTCTGCCGGCATTGCGGTGGGCATGGCCACCAACATGGCGCCACACAATCTCACCGAGGTGATCAACGCAACGCTGGCTCTGCTGGAAGATCCCGGCATGGATATACCGGCATTGATGCAGCATCTGCCCGGGCCGGACTTTCCCACTGCCGGCATCATCAACGGCGCTGCTGGTATCCGTGAGGCCTACAGTACCGGTCGTGGTCGCATCTATGTGCGCGCCAGCTCACACATCGAGGAAGCCGACAACGGCCGCCAGAGCATCATCATCAGTGAGCTGCCGTATCAGGTGAACAAGGCCAATCTGCTGGTCAAGATCGCCGATCTGGTGCGGGAAAAGAAAATCGAGGGCATCGCCGGCGATGGCCTGCGGGATGAATCCGACAAGGACGGCATGCGCATGGTGATCGAGCTCAAGCGCGGCGAAGTGCCGGAAGTGATCCTCAACAAACTGTACAGCATGACCCAGCTGCAGACGGTGTTCGGCATCAACATGGTGGCGCTGGTGGATGGCCGTCCGCGCTTGCTGAATCTGAAGGAAATCCTGCAGGCCTTCCTCAAGCATCGCCGTGATGTGGTCACCCGGCGCACGCTGTATCTGCTGCGCAAGGCCCGGGATCGCGCGCATATTCTTGAAGGTCTGACCGTGGCCCTGGCCAATGTCGATGCCATCATCGCTTTGATCAAGGCTGCGGCCAGTCCGCCGGAAGCGCGCGAGCAACTGCAGCAAAGACGCTGGGACGCCGGTCTGGTGGCCGCGCTACTGGGCAGCGAGGGCGCGGGCGATTCGCGACCGGAAGGGCTCGGCAGTGATATCGGTCTGCATCAGGATGGCTATCAGTTATCTGCGATTCAGGCACAGGCGATTCTCGATCTGCGCCTGCAGAAGCTGACCGGGCTGGAGCAGGAGAAGCTGACCAACGAATACAAAGAGATTCTGGACAATATCCGCTATCTGTTGAAGATACTGGCCGAACCCGATGTCATGACCGGCGTTATTCGTGATGAGCTGATCGAAGTACGCGACCAGTTCGGTGACGACCGTCGCACCGAAATTCTCGACCAGCATGTCAATCTGAGCATGGAGGACATGATCGCCGAAGAAGACGTTGTGGTAACACTCTCGCATGCCGGTTATGCCAAGGTGCAGAGCCTGGATCGTTACCAGGCACAGCATCGCGGTGGCCGCGGTCGGTCCGCGACACGCATGAAGGATGAGGATTTCATTGAGCGCCTGTGGATCACCAACACCCACGACACACTGCTGTGTTTTACCAGCGCCGGCAAGGTGTACTGGATCAAGGTATATGAATTGCCCAATGCCAGCCACGCCAGTCGCGGCAAACCGTTTGTCAATCTGCTGCCGCTGGATGCAGATGAAAAAGTCAACGCGGTGCTGCCGGTACGGAATTTCCCAGATGATCAGTTTGTCGTGTTTGCCACCGCCAACGGGACGGTGAAGAAAACCCCGCTGTCGGCTTACTCCCGGCCGCGTGCCAATGGCATCTGGGCCATTTCGCTGGATGCCGATGATCGGCTGGTGAACGTGGCGCTGACCGGTGGCAGCATGGACATCATGCTGTTCGCCAACTCCGGCAAGTGCGTGCGCTTCAACGAAACCGCCGTGCGCTCGATGGGGCGTACCGCACGCGGTGTGCGCGGCATTCGCTTGCGCGACAAGCAGCAGGTCATGTCGATGCGCATCATCGCCGCTGACAGTGACGAGAGCGTCATGCTGGCGACCGCCGAAGGCTACGGCAAACGCACCGCCATCGATGAATTTCCTGTGCACGGACGTGGCGGTCAGGGCGTGATCGCCATTCAGACCAGTGATCGCAACGGCGAGCTGGTTGGCGCCATTCTTGCTGGTGATGATGATGATGTCATGCTGATCAGCAACAGCGGCACGCTGGTGCGTACGCCGGCAGCGGAGATATCCCAACTTGGACGCAATACTCAGGGTGTGCGCGTGATCCGGTTGGATACTGATGAGCAACTGGTCGGCCTGGCCCAGGTTCAGGCAGTAGAGGACGACGACTGAGCCTGCCGCGGTGAGCGTTCACAGCATCAAGGCTTACCGTTTGCCTGGCGCACCCGAGGATAGCAAATCGCTGCTGCGCGCGGCACGCCCGGCACGCCAGTGGATGGATGCCAGCGCTGGCCAATATGCTTATCGCTGTATTCCTCTCACCGCAGCCAATACCATGGGTTGGGAGTATCTTAATCCGGTCACTTGCGAGTTTCGCTGGGGCGGCATGACCGCACAGGAAGACGTGCAGGTGTGGTTGGAAGATGGCCACCGCTGGCGCCCGCGCACGCACTTCGGCACCGGCGTTGTGACTTGGGAGCTGCCATTTCTGTTTCGCACCGCGCCGGGTTATGGGCTGGTGGCGTGCGGACCGGCCAATTGCGACAAAACCGGCATTCTGCCACTGGACGGTTTTATCCGCACCGATTGGCTGCCGTATCCATTCACGATGAACTGGCGTATTACCCAGGCTCATACCACGATTCGTTTCGAGGCCGGTGAACCTGTTGCTAGGATATTCCCCTATCCACTTGGTTTACTTGAAGAAACGGTGATTGAAATTGCCGAATTTGAAGACGATCCGGAACTGGTCAGCCAGTTTAGGCAATGGGCGGAACGGCGCAAGCAGAACGCCCAGCAACATCAACAGGCCCAGGCCAAAGCCAATCTTGAAGGTACCAGCGACACGCGTGGATTATGGAACAAGGCCTATGCTCGTGGCGAAGGTGCCGGGCAGCATCAGACGGTGTTCAAACCCGGACCTGTGAAAACAGCCAAGAACGACTGACGCTGCAACTAAAATCAGCCATTGCCAATATCAGGCATGGCGCAAACTGAAGTCCAGCGCCTGCACGTGTTTGGTCATGGCGCCGATGGAGATGCAGTGCACGCCGGTTTCGGCGATATCGCGCAGGCTGGCCAGATCGACATTGCCGGTTGCTTCCAGAGCGATACACTCGCGGTACTTTTTTGCCGCCTGGCGCATGTCATCCAGACTGAAATTGTCCAGTAAAGCGCGATCGGCCGACGCCTGGCAGGCCTGCTCCAGTTGCTGCAGATTCTCCACCTCGACGATGACCGCAACGTCCGGACTGGCCTTGCGGGCACGTGCTATCAGTTCGCCGATGCTGCCGCTGGCAAGGTGGTTTTCCTTCAGCATGATGACGTCGAACAGGCCCATGCGGTGGTTGTTGCAACCGCCACAGCGCACGGCGAATTTTTGCGCTGCGCGCAGACCGGGTATGGTCTTGCGGGTGTCCAGCAGGATCACGTCCAGGTCTGCCACCGCGTTCGCATAGGTTTGCGCTTGTGTTGCTGTGCCGGATAGTAATTGTAGGAAATTCAGTGCAGTACGCTCAGAAGTTAGAATTGATCTAGCATTGCCGCTGAGTCTACAGATGGTTTCATCGGGCATCAGTTGATCGCCATCTGCCTGCTGCCAGTCAATTCGTACGCTGTCATCGACCAAATGAAACGCCAGTTCAAACCAGCGTTGGCCGCACAACACTCCGGCTTCACGACACATAAGCTCGGCCTGCATTGATTGTTGGCTGGCAATCAGAGCGGCGGAAAGGTCACCACTACCGATGTCCTCATGCAGCGCAGTCTGCACTTGTGCGCGGATAATATTGTCTGCCGGCGGCTTGATCATGCGCTATCGTTGTTGTGTCAGCGAAGCCGGGTTTTATCCGTCATGCTTATGCTCAGCACGGCAGTGGCAGCTTCAGGTCGGAAACGAATCGAACTGGGTGGTGCCGATGCCCTGCTCATAGAGTAAAACCGGAATGCCGTCACGGATCGGATAGATGACTTTGTTGTCCTGCGTGATGAGGGCGTCTTGCAATGTTTCCGTGACTTCAATGCCATCGACAGTTTCCACCTGACCGGCATCAATCTGCTGGTTCACGAGTTGCAGTTGTTTTTTGCGTATCATGGTCAGCGGTACGTGGGAAACCGGATCACACAGCAGAGAGAGTAGTTGGTCGTTGATGCTCATAATGTCTGTTTATGCATAGACTGGTGTTATTGTAATGGATCGCGGCTTTCGTTTGCGTGTCCGCAACCTATAATATTAACGTTTACTACACCAGATATTATTGTATGCCAAGCCAACAACAAGCCGAAGCCCCTTTGGTCGGTGTCATCATGGGCTCGCAGTCTGACTGGGAGACGATGCAGCATGCAGTCAGCATATTGCAGCAGTTTGCGGTGGCGCATGAGGTGCGTATAGTTTCTGCGCATCGCACGCCTGAACTGATGACCGAATACGCGCGCACTGCCGCCGAGCGTGGTGTGCAAATCATCATCGCCGGCGCCGGTGGGGCGGCACACCTGCCTGGCATGGTGGCGGCGATCACGTGCTTGCCGGTGATTGGCGTGCCGGTCAAAAGCCGTGCCCTGAATGGCCTGGACTCGTTGCTGTCGATAGTGCAGATGCCGGCCGGTGTGCCGGTGGCGACGATGTCGATAGGCAGCAGTGGCGCCAGCAATGCCGGTTTGCAGGCGCTGTCCATTCTTGCGCTGCAGGATGCGGCACTGGCTACCCGTCTGCAGGCATTTCGTCAGCAGCAAAGTGAACGTGTACTTGCTGCTGGCGATCCACGTGATCATGCCTGAACACCGCCGCTGTTGTCGTTGACATGACCCGGCTGGGTATCATCGGCGGTGGGCAACTGGCGCGCATGCTGGTGTTGCAGGCGGCACAACTGGGCATCCGCTGCACGGTGCTGGATCCCAAGCCGGATGCCGGTGCCGGTCAACTCGCGCCGCAGATTGTTGCCAATTACGACGACATGACAGCCTTGCAGCAACTACTGAATCAGGTCGATGTGCTGACCTATGATTTCGAGAACGTGCCCGCTGCGGCGCTGCAGCAGCTTGCGCCCGGTGCGCAACTGGCACCCGGCGTCGAGGTGCTGCACGCGGCTCAGGACAGGTTGCGCGAGAAACAGATGTTCCGGCAACTGGGCATTGCTGTGGGCGATTTCCATGCGGTCAACTCACGTGCGGAATTGCTGCAGGCGATTGATCATACCGGTTATCCAGCAGTGCTGAAAACCCGACGTCTGGGCTATGACGGCAAGGGGCAGATGGTAT
>CAZHRH010000018.1:0-16212 GCA_964534475.1 uncultured Wenzhouxiangellaceae bacterium
TGGTACCTCAGCCATGCGCTTTGCTGTTTGCAGCATCAGCACCACCGGTAGCTGCAACTGGCGAACGCGCCCCCAGTTACCATACACGGTGGTGCAGAAAAACCGGTTTTCGTCACCGGCCTGTGCGGGCTCTGCGGGATCCGCTGACCGCTGATCGTTGTTGCCGGCATTGAAGTTGTCGGCGTCATCTTCGCCACAGACCGCTTGCAGCAAAGCTGCCTCACTGCGCCAAAGCTGCGCCCAGCGCTGCCAGATGCCGCTGGACTCGGCGCGGTTGATCCAGTCAGGCAACGCTGTGTTGTCTGCACCAGGCTCTGTCACAGTCGCCGCCACGGCGGTCGCGTTTGACGCGCTGACAGCATCTGCTAGGTCACCTGTACTGCCACTAATACCGCCAGCATATTCTGCAGCCGCAGGTGCAGCATCGGCAATGGCATCACTGGCATCATCGGCCAGCAGGGGATCACCGGAATCTGATCGCAGCCACCACCCGGCCACCAGCAACAGCAGCAGGCTGGCCGCGACAACAGCAGGCAGCAGATGACGCCGGTAATGCTTGTTGTTTCGCTGGCCGACTTCCGCACAGGCTTCACGGACGATGTTGCCAGTGACCTTTTCTGCATCCCGCGCATAGGCCCCCATCAGTGCCCGATCCGCATAAATATTGATCAATCTGGGCACGCCGCCGGACAGTCGATACAGCGCCTTGTAGCCATCGCGCGCGAACAGCGGCTGATGCCTGCCGGCGACGTTGAGGCGATGTTTGACATAGGCCACAGTTTCATCGGCATCCAGGGGCAGCAGATGATAGCGGGCGGTTATGCGCTGGGCCAGTTGCCGCAGGCCGGCACTGGCCAGCAGCTCGCGCAATTCCGGCTGACCCAGCAATATGATCTGCAGCAGCTTGTCGGTGTTGGTTTCCAGATTGGTCAGCAGGCGCACCTGCTCCAGAGCTTCCGGCTGCAGATTCTGCGCTTCGTCAATCACCAGCACCACGCGCTCGCCACGCGCATGTGCCTGCAGCAGGAAAGCGTTCAGCGCGTTGACCAGTTCGCGACTGCTGAAATCACGCTGATAGTCGATACCGAGTTCATCACAGATGGTCTGCAGCAGATCCCGCGGACTCAGCATTGGATTCAGAATCAGCGCAATCCGGGCATGTTCCGGGATCTGCTCCAGCAAGCAGCGGCACAGCGTGGTTTTGCCGGTGCCGACTTCGCCGGTAAGCTGGACGAAGCCACCGCTGCCGCCACGGCCGATGCCATACAGCAGATGCGCCAGCGCATCTTCATGACGCCGGCTCAGATACACATAGCCGGGATCGGGTGTGATCGAAAACGGTGGCTGCTGCAGGCCGAAATAATCCAGGTAGACGGTCATTCCAGGTCTGACATCGCCAGCAGCGATGCGTTGCCTCCAACCGCAGCGGTGTTGTTGGTGAGCGTACGCTCGGCGCAAAAACGCGGCAAGTAAAATGGCCCGCCCGCCTTGGGTCCGGTACCGGAGAGGCCTTCGCCACCGAAGGGCTGCACGCCGACCACGGCACCGGTCATGTTGCGATTGATATAGACATTGCCGATGCGCACGCGATCGGCGATGTATTTATGCACCGCCTCAATGCGGCTGTGTATGCCCATGGTCAGACCAAAGCCGGTAGCGACGATGTCATCCAGCACCTGATCCAGGCGGCCGGAGGGATAGCGCACCACATGCAAAATCGGCCCGAACACTTCATCACCGAGTTGCTTGATGGAGTCGATTTCGAATGCACACGGGGCAAAGTAGTGTCCCCCAGGCATGTTTTCCGGCATCGGCACCGAGGCAATCAAACGCCCGATCTGCTCCAGCTTGTGCCGGTGCGCCTGCAGCATCTGCAGCGCGTCACGATCAATCACCGGGCCAATATCTGTCACCAACATGGCCGGGTTGCCCAGCACCAGTTCCTGCATGGCACCGGCCAGCATCTGCAGCAGGTGATCGGCAATATCGTCTTGTACATACAGAATGCGCAGCGCCGAGCAACGCTGCCCGGCGCTGAGAAAGGCCGAACTGATGACATCGCGCGTGACCTGCTCGGGCAAGGCGGATGAGTCCACGATCATGGCGTTCTGACCACCGGTTTCGGCAATGACAATCGGGATTTCACGGTTATGTTCGGCCAGTGAGCGGTGAATCAGCTTGGCGGTGGCATTGGAGCCGGTGAACACGACCCCGGCCAGATCCGGCAATGCGGTCAGACTGGCACCGACACCGGCGCCATCGCCGGGCAAATACTGCAGCACATCTCGCGGTATGCCGGCAGCATGCAACAGACGCACCATTGCAAAAGCGATCAGCGGTGTCTGTTCCGCCGGCTTTGCCAGCACGCAGTTACCGGTGACCAGCGCGGCAGCGATCTGCCCGGTGAAAATCGCCAGCGGGAAGTTCCACGGACTGATGCAGGCGAACACGCCACGCCCATACAGATATAGCTGATTGGTCTCACCGGTGGGTCCGGGCATGGTTTTCGGCTCGGCCATCAGCGTGATGGCTTCTTCAGCATAATACCTCAGAAAATCAATTGCTTCTCTGATCTCTGCCAGCGCGTCACGAATGTTTTTACCACCCTCCAGCACGGCCAGCGCCATGAACCTGGCCTGCGCCTGCTGCAGACGATCCGCAGCCTGTTGCAGCATGCCGGCGCGTTCGCGCACAGGAACCGCATACCAGCCGGCAAACGCCTTGCGTGCGACTGTCATGGCCTGATCAACATCTGCTGCACTGGCCCAGTCGACATGGCCGATCACCAGCTCTGGCGCGGCCGGATTGTTGACTGACTGGGCGCTGTGCGCAGGCGCCGGTTTGAACGGCAGCAGTGGCCCGGCTTGCAGCGGCAACTGCAAATCCTGCTGTATGGCCTGCTGCATGGCCTGCTGCAGGCCTGCCAGCGCTGGCTCATGGAACAATGGCAAGCCGGGCGAATTGCGTCGGCCCTGGCGCATCTCATCCAGATACAGGTCCTGCGGCAGCGGGATGGCAGGATGGGCAATGGTGTGGAGCTGATCAAATGCTGGCAGCGGATCACTGATCACCTCCTCCACAGCCAGACTTTCATCACTGATACGATTTACGAATGAAGTATTGGCGCCATTTTCCAGCAATCGGCGCACCAGATACGGCAACAGATCCTTATGCTCGCCGACCGGTGCATAGACCCGGCACTGACTGCGCAGAGACGCGTCTTCGCGCACGCAGTCGTACAAGTCCTCGCCCATGCCATGCAGACGCTGATATTCGTAGCCATCGCGGTCGCCGGCCAGCTCGCGGATCGCAGCAATGGTATGCGCATTGTGGGTGGCAAACTGCGGATAAAACAGTTTCGGGCTTTGCAGCAGCCGCCACGCACAGGCCAGGTAGGACAAATCGGTATTCACCTTGCGCGTGAACACGGGATAGCCCAGATAGCCTTCCTGTTGCGCCAGCTTCACTTCGCTGTCCCAATAAGCACCTTTGACCAGCCGCACCGGCAGGCGACGCCCGGTTTCTGCGGCCAGTTTTTCCAACCAGGCAATGACCTGCCAGCAGCGTTTCTGATAGGCCTGGATGGCCAGCCCCAGACCCTGCCAGCCTTGTAATGATGGGGCGCGCGCAACCTGCGCAAACACTTCCAGCGACAACACCAGCCGCTCAGCTTCCTCGGCATCCACGGTCAAGGCAATGTCGTGGCCGGCGGCGGCTTCTGCCAGTTTTAGCAGACGAGCCGGCAATTCCTGCAGCACGCGCTCGCGTTGAGCAAACTCATAGCGAGGATGCAGCGCCGACAGCTTCACCGAAATGCTGTCGGCAGCAAAGATGTTGTCGGTACTGCGATGCTTGCCCATGACGTTGATGGCATCCAGGTAGGACTGCTGGTAGCGTTCGGCATCGGCAGCGGTCATGGCTGCCTCACCCAGCATGTCAAAGGAGTGACGATAGTTGACATTGCTCTTGCTGCGACTGCGCTCCAGCGCGGAGTCGATGCTGCGGCCCATGACAAACTGATGGCCCATGATGCGCATGGCCTGACGAATGGCCAGCCGCACCACCGGCTCGCCGCTGCGGTTCGCCAGTCGCCCCAGTACATGGCTGAAGTCTTTCTGCGTGGAACGACCAACGCCGATCAAGCGGCCGGTCAGCATCAACCCCCAGGTTGAGGCATTGACGAATATTGAAGAGCTTTTGCCCAGATGCCGCTCCCAGTCCGCAGCCGCCAGCTTGTCGGCAATCAGTTTCTCCGCAGTTTCGCTATCCGGGATACGCAGCAGCGCCTCGGCCAGACACATCAACACAATGCCCTCTTCCGATGACAGATCGTACTCCAGCATGAACGCGGCCATGGAACTGCGCTCATCACTGTTGGCACGCACCTTGCGCACCAATGCCATGGCGCGCTCATTGATGCGCGCACGAGCTGCCGCATCCAGCGGCAGTTCAGCACGCAACATGCTGCAGTGATCAGCTTCCTGACGATAACAATCATGCTGTATGTGCTGGATATCAGCATCGACCTGCAGTAAGTCAGGAAACAGCATGGGCACTGCAAACTTGTTCATGGATACTCCGTCCGGCGACTGCGAAAGCAGGCAGATTGTACGCCTGTACGGAGCATATTTCCTGCCTGGCCGGCAAAATATCAACCACACGGCATGACTTCAATAATGACTCTGGTTTAAAATAGCGAAAATGGTTTGACCCGTGGGCATGTCCATTCCTGATGACCGACGTGATGTCATGAACCGGCAATAAGATGGTTGGATGTTGGTACCAGCAAAAGAGTTTGCGCCTGACTGATCAGCTCCATGACCACTGGTGTCTGCACAGCAGCAGCAATGCGAGTATGAGCAATCAGCAATGGTGGCTGGCATCCATGCTGCTGGCTTGCGTGACGCTGACCATAGCGTTGTGGCTGAGTTTGCTTGGCTACTGGCCGATCATGATTGCCGCCATAGCGCATTTGTTGCTGGCCGGTTTTGGCTTGCGCAAAGCGATTGCGGAGAATCGCTGCAGTGAAACCATCTGTATTGAGAGCAACACCATCAGCGTGCGACAGCGGCAACATCTCAGTCAGCATCACTGGCAGCAAGCACTGCAGTGGCTACGTCTGGAATGGCGGACGAGCCGGCAGCGCCACAATCCAGCGCTGATACTGCACGCTGACGGGCGGCAATTGGAACTTGGTGCCTTTCTCAGCAGCAGTGAGAAAGCCGCTTTGCTGCTGCAACTCCACAGCAGACTGGACGCACAGATCAGCGCTGATGATCTGCGCCAGGCAAGACGCATGGCGACAACAGGACTCGTCAGTCGAGCGGTATAAATTACGCTGCGATTGCCAGATTCACAGACATCCGCAGCAAGCTGTAGCAGCGAACAGTGATTTAAACCCAACCGTGATAATGATGTCATCGTCACGATTCTGTCAAAGCCGTCGTGGCGGCTGGCACCGATGAGGATCAGGAAACTTAACGCAATGAAAAATCAGAACATTGTCATCGTCTCCATAGCTGTACTGGCCGGCATGCTGCTGGCGGTATGGGGCATGTTCGCGCTCGGCGCCAATATGCCACGCGGGGTGACGGAATTCAGTCAGACTGCCTATGATCTGCACATGTTGATTTTGTGGATTTGCGTGGTCATTGGCGTGCTGGTGTTCGGTGCCATGTTCGTCTCCATCATCCTGCATCGCAAAAGCCGCGGCGCCGAGGCGGCCCAGTTCACCCACAGCACCAAAGCCGAGATTGCCTGGACCAGCATCCCCATCCTGATTCTGATCCTGATGGCAGTTCCCGCCACACGTGCGCTGCTGGTCATGGAAACCAGCACTGGCGCGGAAATGGACATCAAGATCACCGGTTATCAGTGGAAGTGGAAATACGAATACATGGATACCGGCGTCAGCTTCATCAGTTCGCTGGCCAGAAACAGCGACGAGGCACGCCAGTTAAAATCCGGCATCGACCCTGCCTCGGTGGAAAACTATCTGCTGGAAGTCGATAACGCCCTGGTCGTACCCACCGACACCAAGATTCGCCTGCTGCTGACCAGCGGTGATGTCATACATTCCTGGTGGGTACCGGAGTTGGGCTGGAAGCGTGATGCCATTCCGGGCACGGTGAACACAGCCTGGACTTCAATCAATAAACCCGGCACCTACCGCGGTCAGTGCGCAGAACTTTGCGGCAAGGATCACGGCTTCATGCCGGTGGTGGTGATTGCCAAACCCAAAGCCGAATTCGAGCAGTGGCTGGCACAGCAACCAGGGTATACCGGCGGCGCTGATGTTTCCACGCTGGCCGAGGAAAATCCCGATGCAGACACCGCCGGCGTGGAAGTCGCGCTGGCTGACTGACTGCAGCTAAACACGAGCTTTCTGCAATAAACAGCCAATCGCATAAATAATCGAGTCAAACAGGAAAGAGATCAGAATTCATGAGCAGCAACACCATAGCAGCGCACGAGCATACTGACGATCACCACGGTGCCCCCAAAGGCCTGTTGCGCTGGGTATTTACCACCAACCACAAGGATATCGGCACACTGTATCTGGTGTTCTCGCTGATCATGTTCCTGATCGGCGGAGCCATGGCGCTGGTCATCCGCGCCGAATTGTTCCAGCCTGGTCTGCAACTGGTCAATCCCGAGTTCTTCAACCAGATGACCACCATGCATGCGCTGGTGATGATTTTCGGAGCCGTCATGCCGGCTTTTGTCGGTCTCGCCAACTGGATGATCCCGATGATGATCGGTGCCCCGGACATGGCGCTGCCGCGCATGAACAACTGGAGCTTCTGGATACTGCCGTTTGCCTTTAGCATGCTGCTGAGCACGCTGTTCATGCCGTCCGGCGGCCCTGCCAGCGGCTGGACGCTGTATCCGCCGTTGTCACTGCAGACCGGCAACAGCTTTGCCTTTGTCATTTTTGCCATTCACATGCTCGGTATATCCTCGATCATGGGCGCCATCAACGTCATCGCTACCATCCTCAACATGCGCGCGCCGAGCATGACGCTGTTGCGCATGCCGTTGTTTGTCTGGTCCTGGCTGATCACCGCTTATCTGCTCATCGCGGTAATGCCGGTGCTGGCCGGTGCCGTGACCATGCTGCTGACCGATCGCTTTTTTGACACCACATTTTTCAGCGCCGCCGGTGGCGGTGATCCGGTCATGTTCCAGCACATTTTCTGGTTCTTCGGCCACCCCGAGGTCTACATCATGATCCTGCCGGCGTTTGGCATCATCTCCGAAATCATACCGACTTTTGCGCGCAAGCCGCTGTTCGGCTACACCGCGATGGTCTATGCCACCGCCAGCATCGCCTTTTTGTCATTCATCGTCTGGGCCCACCACATGTTCACCGTGGGCATGCCGCTGGGCGCTGAGCTGTTCTTTATGTATGCCACCATGGTGATCGCCGTACCCACCGGGGTGAAAGTATTCAACTGGGTATCCACCATGTGGCGCGGCTCGATGACCTTTGAAACACCGATGCTGTTTGCGCTGGCATTCGTCATTCTATTCACCATCGGCGGCTTTTCCGGCCTCATGCTGGCCATCGTGCCGGCCGACTTCCAGTACCACGACACTTATTTCGTGGTGGCGCATTTTCATTACGTGCTGGTCACCGGCGCGGTATTCGCGATCATTGCCGCGGTCTACTACTGGCTGCCGAAATGGACCGGCAACATGTATAACGAGCGGCTCGGCAAAATCCATTTCTGGTGGTCGGTGATCTCGGTCAATGTGCTGTTCTTCCCGCAGCACTATCTGGGCCTGGCCGGCATGCCGCGACGTATTCCCGACTATGCCGTGCAGTTTGCCGACTACAACATGATCTCCAGCATCGGTGGCTTCGCCTTCGGCCTGGCGCAGTTGCTGTTTGCCTTTATCGTCTGGCAGTGTGCCCGTGGCGGTGCCAGGGCCACCGCACAGGTATGGGAAGGCGCCAAAGGCCTGGAATGGACGGTAGCGTCACCAGCCCCGTATCATACCTTTGATGAGCCACCGCAGATCGACGACAGCGTGGTCGCCCACGGCGATGTGGCGCATTGAATTGCAACCAACATCCCATGAGTAAACCCAGACCATCCAACTCCGGTATCCGTCGCACGGTGATGATACTCGCGATCATCGCCGCGATCATCTACCTGCTGTTCATCGCAGCGGGAGTATTCGGCTACAAGGACGTCGGATGAATGCACTATCATTACAAGCTGTTCGCAGCTACAGAGCTGACTTTTAAGGATCGACCATGACTCACGCTGATAGTCCAAATCCGAACCGCTACTTCGTGCCGCACAACGCGCCGTGGCCGATTGTCGGTTCGATCGGCATGACTGTACTGCTGGTCGGCGCTGCCATGTCCATGAACGGCACCGATGCCGGCAACATCACCATGCTGATCGGCCTTGCCATCATCGTGGTGATGCTGTTTGGCTGGTTCGGCCAGGTGGTGAAAGAAAGCGTCAGCGGCTATTACAACAGCCAGGTCGATACCTCGTTTCGCATGGGCATGGCCTGGTTTATTTTCTCCGAAGTAATGTTTTTCGGCGCTTTTTTCGGTGCCCTGTTCTACGCCCGCGTATTGATGGTACCGTGGCTGGGTGGTGAAGGCCATGGCGTCATGACCAACGCGCTGCTGTGGCAGGGCTTTGATCCGGTGTGGCCTACCAATGGCCCGGCCCGGGTTGGCGGCGGCTTCGACACCGTCCCGGCGTTCGGTGTACCGCTGATCAATACTCTTATACTGCTGACCTCAGGTCTGACTGTGACCATGGCACACTGGGCGCTGAAACTGCAACAACGACGCGCACTGGTTTTATGGCTGGCTGCCACTGTGGCTTTGGGCTTTTTCTTCATCTACCTGCAGGCGGAAGAATACATCCATGCCTATCAGGAACTGGGACTGACACTGGGTTCGGGCATCTACGGCTCCACCTTCTTCATGCTCACCGGCTTCCACGGCATGCACGTCACCCTGGGTGCCATCATGCTCGCAGTGATCATGTTCCGCGCTGCCAAGGGCCACTTCACCGCCGACAACCACTTTGGTTTTGAAGGCGTGGCATGGTACTGGCACTTTGTGGATGTGGTATGGCTGGGTCTGTTTGTGTTTGTTTACGTCGTATAGAATGAGCCAGTAAACAATCATCAAGTCCTTGCACACGATGCAGCAACCGCAGTTCCTTATCATCGGTGCGGCCAAATGTGGCACCACTTCACTTTACCATCAGCTTAATCAGCACCCGCAGGTCTATCTGCCTGCTGTCAAGGAACCAACGTTTTTCAGCGAAAACGGTGTCGGTACCTGGAACAAAGGGCTGGATTGGTACCGCAGTCTATTCGCAAATGCCGGCGACGATCAGATCTCGGGAGAAGCGTCTACCAGTTATACAAAGGCACCATGGTATGGCGATGCCGCGGCGAAAATACATCAGACCGTGCCGGATGTGAAGCTCATCTACATGGTCAGAAACCCGGTGGACCAGATCATCTCTCACTATGAACACATGCTGTTTGCTGAACAGGTGACAGGCGACCTCACACAGAACCTGATGAACAATGATTTCTTGATCAAGGTGGCCAATTATAAAGAGCAGATTGCGCTTTATGCGGAACTTTTTCCGCGCAAACAGATGCTGGTTCTGGTGATGGAAAACTACGTGAAGAACAACAGTGAAACATTTAGCACCATCTGTGATTTCCTCGGCATAGATAAAGTCTCTGTTCCCTTACGGCAGAGCAATGCCAGACGCCAACGAAAAATCCTGAAACACTCCGTATTGAAGCGTTTCAAGAAAGTGTCAAAGATGAGCCCGAATGAGCGACAAAAAGAATTGCCGACTTGGATGCTGAAGCCGCAGGCAAAAGTCAGGCCGATGGACAAACATGTAGCTTTCATTCACGACTGTCTTGCCGATGATCTGCAGGATTTTGCTGATTACTGGCAGCTTGATATAAACGATTGGAATCTATCCGGCAGAATAAGCGAGTTGTGAAATTTTACTCTTGACAAGCCTATTCGATGCTTGAAAGAGTCAATATCCAATGGCTCAGTCAGACTGAAACCTGTTTTTGATCGCTATTCATTTTGGCAATGATTACCGGAACAGCGTCAGAAAATCTGAATTTCGCTATGATTATGATCACACTTGATGACGGTGGCTACCAGCCATGGGGGCTATGGCCAAAGCATAATCAACACTGATGACAATGCCAGTATTTCAATGATTTCCATCCCCACTCCATCACACAGACCAGCAGCACACAAACATGACGGCAGATAACTTGTTTACGCTTGATAACGCTGTGCAGGCAGCACAGACACCGCCAGCGATCTTTTATCGATCCGAACCGGTCTATCAGCAGTTGCTGCAGCACGCCTTCGCTACAAGCTGGCAGGTGCTGGGCAGCAGTGCGTTGCTGCCTGCCGCTGGCGAGGCGATACCGGTGACGCTGCTGCCGGGCAGCCTGGATGAACCGCTGCTGTTGACCTGCGACGAGCATCGGCAGCGTCATTGTTTATCGAATGTCTGCACTCATCGTGGTGCGATCATCTGCGAAAAAAAGGTTAAATGCGACGAACTGCGCTGCCCGTATCATTCCCGCCGGTTTCATTTGGACGGCCGCATGCGCTTTGCCCCGGGTTTTGCCGAAGCCAGCGAATTTCCCAACAGCGAGTGCGATCTGCCGTCTCTGCCGCTGCATCAACGCGGCCCGCTGGTATGGACAAGCCTGTGTGCCAACAGCGACATTGACTGCTGGTTACAGCCAGTGCTGCGCCGGGTGGGCTGGTTGCCATGGGAACAATTCAGCTTTGATGCCGAACGTTCCCGCGACTATATGTTTCCCGGCAACTGGATGCTGTATGTGGAAAACTACCTGGATTCACTGCACATACCGTTTGTCCATCCCGGCTTGAATCAGACGCTGGATTTCAGCCGCTACAGCACCGAGCTGTTTGCCAACGGCAGCCTGCAACTGGCCATTGCTGCCGATGACGAGGAAGCTTTCGATGTGCCATCTGCTGCGCCTGATCGAGGGCTGCGCGTGGCGGCCTGGTATTTTTGGCTGTTTCCGAACCTGATGCTGAACTTTTATCCGTGGGGACTGAGCCTGAACATTGTTGAACCACAAGGTGTAGCGCAAACGCGGGTGCGCTTCATGAGTTTTGTCTGGCGCGAGGAGCTACTGCAAGCCGGGGCCGGAGCCGCCTTGCACCAGGTGGAAATGGAAGACGAGGCGATGGTGCTCAGCGTCACCCGCGGCATGCGTTCAGCCCTGTACCGGCGCGGACGCTATGCGCCAGTCCACGAAGCCGCCTGTCATCATTTCCACCAGTTGCTGTTGCGCTGTTTACAGCCTGATCAAGCATAATTTCGGCAAGCGCAGTCCGATCTCAGTTGTTGTCGGACTGCTGCTGCACGGTGCCATAACCGCCGCCGCCCGGTGTGGCAATGGTGAGCCGATCGCCGGTTTTGACCTGCAGTTCGCACTTGGGCGGCAATTGCTCGTCATTCAGCCAGTTTTCCCCGGGTCGCGCCGCTGACCCGCCCGCCAGACCCCAGGGCGCATGCCGGCGCCGCTCACTGATGATCGAGACCGTGGCCGGCTGCAGAAACTCGTATTCACGCACAATGCCCTGACCGCCACGCCAGCGCCCGCCGCCACCGGAATCAGACCGCAACTGGTAACGCCGCAGGCGCAGCGGATACTCGCTTTCCAGCACTTCCACCGGCGTGTTCAGCGTGTTGGTCATGTGACTGTGCAACGCGCTGGCACCCGCATGCGCCTGCGCAGCGCCGCAGCCTCCAGCCAGCGTCTCATAGTAGCTCCAGCGACTGGCAGAATGTCCGTGTGCAGCAGCGGCAGCACTGTCGTCAACCAGCTCACCGCCCATGGCCAGATTGTTCATGCTGCCCTGGCTGGCTGCCGGTATGCGCGCGGGCATGAGCTGATGCAGCGCTTTGCAGATGACATCGACAATACGCATGCTGGTTTCCACGTTGCCGGCCGCCACTGCCGCCGGACCGGTGGCATTGAGCAGACAGCCAGGCGGCGCCTGGATGTCGATGTTGCGCAGCACACCGGCGCAGTTCGGGGTATGGTCCGGCAACAGCGAGCGCAACACATAGTAGACGCCGGCTGCGGTCACGCTGAGCGGGCAGTTGATGTTGCCCGGCACCTGTTTGGCAGTACCGCTGAAATCAAACAGCAGGCGCAGATGATCATCACTTTGCTGCCAACGCAAGGCCAAGCGAATGGCAATATCCTGTTGCCCGAAGCCATCATCGTCCAGCACATCAGCGGCGTGCCACGCGCTGTCTGTGGCCTGCTCACCCATGGCTTGCTGCAGCATGGCCTGCGCCAGTCGCTCGCCGTAATCATTGAGTGCCTGCAGTCGTCGCTGAAAAGGCTGCGCGCCAAGACTCGCAACCAGTTGCGCCAACTTTCTTGCCCCCAGTCGGCAGGCACTCAACTGGGCCTGCAGATCAGCCTGCACACGTTGCTGATCGGCCACCTGTTGCAACAGCGGCTGCAGTACATGCTCTTGCAGTTCATCATCGCGGATCAACCAGGTCGGCTTGATCAGCACGCCCTCCTGCTGCAGATCGTTGCTGATCGGCATGGAGCCTGGCGCGGCACTGCCGATATCCGCATAATGCGCGCGGGTGGCGGCAAAGCCGGTCAATTGCTGATCAACATGCAGCGCCGCAATGACGGTGACATCGGGCAGATGCGTACCACCGGCAAAGGGATCATTGAGTATCAGCACATCGCCCTGCTGCCAGTCACAGTCGCTGGCCAGATCGGTCATGGCATAGGCCATGCTGCCCAGATGCACCGGAATGTGCGTGGCCTGGGCAACCAGACCGCCCTCGGCGTCGAACAAAGCGCATGAATAGTCCAGCCGGTCGCGGATATTCGGCGATACCGCACTGCGTTGCAACACTGCCCCCATCTCGTCGCAGATGGCACTGACACGTGAGCCAAACAGGCTCAGTTCGATGGCAGAAACACTGCTCGAATGGTCCGTCACAACTTGAAAAGATCCGCGGCTGATCGCATTCACATAGAATAGAGCAATTGACTTGTCTATATCCACCCATGCAACCCACAGGAGATCATCATGGCCTTTGAGCTACCGCAACTACCGTATGCCAAGGACGCACTGGAACCGCATATATCCGCAGAGACGCTGGATTATCACTACGGCAAACATCATCAGACCTATGTCACCAACCTGAACAACATGGTGGCGGATACGGATAACGCTGACAAATCACTGGAAGACATCATCCGCAGCAGTTCCGGCGGCCTGTTCAACAATGCCGCCCAGGTGTGGAATCACACTTTCTACTGGCACTGCATGAGTCCCGATGGAGGCGGCGAACCCGGCGGCGCGCTGGCCGCTGCCATCAACAGCCGGTTCGGCTCCTTTGCCGAGTTCAAAGAAGCCTTCAGCAAGACCGCCATCACCACTTTCGGCTCCGGCTGGGCCTGGCTGGTGAAAAAGCCGGATGGCTCACTGGACCTGGCCAGCACCAGCAATGCCGAATCGCCACTGACCGGTGACGACAAGCCATTGCTGACCTGCGATGTGTGGGAACATGCCTATTACATCGATTACCGCAATGCCCGGCCGAAGTATGTCGAAGCGTTCTGGCATCTGGTCAACTGGGACTTTGTCAGTCAGCAATTTGCCAGTTGATCTGGCGCAGGAATAAACCTGAAACCGGGCCAATGGCCCGGTTTTTTTTGCCTGCTCTGTGCATTAGAAGGCGTACTGGTAACCGGTGGTCAGCATCCAGTCGCTTTCCAGTTGCGGCCCGTTGAGATCCTGATACAGCGGGATATTGATTTCCAGCGCCAGCCGATGACCGCTGAGAGCACCATCACCGGCCAGGTTCACACCCAGACCCAGATCCAGTCGCTGCAAACCCTGGTTGAGCGGATCGGCGGTCTGCACCGGTGCCAGGATCAGCGGATCGATACCGCTGATATTGCCACGATCCATGCCCTCCAGCCGCACTGACAGGCTGACATTGTTGTTCAGCAGACGGCTGAGCCAGGTGGTTACACGATGCTCATCGCCGAAGCGATACGACTGGCTGTTGTTTTCCACCCGCAGCACGCTGCGCCATTGCGCGCCCCAGGCCCAGGCAGTACCGGTGCCGGTGTAGGTGAGACCGATGATCGGATCATAACTGCCGGTACCCAACTGCATCGGATACGGCAACCTGGGGCTAGGTGTAGCACCGGTCGGGGTGAGGATCTGGTCGCTGTTCTTGATGCTACCGGTGGGCAGCGACAGGCCGATATTGGCGTGCACATGCTGTCCACCCTGCTCATACAGACGCAGCAGCCCGGTCACGCTGGTGTCTCCGGCACCGTCAGAACGGGTGGTGAAATCACCCAGCACATTGCCGCCCATGCCGCCCTGAAAGGTGATGTGATCCATGCTCTTTTCAATGTAATTGCCCATGAACATCAAGGTCAGCCAGTCACTGGGCGCATACATCAGACCGAACATGTGCATGTTGGTGTCCATCTGCACCGGCACCACGCGCAGTGTCGGCGGCTGTCCGGGCAAGCCGAAAAACCGGTTTGGCACGGTGGTGGCGATGGTCAGCGGGGACACCGAATCATCGCCGATACGATTGCCCTGCATGTACATGCGCATGAACCGGTAGGACACCATCCACTCACCTTTTTTGTGCATGTGATCACCCATGACACCGATCGGCGCATGTGCATCGGCGCGCACCGGCGCGCCCTCGTGATCTGCCCAGACAGCAGCCATGCCGCCGAGCAAAACGGCGCTGATCAAAGCGCCCTGCTTGCTCCATTTGGCTGCCCTGCAGCCGATATTGAAATGTTTCATCGTTGATTCCTCTACTCTTTTTGACAGTCAGCCCATAAGGCCGCCCTAACAACAAACAGGCCTACCCACAACTGGCAACTGCAGGCTCATGACATTGAGCAGACAGTCACCAGACAGCAGGAAGCAGGGAATCAAACGGGTGGTGCGCGCGCCTTATAGTTGCCTGTGCTGTTGGCATGGGCAAGCAGCAGAAAGCTGATTGGCTGCAAACCGATATCGTGGCTGCAGCAAATCGGCCCGTGGTTGGCCATACCGGCCATGGCGAAACCGGATCCCAGCGGGCACAGCTGCTGCTGATCGCTGCTGCTGCGATCGGAACTGCTATCGTCTGCATCAGCATCGGCGCCATGGTGATGATGATGAGTATCTGCTGACAGCAAACCGGCCGGCAGGCCCTGTGGACAAAGCACGAGCCATTCGCCGGCCAGCAGATTGCCGGGCATGTAGCCGAGCGGAAAGACCAGCTTGAACAGCATGGCCAGCAGCGCGAGGCGCTGCAGGAGCAGATGTCGGTTTATGGATGAGCGAGCAAACATTGTCTTGTTGTTATTGTTGCCGTATGTGAATAGTAGCAAAAAACACCGGCTAGTGGTCATCGCCCGCCGATCAAGCAGCGGTGCGGCTGCTGCTGCGATAGAGCCAGAATGTGAGCAGGACCATCGCCACAATGCCCGGTAACGCACCGGCCGGATAGTTGGCCATGCCGGCCCAACTGGAGATCGCCAGCACGTTGGCATCACCGCTGATCACAATCGGCAAGGCCAGCGCGATGCCGATCAGCGCTTCGCCGGTGATCAACCCGGCGGCAATGAGCACACCGGCGCGGCGGCCCGGGCCGTCCGCGCCGGCGACGCGTTCGCTGAGCCAGGAAATCAGACCACCAATGAAGATCGGCACGGTCAACTGCAGCGGCAGATAGATACCCACGGCCACCGCCAGCACCGGCATTCTGAAACTGGCACCGCGTCGCCTCAGCACTTCATCGGCAGTGATCACCGCGGCACCGGTGAAGATACCGATGATGATCATGTCCCACGGCAACTCGCCACCGAACACGCCACGCGCCACCGATGCCATCAGCGTGGCCTGCGGTGCCTGCAGCGCATTGGGATACTCATCGGTCGGCGGACCGAAGCCATAGGCTTTAAGTAACAGGGTCAGAATCGGTGCAATAACAATGGCCGCCGAAAACACGCCGACACCCTGCATCACCTGCTGCTTCCATGGCGTCGCGCCGAGGATATAGCCGGCTTTCAGATCTTGCAGATTATCGCCGGCGATGGCGGCAGCACAGCACACCACGGCACCGACCATGA
>CAZHRH010000018.1:16312-24500 GCA_964534475.1 uncultured Wenzhouxiangellaceae bacterium
TGCAGATTATCGCCGGCGATGGCGGCAGCACAGCACACCACGGCACCGACCATGATCGCCGCTGCCGGACCCTGCGCGGCATCCTCTCCCAGTAACAGCAGCAGCAAAAAGGAAGCAAAGGTAATGGTGGCAATAGTGATGCCGGAAATCGGATTGTTGGATGAGCCCACCAGACCGGCCATGTAGGCGGCCACCGAGGAGAACAGAAAACCGGTGATGACCATGACCATGGCCAGCAACAGACTGATACCGACCTGATCCACCACCAGCCAGTACAAGTAAAAAATCGGCAGCACGAACACCACAATCGCCGCCAGCACCAGCGGCATGGGAGTGTCCTTGTCGGTTTCTTCACGCACCACACCGCGCTGGGAATGGGAAAATTCCTGCAGCCCGCTGCGCACGCCGGTGATCAGCGAGCGGCGCATGGAAAACAGCGCCCACAGACCACCCAGCAGCATGGCACCGACGCCGACATAGCGGATCTTGCGATTCCAGATATCACCGGCAATGTCGGTCGCCGCCGCGCCCTGTTCGGTCAAGGCCAGCAGCGCCGGATCGCTGCCCAGATACCAGGCAGAATACAGCGGAATGCCGATATACCAGGCCAGCGCGCCACCGCCGAACACCAGCACGGCGATGTTCAGCCGCACGATATAACCCACGCTGAGAAGCGCCGGTGACAGATTGCTGCCGACATAGGCAATGCCCTGTCCGACAAAAGTGGCCGCCTGGGTAACACCATGCCACAACCGCAGACCGGTATCGGCAAACTTGATCGCACCGCCGGCCAGCGCTGCCAGCGCCAGCGCCTTGACTCCGGTGCCGCTGTCGCCAACCTTGAGCACTTCGGCGGTGGCGGTGCCTTCGGGAAAAGCCAGCTTCTCCTCGACGATCAATGAACGCCGCAACGGGATGGTAAACAGCACACCGAGCAGGCCACCGAGACCGGCAATGGCGGTCACCCACAGATAATCAAAGCTTTCCCAATAACCCAGCAACACCAGCGCCGGCAAGGTAAAAATGACGCCGGCGGCGAGCGACTCCCCGGCCGAGGCCGAGGTCTGCACGATGTTGTTTTCCAGAATATTGGATTCCCGGAACAACTTCAGGATACCCATGGAGATCACCGCCGCGGGAATCGATGCCGACACGGTGAGGCCGGCAAACAGCCCCAGGTAGGCGTTGGCACCGGCCAGGATCATCGACAGCAGCATGCCCAGCACGATGCCCTTGAAAGTAAGTTGCGGAAGTGGTTTGCTCATGTTTGCACACGCAGAAAGGAACCAATCGCCGCACAGTATGCCTGCTTGCCAGAATCAGCGCAAACTACCGCTGCGCAGCAATCGCCACAGCACCACCCAGCCGCCCAGCAGCGGCCAGCGCCGCGCCAGCGGCGTCAACTTGACCGGCTGACCGCTGTGGCGCTCGACTTTCCAGGCGGCATAATCCACCGCACCGGAAAACGTGAACAGGCTTTTCGTCAAGCGCAATAGGGACATCAGCTTGCCGCGCCGACGGCGAGATCGCCAGCGCTTGATGGCAGCGTTGTGTGCTACCGGATCCGGCTGCCAGTGATAGTTGCCGTCGCTATCCTCTGCAGTGCCGGTATCGATCTGCATGAACGCCGCCGTCTGCTGCCGGTAATAGTCCGGCCAGGTATCATACAACGCCTGTATGCGTTGCTCACGTTCGGCCCGAAGCTCAGTGGCATAGCTATTAAGCAACCCGCGTTGCCATAACTTGCGGGCGCTGAAGTCTGCCTCCATCAGCGCCAGCGACTCACGCAGAAAGAACGTCATACCGGCACACATGGCCTGGTTAATGGCCAGGCTGATGAGCTCATCACGCGTCCACAACAAGCCCGCCGGCTGCGCAAACCGCGCCCACAGATAGGGCAAGCGCCAACCGCCACTGACGCCATGGATAAACTGCTCAGTTGAAATCACTGCATATTTGGCGCGCAAGCTTTTCACCGCCCCTTCGCCATCACTGTATCCTGTCTCGAGATAAAACACGTTGGGCGGCAGCCAGTGATTCAGCCAGGCCTTGACCCGACCCATTTGTGCCTGCTGGTAGCCATCGACGATGACATAGAAATCGGCAATACCCTGATCCGGCCGGCCACTGCGCAGGCAGGAGCCGTAATAAAGGATTGCCTGCACCGCGTCACTGTGCTCAGCACGAATGGCATCTGCCAGGGCGTTCAGTTGCGCGCTCTGTGGCAATCGCTGCTGCAATTGGCACAGATTGTGCAGCAGGCTTTGCTGCGGGCCTGACACAGTGTCATCCTGCATCGGCTTAGCGCAACCTGCGCAGCATCAGCCAGGCGGCCACTGCCAACAGCAGCAACGGGCCGAAAGTTGTCAGCACCACACTGGCATCGGCCAGCAAACCGAGATAGCTGATCGCCGTACTGAACAGATAAAACAACAGCCCTACCGCCGAAGACTGCATGATGCGCTTGGCTGCAGTGCTGGCACGCTGGCTGCCGGTTGCCACCGGTACCGCGATCAACGCCATCAGCAGTGCTGCCAGCGGCACACTGAACTGCCGCCACAAAGCCAGATCATAGCGCTCCGTGGCCTGCCCCCGCTGCCGTAAATCCCTGATATAGCGATACAGATCGGTGGGCGCGAGCGATTCCGGCGGAATCGACAATGCGCCCAGTTGCTGATCATCAAGGAACGTCTGCCACAACATGCGATCATGAAATGTTGCCTCATGCTGTTGCCCCGACTTTGTCTTCACCCAGACATTTTCCAACTGCCATTGACGATCCGGCAGAATGCGTGCGGATTCGGCGTGCATGTAGCTGGTCAAACCATTTTCCGGACTGAATTCATAAACACTGATGTTACGCGGGATGCGCCCCAGCGCAAATGCACGGACGTTGAGAAAGCGGTAGCCGTCTCGTGCCCACAAGCCCTGGTCGTCGAACAGCGAGGAGTCAGCCGACAGCTTTTCCGCGCGCATGGACCAGGCTTTGGATTCCAGTTGCGGAATACCAAACTGAGCCAGCACAACCGCGGCAACAATGATGACCAGGACCGTTTTCAGCACCATTAACAGCAGGTCGCGCAAGGATGCACCGAGCGCACGCACCGCCACCAGTTGCCCGCTACCTGCCAGCATGCCCAAAGCAAACACCGTGCCCAGCAGGACAATCACCGGCAACAGATCGAAACCTTGTTTCGCTGCCGTCATCAGGGTGAATAAAAAAGCATCGGCCATGCCGTAGTCCCCCTGATTGACCTGATCAAGCTCGTCGGCGAGTGTGATCAGGCTGAACAGGCCGACCAGTATGACGGCAACCAGCGCATAGCCGCGCAGCAACTCTTTGCCGAGATAGCGGAAAAAGATGCTCATCCGCGATCAGGCCAGCGTTTTGCTGTCAGCGGCCGGCCGTCGGCGCCTGCTGCGCTGCGGCCAGAACCAGCCGACCAGCAGTGCCAGAATCAGCATATGCGGCCAGAAGATGCCTGGAACTGCTGGTATCAAGCCCTGTTCCAGCCAACTTCGCGCCAGTGAATCGATGTTGAAAAACACGATCATGATGACGGCAGCCAGAATCAACCGAGCGTAACGGCTGGCACGCGGAGCCGATCGACTTAACGGAATCGCCAGCAATGCCAGCAACATTGTGGTCAATGGCGCAGCAAATCGCCGCTGCAGCTCGGTCTGCATGACCGGATCATTGGCTTGTGCCAACGCCGCCAGCGACATCGCCTTGCGCCGGCTATCACGCGCAGCCGTCGAGTTAACCGGCATGGCCATGGTCAATTCATCAAAATGCATGTGCACATCATCACCCAGCGCAGACTGTTGCTGCAGCCGGTACAGGTGGCCCTGGTTGAAACGAATCATCTGGCGACCATCTTCGGTGAAATACTGGCTGGCCGCCGCAGCAAAAATGACCTCATCCATGCCATCACGGCTGCGAGCGACCACCACATCGTAAAGTTGTTCATCATCGCTGCGATCAGCGAACACGACCCGGCTGCGACTGGCTGAATCGTCCGTCGCAAGTCCGCTCTCGGCATCTCGATTGGTCAGATAAAACTCACCGGACTGGATGCGGCGCAAATCGTTATCATCACTGATTGCCTGTCGCAGCGAATAGATTTGCTCAAACAATGGTGCACGCAACGACAGCATCAGCAGCGCGATAAACAAAGTAAACACTGTGGCAATGGCGACCACACTGCCAACAGTCAAGGCCTCACCACCGCCTGCAGCGCGCATGGCAACGCCCTCCTGATTGCTCTCCATCTGTCCCAGCCCGGAGACAATGGCCAGAAACAGCGATACCGGCAACAACAGATCCAGCACGGTAATGGCCTGCAGGCCGATCAGCCGCAAAAACTCGCCAGCAGTCATGGCAGCAGCGCCACCGGCACCAATCAGATCAGTGGCGGCCCAGGCCAGATACAAGGCCAGCAGAAATGCCAGCGAGCCCAGCATGGGCTGCAGTATGCGTAAGGCGATGTAGCGCGACAGGATCATGTCAGGGCTTCTGCCCGCGGCTGCTCAAGATCCAATGCAAACACCTGGTAGCGCTTGTAAACGCTACCGGTCATGCCTTCAATGAGTGTACGCATGCCCTTGTTCTCCTCCAGAATCCACGACAGTTCGACCTGACGCAAACCCTGCGGCACAGAGTAAATCTGCAGTTGTTCAATCAACATGAACGCGATCACAGCAGCCAGCGGCGTACCGTGGAAACGCTTGCGCACGCCCATCAGCGGTACACGGCCCTTGCGAATCGGCTGCAGCCGCAATCGATACAGCAGCTTGAAGATGTTGAATGGCAACAGCCTGCCATTGCAGTCTGCAATCAGATCATTGACATCGGGCAACAACACGATAAAGCCGACCGGCTCGCCCTGGTATTCAGCAAAGTGCACCCAGCCGGTTTTTAGCAGCGGCCTGATCTCGGCACCCATTTCAGCAAACTCTGCCTCGGTGAATGGCACAAAGCCCCAGTTGTCCTGCCAGGCATCGTTGAAGATAGCACGCATGCGCTCCATTTCCGCAGCGCGCTGTGACCAGTCCGGCTGACGCAGCCGTAAACGCGGTCGATACCGACGCACCAGCTTGTACATGACGGGCTGGCCCTTGCACCTGACATCCAGATCATAGGCCAGCATGGTCTGTACCGGTTGCAGACCGTGCTCCAGGTAGCGCGATTGATAGTAAGGTCGCGCATGTCCCATCAAGAGCACTGGTGGTGTATCGAACCCCTCCACCAGCAAACCGCATTGTTGATTGATCCCGGGATCAAACGGTCCCTGCATGATGCTGGCCCCCTGCTGCTGACACCACTCAGCGGCTGTGTTCAGCAGGGCATCGAACACCGCCTGATCATCAATGGCCTCCAGGAAACCGAACTGTGCCATGCCGGGGTCAGGATGCAGCTCGTCGATTTGCGCGCTGATGCGTCCAATCACGCGACCATTGCGCAGCGCTACCCAGGCTTGCAGTCGACCATGCTCAAACCACGCGCCCTTGTTGCGCAGCCACTTGCCGGTTTCCATCTGCAGCGGCATGATGTAGTTGGGATCATCGGCATAAATGGCCGCCGGGGCGCGCAAAAACTGCTTTCTATGACGCTCACCGCAGACTGCTTGAATACTCAACGGGGCGCTCATATTAGTGCTTCACCGTGTTCATGAAACTGTCACAAAGCGTGTTCGCGATTGGCTTTGGTGCTGCATTCCGGCACGTGCGGATACTGCAGTGAAGGCGATTCTGGTGTGGAGAAGGCATGAACATGTTGTATTGTTAACGGAAATTTTATTTAATGAGCTTGGTAAGAATGGCTTCAGTGGCACATTATGCCGAGCTTGGTAGACCGTTTTGCTGCCAAAATCGTCGCCACAGCTTGCATCTGTGTCATTAAACGGTGAAAATAGAATGTTTGTTCAGGCATGAAATAGCTATTATATTGCAGCAACAACCGGTACTGAACGACTATTGCAATCTGTTGGTTCCAATGCAGGCATTATGCATTGATCAGGCATATAACTGTGCCAGCAGCAGTCTGACCTACCGGCATCTGCAATCATACCTATCAGTATGACGGAAACAGAGATCGCATTGGCGTCCATGGTATGTTCCATGATCTATAATGTTGATCGTCAGCAAGCAGCGAGACGTTGATCGCAGCAGATACAGATCATCTGTTGTGACCAGCAACTGAAGCTGAATATCCTGACCATTGGCTATAATGACCTGCACCACACAATGCACGGACAATCAATCGCAGTCATGACAAACCCAGAAGACCTCAACCAGCAAGCTCTACAATTTTGTCAGCGGATTTTACCCACTGCCCCGGGCACTGTTACTGGCATAACAGTGATGTTGCCAGAAAGCAGCTTTTTGGGATCTTGCGCCAGATCAATGCGGCAATGGGTTGACCTGGCGTTCATGGCTGATGTGATACATCAGGGAGATACTCGCCTTGCTTAGCATCGGTACGCCCACAGAACATTCACTGCCGCTAAAACACGCGGACTTCAATACCCTCGCCGAAGCGCTGGAATATGCCAGTCACGGTAAGACCGGGTACAACTTCTATGACGGCCGCGGCAGACTTTACTGTTGTTTGCCCTATGCTGAGCTGTACCAGCAGGCTCACGCAACCGCGCAGCGACTGAACACACTGCAACTGCCGCGCGGCAGTCGCATGGTGCTGGTGGCAGAAACATGCCCGGATTTCGTGCGCTTTTTTTATGCCTGTCAAATGGCCGGTTTAACGCCAGTTCCAGTCCCGGCAGCGGTTCATCTCGGTGGCCGAGAAGCTTACATCAGACAGTTGCGTCGACTGGTGCAGAGCAGTACACCGATGCTGGCAATGGCACCACCTGACTACCTGGACATGCTGCGCTGTGCCTGTGAAGGACTTTCGGTGGAGCACATTGGCAATGCCGATTATTTTGATCGTCTGCCTGCCTGCGACGAGCCACTGCAGCCATCGCAACAAGACGAGTTGGCCTACCTGCAATACACCTCCGGCAGCACCCAGTTCCCGCGCGGCGTCATGATCACGCAAAGCGCGGTGATGCATAACCTGAATGGCATTCTCGAACACGGACTGGCCATGAACGCAAGCGATCGTTGCGTGTCCTGGCTGCCGTTCTATCACGACATGGGCCTGGTAGGACTGCTGCTGGCACCGATGGCCACCCAGCGCTCGGTGGATTACATCGGCACCCGCGATTTCGCCATGCGGCCACGTTTATGGCTCAACATCATGTCACAAACCGGTGGTACCATTTCTTTCAGCCCACCGTTTGGCTATGAGTTGTGCGCGCGCCGAGTTCGCGCGTCCGATATCGAACGACTGGATCTGTCCGCCTGGCGCGTCGCCGGTGTCGGTGCCGAGACCATTCGCCCCAGCAGTCTGCAGAATTTCGCCACCGCACTGCAGCCGGCCGGCTTCGACGCCGATGCATTTCTCGCCTGCTACGGCATGGCAGAGGTCTCTCTGGCAATCAGCTTTGCCCCGCTGGGCAGAGCCGTTGTTGTCGACAGCGTCAATGCCGATCATCTCGGCCAACATCAGATTGCACAACCGGTCGCTGGCAAGACAAGCGACAGCGACAGCACGCGGGTCAATCATTTTGTCCGCTGTGGGCAGGCCCTGCCGGGAATGGACGTGCAGATACGTGACAGCGATGGCAATGTATTGCCGGACCGCCACTGCGGCACCATTTTTGTGCGCGGCCCCAGCCTCATGACCGGCTACCTGGACCAACCGGAAATCACCGCAGCGGTAATGATCGAAGGCTGGCTCAACACTGGCGACATGGGCTACATGGTCGATGACGAAATCATCGTCACCGGTCGCCAGAAAGACATGATCATCATCAATGGCCGCAACATCTGGCCACAGGATCTGGAGTACATCGCCGAACGCCAGCCGGAAATCCGCCCGGAAGATGCTTCTGCGTTTGCCGTTATCGAAGACGATGCCAATGAAGTTGCCGTCATGGTGGTGCAGTGCCGCCAGGCCGATCCGGCTGTACGCAATGATCTGGCACAGCGCCTGCGCGCTGCAGTGCATGCAGAAATGGGCATCGAGTGCCGCATAGATCTGGTGCCCCCGCACACGCTGCCGAGAACGTCATCCGGCAAGTTGTCACGTTCCGGCGCCAAGCAGGACTATCTGCAGCGTCTGCGG
>CAZHRH010000019.1:0-24224 GCA_964534475.1 uncultured Wenzhouxiangellaceae bacterium
CTGTTCCAACTGGCGTAGTTCAACCCCGGCCGGGGTGAGAATGGATTGTTGTGCAGCTTGCAGTGAATTGGTTTGCATTATTCCTCGTTGATTTTTACGGTTGGTTCGGCACTGTAGGCAGTCAGGTCGGGATCTTGCCACGGCCCGGTAATCTGGTATTCCAGCTTGCTGATCTCGCCGATCGGACCGCTGAACAGGCTCTGCAGGGCAAAACCGGCACCGGCACCAATCGGGCCACCGGCAATCGCCCCGATCAGCGGCAGCGCGAAGCTGCTGGCCGGCTCGACCACCAGGCGCTGGTTGTAAGTGCGCGCAACAAGGTCGGTGGTGCCAGTCATGCGAATGTTGGCAGCAGCGGCGTTGATGACCACATCCTCGGCACTGGCGATGCCATCGTCAAAAACAAACCTGCCGCTGGCATTTTCAAATTCCATGCCATCGGCAAACACGTCGCTGAAATCCAGAAACAATCTTTGCGGCAGCGCCTGCAGGCTGAGCAGGCCCAGCGCCCTGCCGGCACCGGGTGAAGCTTTCGGAATCACGCCACGACCGGTTTGGACATCCAGAAAACCCTGCAGTTTCTGCCAGTCGAAGCGGGTTATATCGCCGGGCCAGTTGACGTCCAGCAGCATCGTCGTCTGCGCATTTCTGACCAGCTCATCATAACCGAGTCCGCGCAACACTGTGCCCATATCATTGCTGTCCAGGCGCATTTCAAGCTGTGACTGCGCCTCGCCCTGCTGCGTTTGCCAGCCGCCGGACGCGTTGATATCGATGCTGTCGGAGCTTGCTTCCAGCCGCTGCAGTGACAGGCCGTTGATCATCGGCACCAGTTCCAGCCGCACCATGCCCAGATCCAGTTGCTCGTAGCGCACTTCATCGGCGATCAGATTCACGGTCAGATTCGATGCACTCTGCGCTTGTGCCGATGTCGGTGTGGCTGCAGAGACAGATGTTTCGCGATGCAGGCCGGGTCCGGCTGGCGGCAGATACAATTTGCTCATGTCGACGTTGATCAGCGTCCCCGTTGCCGTGTTGACGATATCGGCTGTGCCGGCAATGTTATCGCCCTGCAGCAGCAAGCCAAGGCCACGCGCCTGACTGGTGTCCTCGACCGCAGATGTCGCTGACTGCGACCTGACCGAAATTGGCGTGGCGGCAGTATCCACGCGCGGCGCGATGCGCACTGCTGCCGGCCCCAGGTTGCGCTGTCCGAGCAACAGATTTTCAGTGCGCAGATCACTATCGACGCTAAAGCCATTGCCATTGGCACGGCCACTATCAGTTTGCCGCGGCAGCGCATCTGCATCACGTTGATAGTCCAGCAGCACGCCTGCCCAGGCCAGTGCCGCCACGGTATCGGCGTAACCCCTGAAACGCAGCTCACCTGCCTGCAGCGGTGCCGACAGCCGGCGGTCAGCGGCCACTGCTTGCAGCGGTGGGCGCCAAGCAGTTTCGGCAGCATCAAACTGCAGGTTTGCCGCGGCCACACCGCCATCCTCAAGCTGCAGCAACTGCAGCGTCAGCAAACCGGCTGATGCCTCGCTGTCGGTATGCTCACTGACCGCATTACCATGGCGGATGGCAATGCTGCGCTGCCCGGAACCCAGCGGCAATGCCAACTGCAGCGGCCTGCGCAGCGCTGCCAGCTTGCTCAGCGGTGCCGGCAGGCGAATTTCCGTGCCCGCTAAATCACTGTAGCCCAGGACCATGGTTGGATCACGCTCCAGCAACAGCCGCAATTTCCACAAGCTGGTACCGGCGATGTACTGCGGAATCAGGCCGGGCAGGTCCAGCGCGGCATGCGCCACCTGCTGACTCGGAAAGCGCCCCTGCATGCGTATTTCCGGACCCGCCGCGGTGCGCTTCCAGTCCAGCCTCGCAGGGCGCTCAAGCCAGTATCCGTGCAGCGTACTATCGGTGGGTCCGTCAGCGTCAAAACCCAGCTCACCCTCGATATCATTGATGGTGATCTGACTGGTAACAGCGGTGACGCCGCGCAGACCGGCCGCGCCTCTGGCATACAGCAGCGAGGTCTGACCGGCCAGATCGATACCAATGTCCGCCTGCGCCTGCACCGGACCGCGCAGACGATAGTCACGGCTGCTGAAATCATTGCCGGTGATCGGCATGCTGGCGAGCAAATCCAGCATCTGCTCGCCATCACCGTGGATGTTGCTGTGTAGATGCAGGTTGGCGTTGCTGAACAATTCGTCAATACGCGCGGAGACCTGGCTGAGTTCAACCTCGAGCATGCGTGCACGGGTCGCTGTGGCCTGCAACTGATTACCAGCAATGCGCAGGCTGGCCTGCATGGACTGCGCCGCTGGCCAGTCGCGAGCGTAATCCATCAGCACGTCGTCCAGGTCCAGGGACAAACGCAGACTGTCCCATGGTTGTTTGTTCCATGAATGATTATCTGCGGGTTGCTTGGCACCGCCTTGATGCGATGCTGCGCCAGCGCCAATGGGCCAGGAGACACGCAGGTCACGCAGCCAGCCACCCTGCATGGCGCGTTCGATCCAGCGCACGGTGCCGGATTTGCCGGTATCCGGCGGCAGGTAATCCTGTAGCCGAGTGGCCAGCAGCGATGGCATGTAAGCTCGCAAATGGCCACTGCTGCCGCTGCTGTCCTGCTGCCATTGCAGCCGTGTTTGCAGGTTAAAGTCCGGTGTCTTGATATCACCACGGGCATCAGCAATGCGGATACCGTGCTGCAGTTGTTCGATCTGTCCAGCGAGCGTGAATTGATCCAGCAGCAACGGTGCCCGCAGCAGTCCCGGCAGGCTGCATACGGCAGCCTCTGCGCCCAGACTGAACCAGCCCAGTTGCTCATCCATCTGCAGTTGCAGATCAAACGGGCCGCAGTCGGCAATATCTGTTGCCGGCGCCGAGGCTTTCTCAGCAAACGCCAGCAATGCGGGCTTGAGCAGCAATTGCTCGGCGCGGACTCGCGCGGCGAGAATGCGCTGATCACCATCCACCCGCAGCTCAGGTATGTTGATGCGCGAGCCGGCATGCTCCAGTGCCAGCCAGTCGGAGACAGATTGCCGCAATGCAGACACCGGCAAGGATGGCAGCAGGGTTTCCAGCGCGCTGGCCAGTTCGTTGATGTGCCCTGGCTGGAGATCATCAACGCGCGCCGTCCAGCCGCCGTCGCCATGACCGGCCGCCACGATCATGCCGGCATCACTGTAATCATCCGCGCTGGCTAGCTGATCCAGCAGCAGCGCCCAGTTTGCCGGCTGACCTGCTTGCGCGGGCTGCGAAAGCCATTCGAATTCACTGACAAGACCATTCTGCGCGCCGGCTTTGTCGGCCGCACCATCGACGGATGCGCGCTGACGCATATCGATCTGGCCGCGCAGTTGCAGATAATCGTTTTCGCGCCAGCCGAACCAGACGCGACTGCTGAGTTGCAACGAACCCGCCGCAGCGGCTGTCTGCTGGCCATCGCCTGCGGCGACGCCCTGCAGCGCCAGCAGCAAGGGCTGCCACGGTGCCAGCGTCTGCTGCGGCAGATCGACATAGCCTTCTGCTGACATACCGATCGCGCTGAAGCGCAACTGCAAGGCCAGGCTGATCGCTGCCGGCTGCGCCGGTGACGTGCCCCGCAAAATAGCCTGCTGCGTGAGTTGCGGGCGCAACCGCAGTTGCAAGCCATAACCACCGCGATCCGGCCTGACAGCAGTCAATTGTGGCGCAGGTGTGCTTGCCAGCCCGTCTGGTCTGGATGCCATCTGCTGCAGCCCGGCGCGCCAACTGGCGCCGGCAAAACGACTCACATCGGCATATTCGACCAGCAACTGCAGCGGCTTGTCTGGCGCCCCCCCGGGGAAGATACTGACTGCTGCATCGACCAGCCGCAGATCACCGCGCTGCAGTAGCTGCTGCAGGGTTTGTCGGCGTTTCCCGGCAGTGATTTCGCTGCCGCCTGCAGCAGCCGACAATCCCGACAAGGACCAGCCCTGCTCGGTCTGTTGCAGTGCCAAGCGGGCATTGATGACTTCCATCTGCAGTGCATTGCGACCCGGCCGCAACAGCCACATGGGGCGCAGATAAACCCTGACCTTGCCCAGGTAAAGCTGTGCATCACCGCTGCCAATGCTGAGATCATCAAGCAGAAAAAAGGGGCGCGCGCCGATCCAGCCGGCTTGCAAGCCAGACATGCTGACAGGGGTTTGCAACTGCTGTTGCAAATAGCTGGTCAACTGCGGTTGCAGGCCACTTACCTGCGGTGCCAGCAGGCGCGCAGTCAGCAACAGCAAAGCCACCAGCAACAGCAGCCAGAAGCTGCACCGCAGGCACAGCCGGGAGATACCTACGACCCAGTGCATAACCTTATTTCAGCACCACGTCGAACTGTTCCTGCTGGTAGTGATCGTCCGGCTGGAAACGAATCTGTTTGCGGATCGAGTCTTCGATTTCAGCCACCACGGTACTGTATTCGTCCAGCATTTTCTCCACCACATCGACTGCTGCGATGACAATAATCTGGGGGGCGTCAAACTGGCGCACGGCACGCGTGATTTCGCGAAAAATCTCATAGCAGATACTGTCCGTGGTTTTGATGCGGCCACTGCCGACACACACCTTGCACGGCTCGCAGATGCGCTGGGCAAGACTTTCGGTGGTGCGTTTGCGGGTCATTTCCACCAGCCCCAGCGGCGAGAAGTCATGAATCACGGTATGCGCATGATCGCTTTCCAGCGCGCGCTCGAGAGTTTGCAGCACCTGCTGACGATGCGCCGGCTCTTGCATGTCGATGAAATCGATGATGATGATGCCGCCGAGATTGCGCAGGCGCAGTTGTCTGGCAATGGCCTGGGCTGCTTCCAGATTGGTGCGGAAGATGGTCTCTTCCAGATTGCGATAACCGACGTAGGCACCGGTATTGACATCCACCGTCGTCATGGCCTCGGTCTGGTCGAAAATCAGATAGCCACCGGACTTCAGCTTCACGTCGCGCCGCAGCGCCTGATCGATTTCCTCATCGACGCCGTATAGGTCGAAGATCGCTCGCTCGCCCTGATAAAACTGCAGCCGATCACTCCAGCCGTCAAGAAATTTACCGGCGAAATCACGCATCCCAGCAAGCAGCTCCGGCGCATCCACCAGCACCCTGTCGACCTCGGTATGCATGCGGTCGCGCAGCGTTCGGTACGGCAGTGTCAGTTCCTCATAGATGCATAGACCAGTGGTCATGCTCTGCTGGCGCTGAAATACCACCCGCCACAAACGCAGCAGGTAATCCATGTCGGTCAGCAGTTCTGCAGCACTGGCACCGGCGGCGTTGGTACGGGCAATAAACCCCATGGCTACAGCATCAGTTCTCTGCGCATTGTCCTCAGCGACCGGCGCTGGAAAATATTCCGGCATCAATCGCTGCGCATGCTCCTGCATGACCCGGCGCAGACGTTCTCGCTCATCATCATCGTCGATGCGCAGCGATACCCCGATGTTGTGTGCCAGCGGCAGCAACACCAGCAGCCGTGACGGGATACTGATCTGGGCGGTTAATCGCGCCCCCTTGCTGCCGATGGCATCCTTCAGCACCTGCACGGTGATGGTCTGCCCCGGCTGCAGCAGTTCAGTTATGCACGGTGCCTGCTGGGCGCCGGTCTGCTCATCCATGGCGGCGACGTCAGACTGCCCACCGCCGCTTGAATCATCCTCGCTGGCTGTCAGCGAGCGCGGCGCAATAAGATCACGCACATGCAGAAAGCCGGTGCGCTCCAGCCCGATATCGACAAATGCAGCCTGCATGCCCGGCAATACCCGGCGCACCGTGCCTATATAGATATCACCGACATGGCTGACCCGATGTCCACGCTCGACATGAACCTCCTGCACAATGCCGTTGCTGACCACCGCGACACGGTTTTCACCGCTGACTGCATTGATCAGGATTTCTTCAGTCATATCTGCTTCGCTGCTGCAACATTGCTTGTGTGAGGTACGCCATCATACAAGCCTTATGAGACCACATCTGCTCACATGTATTGCAATATTGCTGTCGAATGCGGCCGCAATCAATACGCCAGCAAGCCTGCCGGGCGCAGCAAACTTGCCGTTTCTGCCAACGGCAAGCCCATCACGCTGCTGTAACTGCCACGCAGATCAGTGATGAATGCCGCTGCCCGCCCCTGTATGGCATAGCCGCCAGCCTTGCCCATGGGCTCGCCGCTGGCGACGTAACAACTGATCTGCTGATCCGTCAATGGCATGAAGGTCACCTGGCTGATATGCAACAAGGTTTGCGTGCTGCCGGGACTGGTCAGGCAAACTGCCGACAGCACCTGATGGCTGCGTCCGGACAAGCGCCGCAGGCAAGCCACCGCCGCCAGCGCATCCGCGGGCTTGCCGAGGATACTATCGTCCAGCACCACGGTCGTATCTGCACCCAATACATGGCTCTGTTTGTCGCCGGCATGCTGCAGTCGCTGCCGGATCGCCAGGGCTTTTTCCTGCGCCATGCGCCAGACGTAGTCGCTGGCGACCTCATCGGCTGCCGGTGTTTCGTCAATATCAGCCGGCTGAATGCGGAACTGCAGGCCCAGTTGCTTGAGTAATTGCGCACGGCGCGGCGACGCCGAAGCAAGGACGAAGGCATGCGCTGACTTCATGCCGGCTGGCCGCTGCGATGATATGGGTGCCCCTGCAGGATCATTGCGGCACGATAGAGCTGTTCCGCCAGCAGCACGCGCACGAGCATGTGCGGCAGGGTCAGGGGGCCCAGCGACCAGCACTGGTCAGAAGCCTGCAGCACCGCCTGTTGCAAGCCATCGGCAGCACCGATCAGAAAAGCAACATCTCGACCCAGTCCTTGCCAGGCTTGCACCTGCCCGGCCAGTTGCTGCGTGCTCCAGGCCGCACCACGCAGGTCCAGCGCCACACGCTGGCAGTTGCTGGAGTGTTTCAGCAGTGCGCTGGTCTGGGCGGCGGCATTGGCCTGTTTGCCGGAGACCGGCAGTTCATGCAGTGCCAGCGACAGTCCCGGCGGCATGCGTCGGGCATAGACCTGCCAGCCAGTGCGCATCCAGTCGGGCATCTTCTGGCCCATGCTGACCACCGTCAATCGCATTGGACTCAGTCTGCAGCAGTTGGTTTGGCATCCGGCCGGATTTCCCAGAGGCTCTCGATATTGAAGAAGTCACGGATTTTGGGCAGCATGAGATGCAGCACGATGTCGCCAGTATCAATCAGCACCCACTCACCTTCACGCTCTCCCTCCACGCCCAGAGGCGGATTGCCGGCTGCTTTCAGTTGCATGACGACATGATCTGCCATTGAGCGCAGGTGACGGGATGATCTGCCGCTGGCGATGACAATGTAGTCGGCAATGCTGCTGCGCCCGCGCACATCTATGCTGGTAACAGCGCTGGCCTGATCTTCATCCAGTTGGCTTTGCAGCAGCGACAACTGTTCCTGTACACGCTGCTCGGCAGCTTCGTCAGACGGTGAGCTGATCATGCCATCACGGTGGGTATCAGCGCTGGTCATGATGTCGGATATGGAAGCATCGGGCATGGTCAAGGGCAGTGTCTCCGGGACAAAACAACAACAAGATCACGCTGCATCTGCCAGCATGCAGCGGCAACGGATTAGTAAAGAGTATTTGGAGTGCTCTGCAGTGCAAGTCACAGCCTGAGGCTAGTCTTTGGCCGTGCGGCCCTGGCTGACAGGTCGCCTTCAAGCGTTGTAATTTACAGAATGCATGATGCTATTCTAGCAGAATCTGCGCGCATGAAAACCCGCAGCAGCGTCAATGGCGTATCCGCTCAGCATGATTCATGCTGCCGGCAGGCGGCGGCGCAGATCATACAGACAAATGCCGGTGGCCACCGACACGTTGAGACTGCTGATGCGGCCATACATCGGCAACTTTGCCAATTCATCACAATGTTTCGCCGTCAACTGACGCAGACCATTTTCTTCACCACCCATGACCAGCAGCGTACGCGCCTGTGCAGAGATTGCATACAAGTCTTCTTTGGCACTGTCACTGGTGCCAACGATCCAGCAATGTTGTTGCTGGCAAATGCGCATCGCGCGCGCCAGATTGACCACCTCACAGATCGGCAGCAATTCCGCCGCGCCGGCGGCAGCACGCCGCGCCACCGCGGTGAGCCCGGCCGCGCGCTGCCGCGGCAGCACGACCAGTTGCACGCCGGCGGCTTCGGCGCTGCGTAGGCAGGCACCGAGATTGTGTGGGTCCTGCACCCCGTCCAGCATCAGCAGCAGTGCCGGTTCCTGCAAGGATTGCAACAATTGCGACAGGTCCTGCTCGCTGAATAGATTGTCCGGCACAAATTCGGCCACCCAACCCTGGTGCATGCTGGTGCCAGCGAGTTTGCGCAGCGCATCGCTGTGACCCGGCTGCACGCTAATACCGGCTGTGCTGGCGAGCTCATGCAGGCGGCGGCTGCGCTGATCGCTGCGCTCAGGCGCAGCCCACAGTGAGCGGATCACCTGCGGCTTATGCTGCAGCAGGTTTTCCACCACTTGTATGCCGCAGACCCGCTGACTCTGACTCATGCCTCTGCGTGGCCGCCAAGGTTTTTCATTGCGGCGATTTTTCCAAGCCGAAATTGAGCTTGCGCTGATCTATATCAACGTCAATCAGCTTTACCGAGACACGATCAGACATGCTGTAGCATTGCCCACTGCGACGATTGCGCAATTGCTGGGAAGACTCCTCATAGATGAAGTAATCCTTGCCCATCTGGCTGATATGAACCAGACCGCTGACCACCGGATCGTGTAATTCAACAAACATGCCGAACGGTTTGATGCCGGTAACCGTGGCGGCAAAGGTGGTGCCGATAAAATCCTGCATGTAGTCACATGTCAGGCGCCATTCGACATCGCGCACCGCTGTTTCGGCACGCCGTTCGGTCGTTGAGCAGTGGCTGGCCATCTGCTGCAGTTTGGCATCGGCATCTTCGCCGGCAATGTAGCTTGACACCGGCTGTTGCTCGATCAGGGCATGCAAAGCACGATGTACCACCAGGTCAGGATAGCGTCTGATCGGCGAAGTAAAATGGCAATAGGCATCCAGCGCCAGACCGAAATGCCCGTCATTGTCCGGCAGGTAAACTGCCAGGCTCTGTGCCCGCAACAGCGCCTCGTCGATGATGTGCGCATCTTCGCGCCCGGCACACTGCTGCTGCAGCTGCAGAAAATCCTTCGGTTCCGGTTGCTCGCGCCAGGTCGGCTGGATAGCGCGCGCAGCCAGCAATTGGGTCAGCTCCTCGAGCTTGCGCCCCTGCGGCGGTGCATGCACCCGGTACAAGGCCGGCTGCCGGCGCTGCTGTAAATACCTCGCCGTGGCCACATTGGCCAGAATCATGCTTTCCTCGATGATCTTGTGGCTGGTGTTGCGGGTGCGCCTGTCGATACTGGCGATGGCGCCGTCGTCGCGCCAGGTAAATGTTGATTCCGGGCGGTCAAACGCCAGTGCACCGCGCTGTTGCCGTAATTTTGTCTGCAGCGCAAACAATTGCCTGAGCGCCTGCAGGCTGTCGCCCACAGCCGCTGACGGCGCCTGCGCATCAGCATCAATGATGGCCTGGGCGTCGGCATAGGTCAGCCGTGCATGCGAGCGCATCACCGCCTTGTAGTGACGACTTTTCTGCAGCCTGCCATCGGCATGCAGCAGCATGTCGCAGACCAGCGCCAGGCGCTCCTGTTGCGGTCGCAACGAACACAGGCCATTGCTCAATGCCTCCGGCAGCATCGGCACCACGCGAGTGGGGAAATACACCGATGTGCCGCGCTCCCAGGCATCATCATCCAGCGCTGATCCCGGTCGCACATAGCTGGCAACATCGGCGATGGCGACCACCAGTCGCCAGCCATCAGCGGTTTGTTCGCAATAGACGGCATCATCAAAATCACGTGCGTCGGCGCCGTCAATGGTGATCAGCGGCAAGTCACGCAGATCGCTGCGATGCTGCAACTGACGGCTGTCAATCTCCTGACCAAAGGCATCTGCCTCACGCAGGCAGGCTGCAGAGAACTGCTCCGGCAGATCATGCTGGATGATAGCAATTTCGGTGGCCAGACCAGCCTCATTGCTGTCATCCAGCTCACGCAGCACTGATACCACGCCGGGCTGATCCGGCGCCGGATAACGGACAATCTCCGCCACCACGATGACGCCGGGGTTGAGTGACTGCTGGTTACCATGCTGCACTTGCATGGTGTCCGTAATGCGCGGATTGTCGGCCGATAACACCAGACCACGTCCGGTTTCCACCACGCGACCGACAAGATAGCGTCTGGCCCGCTCCACCACCACCAGCAGTTCACCAAAAACCTTGCCCCGCTGCTGCTTGCTGCGCGTGCGCACCAGCACCACATCACCGTGCATCAAAGTGGCCATCTGGGTTTCATCCAGATACACATCATCGTGTGCCGCCGGGGTCAGCACGAAGCCATAGCCATCCGGATGGGCGCTGACGGCACCGCCTGCCAGCTTCAGATCGGCATTGATCTGCCACTGATCCGATGCCGCTTGCGACACCAGTTGCTGCTGTTTCAGCGCGCGCAAGCAGTCATTGACATCCCCATTGGCATCCAGCCGGTTAGCGCAATGTTCTGTGCTGACCGGGTGATCCATGGCGGTGAGGTGAATAAGCAACTCAAGCTCGGATCGCGACAGGTTCTGCAATGTCTTTATCAATCCGCCATCGGCTTGCTGGTGTTGCTGCCGATTATTGCGCCGGTTTTTGCGCTTGCCGGTATGTTCTTGTTTATCCGGCCGACGCTGCCGGCTTTGTTTACGTCTGGTCATGGGCGAAGTTCATCATTGCTTGCATTGCAGCATTTTGGTGTATGGGTAGATCGATGGCGGCAGGAGCAAAGCAAACCACGATTGCATGGCCTTAGCCAGCGCGTGATAGCTGAGTCTGGCAGCCTGTCGGGCTTGACGCTGACCTGCTGCATGACGAACAGTTAAATCCGACAGGCTGCTGGGTCACATCAGGATAAGCCCCAGCAGGATTGCGCAGGAAACTGAGGCCGGTTTCGTCACATAACAACGTTCACCGTCAGCGTATAGACACAATTTTAACAGAAACCAGCAGTAGTGATCCTTCAACCTGATAATTGCGGGTTCAGCGCAAACATAAGCTTAAACAGCAAAACATACTCACTTCGGCAGAGCGCGCGCAAATTTCATCAACCAGATACATCTGATCACTTGACCGGTGCACAATCCTGTTCACAGCAGACTGCTTATTGCCATGAGATCAGTGTTTTATCCCACAGCAGCGTCATGCAGTCCTATCGGCAGCAGCATAGCCGATTTTTTTTCGTCAGGCACTTGACTCTATGCGATGGTGATAGCATTATATGCGTGTCGAAGCGGGTTGCCCCCTTGCCCGCTTCACACGTGGCTGGGGTTTCCCCCTTGCCCCAGCCACACCTTTTTTAATCCGGCTTATTCATCATCTTTCCGTAGCGTGATGTTGTCAGGTGGCATAGACGGGGTGTTTTGCGACCGAGCGTAACGCAAACGTATCTAGCGATTGGCTATGAAAGTGCGACCGAGTAAAATGTCGCAGATACGGGCTCTGACCACGTCGCATTAGGAGAGAAGTTGAATAAGCCGGGTTTCAACCCCGGCCGAGGTGGCGGAATTGGTAGACGCGCTAGCTTCAGGTGCTAGTGACCGCAAGGTCGTGGAGGTTCAAGTCCTCTCCTCGGCACCATCTTTACTAACCATCAGCATACACAGGTTATGTCGCAAGAATGACTGGCCTGACAATGCGGTTGCGGTTAGACTGGGCTGAATAATCTGCCGGGGTGGCGGAACTGGTAGACGCGCTGGTTTTAGGTACCAGTGGGGTATCCCGTGGAGGTTCGAGTCCTCTCCCCGGCACCATTTACTAGAAAAAATATATTAAATACTTCGTACGAAACTATTGTCAAACAGCATTTACTGTGTTACAACTGCATCAAATCAAATGCAGGATAAACACGACATGCGCTATTCCATAGTCATCTTGATGCTGGTCTCGATCATTACCATGACCGCTTGTGCCAGCAATCCGAATCAGCCCGACCAGGCCAATGCCCAGAATGAAGATACAGAACTGCGCTGCGAAACACGCTCGCACAGTGGCTCCAGGCTGGGCGTGAGGAAGTGTCGTCGGGTCAAAGTCAGTGAGGAAGAAGAAGGCTGAAGCACATAACTTCAGCACTCAGCATTAGACGGCAGCAACTCTTACTGCATGCACAACCAGCATCGTCTCCATTAGGCACCGGCTTCACTGGCGCGCATCAACTGCCGCCAGCGGCGGTAACCCATCACCGCCAGCACGGTGAAAATCAGAAATTGCAGCGACAGCATGCCAAGCCCACGATAAGCATACAGCGGCACCGTGATGACATCGGCGATGATCCACAGGGTCCAGTTTTCCAGCTTCTTGTTGGCCATTAACCACATGGCAGTGAAGAACAGACCGGAGGTGAAGACATCAATCCAGTTACTCCAGTCCAGGGTGCGTCCAAACAGTTGATACACCAGCCAGGTAACCATCAGCGTCAGCACAAACAGCAGCGCAGCAACGGTTTTGTCTTTGCCATTGGTTGTGGTGATGTGTAAGCTCTGGCGTTGGTGCCCGTGCCGGCGCGTCCAGTTCCACCAGCCATACACGCTCATCGCCGAGTAATACACATTCATCGTCATGTCGCCAAGATAACCGGCACGATACAGCAACACCACGGTGATGGCAGTGGCAATGAGGCCGGTCGGATAAACGAGAATGTTTTCCTGTTTGGCATACCAGACACTGGCAATACCAAAAACAAAGGCTACCGCCTCCAGCGCGATGGCCAGCAGGCTGGCATCACGATAGGGATCGAGGAAGAACTCCAACATGACCTGTCGTCACTTTGTCGCCAGCGTATCAGGCAAACGGCTGCTGCAACATGAAACCTTCATTGCGTTCCGGACCAGTCGACAGCATGTGCACCTCGGCTCCGACCAGCTCGGCCAGACGCCGCAGATACGCTTGCGCATTGACCGGTAGCTGCTGCATGGATTGCGCTCGTCGGGTGCTGCCCTGCCAGCCCGGCAGCTTTTCGTAATGCGGTTGTGCATGCGCCCAGTTGTCGCGATCGACCGGATATCCGGTCATGTCTGAATCCGGGTAGCTGTAGGCAGTACAGATACATATCTCGTCCATGCCATCGAGCACATCCAGCTTGGTCACACACAGACCATCGATGCCGTTGATTCTGACCGCACGGCGCAAGGCGACCGCGTCCAGCCAGCCACAGCGGCGTGGTCTGCCGGTGGTGGCGCCAAACTCACGGCCGCGCTCGGCCAGATGTTGGCCGACCTCATCATGCAGCTCGGTGGGGAACGGCCCGCTGCCGACACGTGTGGTGTAGGCCTTGGTAATGCCCAGCACATAATCAATATCGCGCGGGGCAATGCCGCTGCCGGTGCAAACACCACCCACTGTGGTATTCGAGGAGGTCACAAACGGGTAGGTGCCGTGATCAATGTCCAGCAGCGTGCCCTGGGCACCTTCGAACAGAATTTTGCCGCCAGCTTCGCGCAGGGTGTGTATTTCAGCGCTGACATCGGACAAAAACGGCGCCAGAAACGCGCCCAGTTGCAGCGCTTCATCGCGCACCCGACCGATGTCCAGTGCCTTGTCGTCAAAATAATTCACCAGCACAAAGTTGTGGTAATCGAGCACCGGTTCCAGCTTTTCCTGCAGTCTGTCACCGTGCAGCAAATCGCCCAGACATAGCCCGCGGCGAGCAATCTTGTCTTCATAGGCAGGGCCGATACCACGACCAGTGGTGCCGATGGCCTTGACGCCACGGGCTTTTTCCCGCGCCCGATCAAGCGCCTCGTGGTAGGGCATGATGGCAGCGCAGTTGGGGGCAATGCCGAGCCTGGCGGCATAATCCACACCGCGCTGCGCGAGTTCGTCCAGCTCCTGCTTCAATGCTGACGGTGACACCACCACACCGTTACCGATCAGATTGCGAGCATTTTCACGCAGAATACCGGATGGCACCAGATGCAGAACCAGTTTATCGCTGTCACCGACAATCAGCGTATGACCGGCATTGTGCCCGCCCTGGTAGCGCACCACCATATCGGCCTCGGCACTGAGAAGATCAACAATTTTGCCCTTGCCTTCGTCACCCCACTGGGTGCCAAGGACGACCACAGAGCGAGCACCGGTTGCCGCAGCAGCATCAACATCAGTCATGGGAGGGTTCTCGGTTTAAGGCGGAGAAAGATCAGCTAGAGAATATCACGACAATATTCTATCAGCCCGTGACTATGCTGAACACAATGGCTCCAATGACAATACTGGCAATGCCTACCAGGCGAATACTGCGCGCATCGCTGTTCACCAGTCGCGCCATGGCTTCGCGCCAGGCCTCCGGGGTCAACGCCGGCAGCAGGCCCTCGATAATGAGGACCAGTGCCAGCGCGCGCCAGATATCTTCAGCCATTTCGCCGTCTGTCGATGCAGCGCTTATTGCAGCGTGCTGTCGGCGTCAGACTGCTGATCGGAGAAATAGTCGAAGAATTCGGACTTGGGATCCAGAATCAGCATGTCCTGACCATTGGAAAAAGCATTGCGATAGGCATTCAGGCTGCGATTGAAGCGATAGAATTCACGATCCTGATCAAACGCCTGAGCGTATCTCTGTGTCGCTTCTGAATCGCCTTCACCACGCAGTTTTTCCGCATCGCGATCGGCTTCGGCCAGTATCACGCGCACCTGCCTATCGGCATCGGAGCGGATACGCTCAGCCTCTTCCCGGCCCAGAGAGCGGCGTTCATTGGCCAACTCCTTGCGCTCGGTCTCCATGCGTGTAAACACCGAATCAAGCACTTCGGAGGTCAGCTCGATTTGTTTGATGCGAAAATCCACGATACTAAGACCAAGATCAACAGCACGCGCGTTGACGGTTTCGGTGAGCCGATCCATCAATTCGCCACGATCCAGCGACACCACCTGTTTCAGTGTGCGCTGGGCAAACTCATCGCGCAAGCGGTCGCGGATAACCGCGGAAATACGATTGCGTGCCACCATTTCATCACCGCGTGTGGACACATAGTAGTTTTCCGCATCGGTGATGCGCCAATTGACAAAATAATCGACCTGGAGATATTCCTGCTCCACCGTATTGAGCTGTTCACTCACCATATCCATGGGCTGGATACGGCGGTCAAACAGGCGGATGTTGTTGATGAAAGGCGCCTTTACATTCAATCCGGGTTGTATGTCATTGGCAATGATTTCACCCAGACGAAACTTGATCGCAGTTTCATATTCTTTCACCGTGTAGAGCATCTGCGAAGCGATGAAAACAACCAGAGCAATAACAATAATGCTGCCATATTTGATCATGTTAACGTCCCTCCCGACCACGCAGTCTGGCTGCGTCTGCGGTATTGTTGCCGCCACCTGACGATGCTGAAGTACCCGTATTTGCCGCGCTGCGCAGCGGTGGCAGTGGCGCATTCGTGGTATCGGCACTGTTCAGTGGCAGATAGAAAATATTGCCGTCGGATTCCACATCCATCAGCAGTTTACGATTGCTCGCCAACACACCTTCGATAGAATCAATATAGAGTCGATCGCGGGTGACCTCCGGTGCCTGCTGATAGGCATTGAGCTGCAGCAGGAAACGATCCGCCGAACCGGTGGCCTCGGCGATGACGGTGGCTTTATAGCCCTCCGCCTCTTCCAGTATTCTGGCCGCCTGCCCACGTGCTTCCGGCACCACTTGGTTGGCGTAAGCCTGGGCTTCGTTGATAAAGCTCTGGCGATCCTTGTCCGCCTTGATAACATCATCAAACGCCGGTTTGACCTGTGCCGGCGGTTTGACGTCGCCTAGGTTGAAGTTGGTCAGGGTGATGCCGGTTTTGTAGCGCTCCAGCATGTCTTGCAGCAGTTGCCGGGTATCGGTACCAACGGCACCACGCCCGGTTTCCAGAATGTAGTTGAGTTGATTGGCACCAATCACCTCGCGCAGCGCGCTTTCGGCCGACAATGTGAGAATTTCTTCGGGATTTTTGACCTCGAACAGAAAGGCCATCGGATCGATCACCTGATATTGGATGGAATAGGCTACGGCGATGACATTTTCATCACTGGTCAACATGGTGCCATCGTTGCTGACCGCACGAATGTTGCTGACATTCACCTTGTAGATGCGTTCGATCGGTGCCGGCCAGGTAAACTTCAATCCCGGCTCGGTGACGCGCACAAACTCACCAAAGCGGGTGACAACGCCGCGCTCGGCTTCATCCACGATGTGAGGCGTGGTAATGATAATCCACAGCAGCACGGCAATGATGGCAACGATACCGATACCGCCAAATCCTCCGCCGCTGCTACCGCTGTTGCCGGATCCGCCAGAGCCGCCACCAAACACGCCTTTCAGCTTGCTTTGCAGTTTGGCAAACACCTCATCGAGGTCCGGTGGCTGCGAGGAGCCTTTGTTCCAGGGGTCTTTCTGACCGTTACCCGAGCCTTTGCCAGGTTCGTTCCAGGGCATATTGATGCTCCGTTTATGTGATTAGAGTTTTGTCATTTCAAACTAAGTGGCATATCCGTGATCCGGATACGCAACATGATCGTTCGTGGAGATGCAGGCAGCGGTTTATGGTAACAGCAAATTGGATGGCAGAACTACCGCCGCCGTCATCGGCCTCACTGATTGCGCTATCTACCGGTAGATAATGACTGTGCCGCCACTTTTCCAGCCTCGCCGGGCAATTTACTCAACTGCTGCAGCGTGGCATCAGCGATATTGATGCTGACATTGAAGCCGTCAGCATCATTGTCATGTTCGGCCTCGATGGCATCCAGCGCAAACAGCCTGGCACGCAATGCCGCCGCCGCGAACGGAATGTGCAAGTGCCCGCGCACGCGGCCAATCCCAAGACACTGGTTGACCGCCAGCGCCAGCTCATCCAGTCCGGCACCGGTGACAGCGCTGACGGTGGCGGAAACACATTCCTTGTTGTTGTTGCAGTGGATACCTGTTTTCGCACCACTGCGATCTGCCTTGTTGAACACTTTCAACACCGGAACACGATCAGCATCGATGTCGTGCAGCACCGCTTCGACATCATCCATATGGCGCTGCATGTCAGCATCTGCGCCATCAATCACATGCAACAGCAGGTCTGCCTCTCTGGCTTCCTGCAGCGTGGAGCGAAACGCGGCCACCAGATCATGCGGCAGTTCGCTGACGAAACCGACGGTGTCACTGAGCAAAACGGTACCCAGTTGCGGCGCTGTCCAGCGGCGCAAGGTCGGATCCAGCGTGGCAAACAGCTTGTCCTCGACCAGCACATCAGAGCTGGTGAGCCGGTTGAACAGCGTCGATTTACCGGCATTGGTATAGCCGACCAATGCCACCACTGGCTCCTGCCCGTGCTGGCGACGGCTTCTGCCGGCCTGACGTCGCTTGTCGACAGCGGCCAGCCTTTGCTTGAGCTGCTTGATGCGTTGACCCAGCAGGCGACGATCGGTCTCCAACTGCGTTTCGCCGGGACCGCGCAGCCCGATGCCGCCTTTTTGCCGTTCCAGGTGGGTCCAGCCACGCACCAGGCGGGTGGAAAGATGACGCAACTGGGCCAGTTCCACCTGCAGCTTGCCCTCATAGGTCGCGGCGCGCTGGGCAAAGATGTCCAGAATCAGCGCAGTACGCGCAAGCACCTGACAGCATACGGCACGCTCGATATTGCGCTCCTGCACCGGGGTCAGTTCGCAATTGATCAGGACCAGATCGGCATCAGCATCAGCTACGGCCTGGCGCACCTCCTCCAGTTTGCCTTTGCCAAGGAGCGTGCCCGCATGCGCTTGCCGCAATGGCGCATTGATTGTGGCAACAGTGCTCACTCCGGCAGCATTGACCAGTTCTATAAACTCGGCATCCGACTCGTGCTGATGCTGCTGACTGTGCTGAGTCGGTCGCTCGGAAACCAGTATCAACAGTGCACGATAACCATGCTCGCGGGATTCAAACATACCGCTGGGGATCAAGCTGGCTCAAGACAGGATTGCGCCCATTGGCTGATAATTCTACCGAATGGCAAGATGCAATGATCAACAATGTCTCGCTGATCAGGATCAATCTTGCTGCTGAATATAGTCGACCCCGGCGTCCTCAACATTGCCATGTTCAGCATTGCCGTCTTCATATGGCAGCTTGACGTTGCGCGACGGCACAATGGTGGATATGGCATGTTTGTAGATCATCTGATTGACCGCGCTGCGCAGCAACACCACAAATTGATCAAACGAATCGATCTGTCCTTGCAGTTTAATACCGTTCACCAGATAGATTGACACCGGCACCCTTTCCTTTCGCAAGGCATTCAGATACGGCTCTTGCAGTGATTGAGCCTTGTTCATTGAAGATTCTCCATATTATATTTGCCGTGTCATGAATGCTTCCATGCAAGGTTGTCCGCCAGACTTTGATACCACAGTTAGTCCATTGGCGCAAGCAATGACCGATCCAACGCCATTTATCTTGCACAGTGGTACGTTTCAGCCCCGTTATATAGGGCAACTGATTTCTTTTTTAACCCTCGATACGACCAATGTATGAGACTGCTGCCAATCCCTGTTTATCCATATAGCACCAGACTGGTTACGCAGCCATGTAAACTGACGCTTGGCCAACTGGCGGGTCGCAACGCTTATTATATCAATAAGTTCTGATTCGGCAAATTGTTCGTGCAGCACCGCCCAGGCCTGACGATACCCCACCGCGCGCATACTCGGCGGCAGGGTGTGCAGATCGTGTTGCTTGATCAGACTTCGCACTTCATCCAGCAGCCCCGACGCGAGCATGTGCCGGGTGCGGGCATGGATGCGCTGATGCAAGGTGTCGCGCTGCAGGTCATGCACTATCACCTTGACGACACGCCATTGACGGCTCAAGCCGTGGACTGCCGCAGATGCCGGCTGCATGCCTGATGGACTGACCGACTGTGTACAGATTTCCAGCGCCCGCATGATGCGCTGGGCGTCGTGGTGATGGATGCCGGCGGCGGCCTCGGGGTCATGTGCCGCCAGTTCTGCATGCAATGCCGGCCAGCCCTGCTCAGCGGCACGTCGTTGCAGACTGTTACGCAATGCGGCATCACCTGTCGGTAATGCATCCAGCCCGTGCAGCAAGGCATTGAAATAGAACATGGTGCCACCCACCAGCACCGGTATGCGACCATGCCGGCGTGCCTGCTGCAGCAATTTGTGCGTATCCTGGCAAAACTGCCAGGCATCGTAGCTTTGCAGCGGCGAGCGGATATCGATCAGCGCATGTGGATAGCGCTGCAGCGTCTGCGCATCGGGTTTTGCGCTGCCGATGTCCAGGCCGCGATACACCTGCACCGCATCGACACTGATCAGATCCACACCGATGTCGTCAGTCGCCAGAGTATCCGCCACGCGCATGGCCAGTTCGGTCTTGCCGGCCGCAGTTGGCCCCATAATGCACAGCACCGGCCAGTGCGTTTGTGCAACCAGCTCCGTGTTCAGGGCGTTTTTATCAGCGGCCACGCAAAAACAGCTTGTCCAGCGTGGCCAGATCCAGTTGCAGCCAGGTGGGACGACCATGGTTGCACTGATCGCTGCGCTCGCAGTCTTCCATCGCCCGCAGCAAAGCGTTCATTTCCTCCAGGCTGAGCTTGCGGTTGGCGCGCACCGAGCCATGACAGGCCATGCTCGACAGCATCTCATTGGCCTGCTGTTCCAGCACCGCGCTGGTTTCCAGATTGACCAGCTCGGTGAGCACGTCGCGCAGCAGCGCTTCGATGTCGGCAGCGGCCAGCAGTTGCGGCACCGCGCGCACCGTGATCGATTCCGGTCCGCTGCGCACGACATCCAGGGCAAACGCCTGCAGTTGCGCGGCAAACGTCTCTACCGCATCCGCCTCGCGTTCGCTCACCGCAATCTGTTGTGGCAGCAACAACTGCTGGGCCTGCAGTTGCGCCTGCCCCCAGGCCTGCTTCAGACCTTCATAGGTGATGCGCTCATGCGCCGCGTGCATGTCTACCAGCACCAGACCATGGGCGTTCTCGGCCAGCACGTAAATGCCCTGCAACTGTGCCAGCGCATGCCCCAGTGGCGGCATGGCGTCATCATCAGCATCAACGACTTCCGGTCGGGCAGTCTCTGCGGGCGGATTGTCATCGCAGCGCCGGTCAGCGCTCTGCGCCAGGTAAGCATACGCGGCGGCGGCATCACCGATGCGCTCGCTGCCGCCGTCTGTTTGCGCTGGCGGCCGGTAGCGCCGGGTAAACAGCGCCGAGGATCCGCTGCCGCCAAGCATGCCGACAGTAGACAACGGCACATTGCGATGGCCCACCTGCAGATGCGTGACTTGTGCAGCATCGGCAGATTCGGCATGCGCCGCAGCAGCGTGCTGAGCGGCCAGCCGCCGATGCAGGCTGGCAAACAGAAAATCGTGCACGCGGCGCTGCTCACGAAAGCGCACCTCGTGTTTCTGTGGATGCACATTGACATCCACGCCGGCCGGGTCCAGCGCCAGATACAGCACATAGGCCGGATGGCGGCCGTGATACAGCACGTCCTTGTACGCCTGTCTGATCGCATGCGCCACCAGCCGGTCGCGCACCAGTCGACCGTTGACAAAGAAATACTGCATGTCGGCCTGCTGGCGGGAAAAGGTCGGCCGCGCGATCCAGCCGCGCAGACTCATGTCGGCCTGCTCACCATGGCCGCTGCTTTCTGCAATCTGTTGCGCCTGCTCGACAAAGGCTTTGCCACAAACCAGCGCCAGCCGCTGCTGTTCAGCCTGAGCTGCCGACAACAGCGCCGATGCCGCCAGTTGGCGCACGGTTTTGCCGTTGTGCTCCAGAATGAAATCCACATCCGGGCGCGCCAGCGCCAACCGCTTGATCAACTCGTCGATATGACGAAACTCGGTCTGCTCGGTGCGCATGAATTTGCGCCGCGCCGGCGTGTTATAGAACAGATCACGCACCTCGATGTCGGTACCTTCGGCGCAGTTGCTGGGCACCGGCTCAGCGCCTTCGGCACCCATCTGCCAGCCATGACGGCTAGCATCTGCCTGACGACTGGCCAGGCTCAGCTTCGCCACCGACGCGATCGAGGCCAGTGCTTCACCGCGAAAACCGAGGCTGGCGACGGCCTCCAGATCATCCAGCGAACTGATCTTGCTGGTGGCATGCGCCGCCAGCGCCAGCGGCAGATCATCGCGGCCCATGCCATAGCCGTTGTCGCGCACGCGAATCTTGCGCATGCCGCCACGCTCAACATCAACATGAATGCGCGTGGCACCGGCATCCAGACTATTCTCAACCAGCTCTTTCACCACCGAGGCCGGCCGCTCGATGACTTCGCCGGCGGCGATCTGGTTGATCAGCCGTGCATCAAGCTGATGTATTTGTTGCCTGAGGGTGCTGCTGTTCAACCCTGAATGCCGCCTTGGGTCAGCGTCAGCGGATCCAGCAGCCGATCCAGTGTGGCGCTGTCCAGATCGGACAACTCCAGCGCGACCTCCTTCACCGGGCGGTTCTGCTGATAGGCCTGCTTGGCGATTTTTGCGCCCAATTCGTAACCCAGCACCGGATTCAGCGCCGTGACCAGGATTGGATTGCGCCCCAGCGCCTGCTGCACATTGTCCTCGCGCACGCTGAAATCGGCAATCGCACTGTCGGCCAGCACGCGACTGGCATTGGCCAGCAGAGTCAGGCTCTGGGTTAAATTGTAGACCACCACCGGCAGCATCACGTTGAGCTGGAAATTGCCGGCCTGGCCAGCCACGGTGAGGGTGGCATCGTTGCCGATCACCTGCGCACAGACCATGCACACCGCCTCGGGAATGACCGGATTGACCTTGCCCGGCATGATCGAACTGCCCGGCTGCAATGCCTTGAGCTCGATTTCACCCAGCCCGGCCAGCGGCCCGGAGTTCATCCAGCGCAGATCGTTGCTGATCTTCATCAGGCTGCAAGCCAGCGTTTTCAATTGCCCGGACAATTCCACCGCCGCATCCTGGCTGCTGATGCCCTCAAAACTGTTGCTCGCAGGACGGAAATTGAAGCCGCTGAGGCGGCTGATTTCTGCGGCAAAGGTAGCGGCAAACTTGCTGTGCGCGTTGATGCCGGTGCCCACCGCCGTGCCGCCCTGCGGCAGCGCCGCCAGCCGGTGCTGCGCTGATTCTATGCGCGCGCGGTTGCTGGCAATCTGGCTGGCCCAACAGTTCAGCTCCTGGCCGAACGTCACCGGCATGGCATCCATCAGATGGGTGCGTCCGGTCTTGGCCACCTGCTCCAGCTCGCCGGCACGGCGTTCCAGGGTGTGCTGCAGATGCGCCAGTGCCGGCAGCAGTTGTTCATGCGCCAGCAGACAGCCAGCCACCTGGATTGCGGTGGGGATCACGTCGTTGCTGCTCTGGCTCATGTTGACGTCGTCGTTCGGATGCACCTCGCTGCCGGCCGCCGCCGCCACGTGCGCGATCACCTCGTTGGCATTCATGTTGCTGCTGGTGCCGGAGCCGGTCTGGAAGATATCGATGGGGAAGTGCGCATCCAGCTCACCACCAGCCACCTGCGCTGCCGCTGCAACAATGGCATCGGCCAGACTGGCGTCCAGCAGGCCCAAACGCTGATTGCTGCGCGCCGCCGCCTGCTTGATCAGGCCCAGCGCGCGGATCATGGCGCGCGGCATGCGCAGATCACTGATGGGGAAATTGTTCACCGCACGCTGGGTCTGCGCACCGTACAGCGCCGCTGCTGGCACCTGCAGCGTGCCCATGGAGTCTTGTTCCTCGCGCCACTTGCCGGCTTGCTCAGTCATGCCCTACTCCAGATTGAATTCATGATGATTACCAAAGGTCAATTATAAACGTTCGTTGTGATTGATCAGACCGCCATCCGACTACACGCTGCCTGAATGACATACCTGAGCGTCACTGCGCCACGCTTCTGCCGCCTTTCATGTATTCAAACGTAGCCCGTCATACCGGCGCAGGCCGGTATCCAGTCAATTCAAGCGTCGCAGACACACATATCGACAATGCTGTGCCCATTGATGCGATCAAACGTAGCCCGTCATACCGCGCAGGCCGGTATCCAGCCCATTCACTCGTTGCGCCAGAGCGCAACACCAACAGCAATGCAACTAAATCAACGGCAGCAGAGCAAAAACGCTACCATATACAGCCATGAACCACGCCGAATCCAACTTGCCGTTACAGGCATTAACCGCCATCGGCCCGGTCGATGGCCGCTATGCCGACAAGACCGCCGCCCTGCGCGGCCTGCTCAGCGAATACGCGCTGATCCGCCAGCGCCATCTGATCGAAATCCGCTGGCTGCAGGCGCTGGCAGCCGAATCCGGACTGCCTGAACTGCCCGCGTTCGACGCCACCAGCCAGCAATTTTTACAAGCCTTGCTGGATGAATTCAGTCTGGTCGATGCCGCGGCGATCAAAGCCATCGAAGGCAAAACCAACCACGACGTCAAGGCGGTGGAATATCACCTGAAAACACAACTGGCGGCGCATCCAGCGCTGGCCGCAGCCACCGAATTCATTCACTTTGGCTGCACCTCCGAGGACATCAACAACCTGGCCTACGCGCTGATGCTGAGCGAGGCCCGCGCCGAATTGATCCAGCCAGGGTTGCAGCAACTGGAACAGCAACTGACGAGCATGGCGCAGGAGTACGCCGCGCTGCCGATGCTGGCGCGCACGCATGGCCAGACCGCCAGCCCGACCACGCTGGGCAAGGAAATCGCCAACGTGGTGCAGCGCCTGCGCCGTCAGCGCCGCACGCTGCAGGCAGTGTCCGTCGGCGGCAAGATCAACGGCGCCGTCGGCAACTACAACGCGCACATCATCGCCTGTCCGGACATCGACTGGCTGCAGCTATCGCAGCAATTTGTCGAAGCCCTCGGCCTGGACTGGAACCCGTATACCACGCAGATCGAACCTCACGACTGGATTGCCGAATACGCCGATGCCCTGTGCCGCATCAATACCGTGCTGATTGATCTGGCGCGTGATATCTGGGGCTACATTTCGCTGGGCTACTTCCGCCAGCAACTGGTGGCCGATGAAGTCGGCTCCTCGACCATGCCGCACAAGGTCAACCCGATCGACTTTGAAAATGCTGAAGGCAACCTCGGTCTGGCCAACGCCATGCTCGGACACCTGTCCGCCAA